>CANJHY010000033.1:0-32014 GCA_947474275.1 Betaproteobacteria bacterium
AGCGTGTAGCCGTCGGCCGGGCTTTTCACCGCGATCTCGGTGCCGATCGCAGTGCCGGCGCCCGGCCTGTTGTCGACCACCAATGACTGCCCGAGGCGCGCACTGAGCCTCTCGCTGACGGCCCGCGCGACAATATCGACCCCGCCGCCGGGCGGAAAAGCGGCGATGACACGAACCGGTTTGGTCGGATACTGCGCGTCAGTCGCAACAACACTTCCCGTCGTGGCTAACAGCGTGATGCCGATTGCGGCGGTGACTTTGCTCATGTGGAATTCCCCGCTGATATGAAGGCCAGCGATTATTCTATCCCGTGGGGAGCCCGGAAACCGCCCCGGCAAATTAACCCGAACCCGTCTCAAAAACAATTTGGCACCGCCGATGAACGCAGAAACGCTCAAAGGACCTGGCATTGGTCGGGGGCGGATCTGGAATTGTATCGGCGTTAATCGGCGGTTGCTTGTCGGTGTAGTATTTTGAAGAAGACCTCTAGCGAAACCGCCCACCCGTACGATAAACAAACGACGACTTCTTCTTCGCCGCGCCGGCGGGTGCTGCGGGCGCATGTCCGCCACTTTTGGCGGCGGGAGCCGGCTTGGCGTGATGCGCGGGCGCGGGTTGGGAACTCGGCCGGCCATGTTGCGGCTTGGGCTGAGCGTGACTTGGGTGCTTGGGCTGTGAGTGCGGGGCCTTCTGCGCGCCGTGTCCCTGGCTGCGGCCACCACCGCCGGACTTGCCGCGCGGTTGGCCCTGCCCGCCGCCGCTTCTTTGTTGGCCGGGTTGTTGTCCGCGCTGCTGGCCGCGTTGCTGTCCCTGATTCTGCCCCCGGCCCTGTCTCTGCAGGATCGGTTGCGCCTTCTCGTTCCGGTCCGGCTCGAAGCCGGGGATGACTTCCTGCGGAATGTCGCGCTTGATCAGCCTCTCGATGTCGCGGAGAAACTCGTGCTCGTCCACGCAGACGAGCGAGATCGCCTCGCCGGTCGAACCCGCGCGGCCGGTGCGGCCGATGCGGTGCACGTAATCCTCGGGAATGTTCGGCAGATCGTAGTTGACCACGTGCGGCAGCTGGTCGATGTCGATGCCGCGCGCGGCGATGTCGGTGGCGCACAGCACCGCCAGATCGCCCGTCTTGAACTCGGCGAGCGCGCGCGTGCGCGCGCCCTGGCTTTTGTTGCCGTGTATCGCCAGCGCGGTGATGCCGTCCAGGATCAACTGCTTCACTAGCCTATCGGCGCCGTGCTTGGTGCGCAGAAACACCAGCACCTGGTGCCATTTGTTCGTTTTGATGAGATGCGAGAGCAACTCGCGCTTCTTGTCGCGATCGACCGGATGGACTTTCTGGCTGATGATCTCCACCGTCGAATTGCGGCGCGCGACCTCTATCATCGCCGGCGCATTGAGCAGGTTGTCGGCCAGCGCCTTGATCTCCGCGGAGAACGTCGCCGAGAACAGCAGGTTCTGCCGCCGCTTGGGCAATTGCGCGAGGATGCGCTTGATGTCGTGAATGAAGCCCATGTCGAGCATGCGGTCGGCTTCGTCGAGTACCAATATCTCGACGTGCGACAGGTCAACGGCGCGCTGCTGGTGCAGATCGAGCAGACGGCCCGGTGTCGCGACCAGGATATCGACGCCGCGTTTCAGTTTGATCATCTGCGGATTGATGCCGACGCCGCCGAACACAACAGTGGACGTCCGCTTCGAGTATTTACCGTAAACGCGAACGCTTTCTTCGATCTGCGCGGCGAGCTCGCGCGTCGGCGCCAGGATCAGCACACGGACCGGTTTACGCCCGCTAGCAGTCTTTGCACCTTCGCGCGTGGACAACAGTTGCAGGATAGGCAGCACGAAGCCGGCGGTCTTGCCGGTGCCCGTCTGCGCGCCGGCCAGCAGGTCGCCGCCTGCGAGCACGGCCGGGATCGCCTGCATCTGGATGGGTGTGGGAATGGTATAGCCGTGCTCCGCGACCGCGCGTACGAGATCGTCGGACAAACCGAGATTTGCGAATGACATGTGGATTTCCAATAAAGCGATCGGCCTGTCACTTGATAAGAGTGCCAGTCACAGGCGGATAAATATGAAAGTGTCGGAACCGACAGCGGCAGGGGGACTGGTCAACAAAGCCGCGTGGGGCGGAGTATAGCAGGGTCGCTGCTGCTTCCTCGTCGACATTGCCTACCAGCCTGCCTTCATCGATGCAGCATTGCAGTAATTCTGCTAAACTGCAAGGCATGAAAGCAAATGTCACGATTACGAGCCGCGGCGTTATCACGCTACCGGCGAAACTGCGTCAGGCGCTTGGATTGAAAGCCGAAGACCATCTGATCGCCGAAACCACCCCGGAGGGTCTGCTTCTGCGTCCCGCCGTCACACTGCCGGTGGAAATGTATACGCCGGAGCGCGTGCGCGAGTTCGATGTTGCCGAGCAAGAACTCGCCGCCTACCTCGGCGCCAAGTCCGCAGGGTCCAAGCGTACCACGCGGCCCGAGCGGAAATCTGCCCGCAAAGCGTAGCGGGTCCGCGCATGCGGGTGTTTCTTGATGCAAATATCCTCTTCTCCGCCGCGAAATCCGATGGCGCGGTGCGCGAATTCGTACGCTTGCTGATCAGCCGCGGGCATGATTGCAGGGTCGACGACTACGTCGTGATCGAAGCGCGCCGCAATCTCGCGGCAAAAGAACCCTCTGCGCTAACCCGCTTGGAGTCGCTGCTCAAGCGTCTGCATATCAGTCCGGCGCAGGCGCCCGGTCCGGAATTGCGGCTGGTCAACTGGCTTCCGGAAAAAGACCGCGCAGTATTGGCCGCGGCAATACGCTTGCGCTGCGACGCGCTGGTCACCGGCGACCGCACACACTTTGGCGCAGGTTATGGCAGGAATTTCGCCGGCGTGACCATCCACTCGCCGCGATCATTGGCTGAGCAGTTATTCCGTTAGCGCCGGCAGGGCAAAAGGCGAGGACTGCCAACTTGAAGCTATCTCAAAAACCCCATTAAGTCCGTTCGTGCTGATGTATAGAAGCACGAACGGAATGTTTACCGAGAGACAGCATTCACCCTTCGATACCTCAGGGCGAACGGTTGACGACTTGATCAGAGCTTCCTTAATCAGAGTTTCCTTAAAGCATCGCGTAATTTGGAGCCTCGTCTCGTCGAATTTGCGCGTTGCGCAGGTCCGACCTGGTTTGCATCAACACGGCTGGCGGCGCCGCTTTTGTAAAGTGTAGCGTTACATGCTACGATGACCCATGATCAAGAGCTTCCGGCACAAGGGGCTGCAACGGTTTTTCGAGAAGGGCTCAAAAGCCGGAATTCAGCCGCAGCATGAACGCCGCTTGCGTTTGATGTTGTCCCGTTTGGACGATGCAACGAACGCGGCGGATATGGACGCGGCAGGCTGGAAGCTCCACGCGCTCAAGGGTGACCTCAAAGGCCAGTGGGCCGTATGGGTCGATGGAAGCTGGCGCCTGACTTTTGCTTTTGAAGGCGCTGATGCAACTCTGGTGAACTATCAGGACTATCATTAGGAGCAATCATGGCACGCATGCATAACCCTCCCCACCCAGGTGAAATTCTGCGGGAGTTTCTGCCCGAGCGAATGACGATCGAAGAAGTAGCGGGGCGCCTCGGCGTTTCGCGCGTGCAGTTGTCACGCATACTCAACGGCCGCTCCGCAATATCGGCGGATATGGCGATTCGCATCGGATTGCTTACCCGGACCACGCCGGAGTCATGGCTCGCGGGACAATCCAAATGGGATTTATGGCAGGCGTCGCAAAAACCGCGCCCCGCTGTCTCGCCGTTCCGCCGCGCGGCCTGATCAAGGAAGGCACGATGCAAGAGAACACATCGAGATACGCTGACAGTCTGGCCGCTCCCGTCCCGCGCACGCACGTGCATACGCGTGACGTCCAATACCGCGGTTACCGCCGTGAAGACGGCTTGTGGGACATAGAAGCGGAGCTTACCGACACGAAAACATATGAGCAGGAGAAGCCCGGCAGAGGCGTCATGCCAGCCGGCGAGGCCGTGCACGGCATGGTGATCCGTTTGACGGTGGACGATGCAATGAAAATCACCGACGTCGCCGTCGGCATGCCGGCAACGCCGTTTCCGGAATGCCATCAAGCTAACCCGCCCATGCAGAGGCTGATCGGCTGCACGCTGGGACGCGGATGGCGCAAGGCAATTGAAAAAGCGCTCGGGGGAACCCAGGGCTGCGCGCATCTGCGCGAACTGCTGTTCAATATGGCAACCGTGGGCTACCAGACGATCCCGCTTTACCTTCGACACCTGCGGAAACTCGCCGGCTTGCCCGAGCCTCTGCTCGAGCGCCCGCCGCCGCACATTGGCCAGTGCGTCGCATGGGACTTCAACGGCACCGTGGTGAAACGCGTGTGGCCGGAATTTGCCGGGTGGAAGCCGAAAGAAGATTGATCAGGTGAGGAGCCGGCGCTATTCGCTCCTTCCCTTTCAAGGGGAAGGCTGGGATGGGGATGGGTCACTCATTACTTCCCCGGGGGCAGCCCGGGAGCTGGTCACTTTCCCTTGCGCGGCCAAGCGAAAGTAACCAAAGGGAAGGCCGCCCTGGTGATCCGCGCCAGCGCGTCCCCTGTGTTACTCGACGAGTTCGGGGTCTGTGGAACTCGCTCGAAGAATGAGAAAACACATAAGCATTGCGAGCTCAGACAGGTCCTCGACCACGGCACCGAACTCGCCTGTGTTACTCGGCGGCTCACAGGGGTCACGATGGCAGGCAGTATTGCGGTGCGGGCAAGCAAGCTATTGCATTACATTGATAAGCTAATCCGCGCCCCTACTTCAACGGCTTGAACCGTATCCACTTGGGCTTCGCGCCTTCGTCAAGAACCAGCGCGCGCGTTACTTACCCAGCAGTAGGCTAAAGCGCTTGCGGCCGCGCAGACGGTAGACCGAAAAATCGCGCTGGTCGATGGTGGCGATCGCCGTTACGCCGGTGCGCTCGGCGAGCGCGATGAGCGTGGCATCGGCGTAATCGCAAGGCAGGCTTGCATACTGATTGATGATGCGAGCGAACGCGGCGTAATCGGCGACCGGCTCCACCTGCAGCAGACCGGCGGCGCGGGCGCGGTCGAACCATATGAGGGCCGCGCGCTGATGGGCCGGGCTCGCCGCCAGTACGTAAGCGGTCTCAGTGATGACCGCTTCGGTGGTGAGCATCTTCCCGCGGAAGCTCTTGAACCATTCGACCGCCGCCGGATGATGACGGTCGTCACGGTTGATCAGCGCGACCACCGCGCCGGTGTCAACGAGTGCGCGCGCCACGAAACGCCTTGCGCGCGATTTCTTTGACCTTGTCCGCTTGCAGGTTTTTCGCGCCGCGTTCCGGTATCAGGTCGGCGGCCAGCGAATAAGGACTGGGCCCGCCCGTTTCGCTGTCGAGATAATGATCCAGCGCGCGCGTGACCGCCTGCGTGCGCGTGGTGCCGCTTTTGGCGCAATACTCCGCGAGTTTCTGTCCGATACGCAGCGGAATACGGGCGTTGATGATGTCACTCATGGTCGGCTCCGGCTGGTGTGTTACGTTGACGTTAAATTGTAACACACGCCGTCACCTTGGAGGAAACAGCCCCTCACCCCCGCCCGGCCCCTCGCTTTGTTGCACACGCTCTCCGCGCAAGCGGGGCGATGGGTTCTTAAAGAATTACTTCAGCGGCTTAAACCGTATCCGCTTCGGCTTGGCACCCTCTTCACCCAAGCGCTTTTTCTTGTCGGCTTCGTATTCCTGGTAGTTGCCGTCGAAGAACGTCCACTTCGAGTCGCCTTCGGCAGCGAGGATGTGGGTGGCGATGCGGTCGAGGAACCAGCGGTCGTGCGAGATGACGAGGATGCAGCCGGCGAATTCGAGCAGAGCGTCTTCGAGCGCACGCAGCGTTTCGACGTCGAGATCGTTTGACGGTTCGTCGAGCAGCAGTACGTTGCCGCCCTTGATCAGCGTGGCCGCGAGATGCAGCCGGCCGCGCTCGCCGCCCGACAGTTTGCCGACGTGCTTGCTCTGGTCGGTGCCTTTGAAGTTGAAGCGCCCGAGGTAGGCGCGCGAAGGCATTTCGAATTTGCCGACGTTCAGCACGTCCGATCCGCCCGAAATGAAATCGAAAACCGTCTTGTCGGCTTCGAGCTCGTCGCGCGACTGGTCGACCACCGCCAGCTTCACGCTTTTGCCGATCTCGACTGTGCCCTTGGTGGGCTTTTCCTTGCCGGCGATCATGCGGAACAATGTGGACTTGCCGGCGCCGTTGGGGCCGATGATGCCGACAATCGCGCCCGGCGGAACCCTGAACGACAAGTCGTCGATCAGCAGGCGGTCGCCGTAGCCTTTGCTCACACCCGTGAACTCAATGACACTGTCGCCCAGACGGTCGGCGACCGGAATGAAAATTTCCGAGGTCTCGTTGCGCTTCTGGTATTCGTGCGAAGAGAGTTCCTCGAAACGCGCGAGACGCGCCTTGCTCTTGGCCTGGCGGCCTTTCGCGTTCTGGCGCACCCACTCGAGTTCGCGCTTGATGGTCTTCTGGCGCGCCGACTCGGTCGCTTCTTCCTGCGTGAGTCGCTCGTCTTTTTGCTCGAGCCACGAACTGTAATTGCCTTTCCACGGGATGCCGCGGCCGCGGTCGAGCTCCAGGATCCACTCCGCCGCATTGTCGAGGAAGTATCTATCGTGCGTCACCGCCACCACGGTGCCCGGGAATTTCAGCAGGAACTGCTCTAGCCAATCTACACTCTCGGCGTCGAGGTGGTTGGTGGGCTCATCGAGCAACAGCATGTCGGGCTTGGACAGCAGCAGGCGGCACAGCGCGACGCGGCGTTTCTCGCCGCCCGACAGCGGTCCGATCTTCGCGTCCCATGGCGCCAAACGCAGCGCGTCGGCGGCGATTTCGAGCTGGTGCTCGGCGTCGCCGCCCGCCGCCGCGATGACCGCTTCGTATTTCGCCTGATCGGAGGCGAGCTTGTCGAAGTCCGCATCCGGTTCCGCGTAGGCCGCATAGATTTCATCGAGCTTCTTTTTGGCCTCGCTGATTTCGCCCAGCCCCTCTTCGACGATTTCGCGCACCGTCTTGTCCGGGTCGAGCTCGGGCTCCTGCGGCAAAAACCCGATACGCATATTCGGCATCGGCACGGCTTCGCCGTCGTAGTTCTTGTCTTCGCCCGCCATGATCTTGAGCAGGCTCGATTTGCCCGAGCCGTTCAGCCCCAGCACGCCGATCTTGGCGCCCGGGAAAAACGACAGCGAAATGTCTTTCAGGATTTGGCGCTTGGGCGGCACAACCTTGCCGACGCGCTGCATCGTATAAACGTATTGGGCCATGGGGATTTTGCGGAAATGGGAAAGGCGGCAATGATAGCGGAATGCGCGGCGGCACGCCCTGAAAGCGTGATCCGGCTGCCCCTTGTCGCCCGGTGCCGTTACAACGTAATCTGTCGCCTCACGCCATTCCAAAATCTGGCTCGGGGGGGAAGCTGCCATGAGTTTCGATTCGACGATGAAGTTCAGCACCACCATGAACCGCGCGGAAATCGACGCGATGCTGGCGGAATGTCAGAGTTTTGCGGCGGCCGCCGATCTGCCCGAGGTGGCAAAATTTCTCACCGGCACCGCCGGCCTGCCGGCGGGTGAGCTGAAAACCCGCATGACGAGCTGCCTCGAAATCCTGGGCGGCAAAGACGAATACGCGCTCTTGATCGACAAACTCGACATGCTGCTGCTCAACCTGCAGAACCTGAAGTAACGCGAAGACGCGCGACGCGCCGCGATTACGGCCGATCCAGCACCATGTCGGCGCGCTGATTGCCGGTGCCGCGAGCCGGTTTCCCGGCGGGCGCAGGACGCGCCAGACCTTGCAGGGTCGGGTGCTTACCCCATTGCGCGTAATGCGGCAGGCTGCCCGCACCGCTGTCGAGTTTTTCACCGGCGACGCGCGCAGGCGCGGGGTCGAGACCGCAAATTGCCGGCAGCGAAACCAGCGAAACGGTAGCGAAACATAGAAATAGATAAAGCCTGCTCATGGCGGTGCGCTCCTGGTCGGGACCGGCACGCAAGCCCGCCCGCACCAGATAACGGCACATCGCCCGAGGTCTTTAGGTGCGCCGTGGCACCTACGCAAATTCAGTGCGCGGCCGCGCCATTCGGTTTCGGCTATTATCGGTGGCATGCAACGGCAATCGCGCCGGGGCGCCACGCGCTGGAATTCACCAGGGAAGGTCGGCATGTCGACGAATAAATTCGCAATTCGCATCCGGCTGCTGCCGCTGATTCTGCTGGCGGCGATCACGTTCGCGGCGCAGGCCCAAACCAAGCCGGCCGGTTATCCGGCGCGGCCGGTCAAGATCATCGTGCCGTTTCCCGCCGGTGGCGCGACCGACATACTCACGCGTGTGGTCGGCCAGAAATTGTCCGAGCGCATCGGCCAGCAGATGCCCATCGACAACCGGCCCGGCGCGGGCGCCAACATCGGCGCCGAAGCCGCCGCGAAGTCGCCGCCCGATGGTTATACGCTGTTGATGGGTTCAATCGCGTCGCACTCGATCGCGGTCAGCTATTACAAGAACCTCAACTACGACGTGCGCCGCGACTTCGCGCCGATAGCCATGACCGGCGCGATCACCAACGTGCTGGTGGTGCATCCCGCGCTGCCGGTGCGCAGCGTCAAAGACCTGATCGCACTGGCCAAAGCGCATCCGGGCGAACTGAATTACGCATCTTCCGGCACCGGCGGGCTCATCCACCTCACCGGCGCGCTGTTTGGACAGATGGCGAAAATCAACATCGTGCACGTGCCATACAAGGGCACGGCTCTCTTTCTGCCTGATTTACTCAATGGCCAGATTGCGATGTCGCTCGACACCCTGCCACCACATCTGCCTTTCATCAGGATCGGCAAACTGCGCGCGCTGGCAGTCACCACGGTGAAACGCTCGCCGGTGTTGCCCGACCTGCCGACAATGGCGGAAGCCGCGCTGCCGGGCTTCGAATCCGTCGCCATCTACGCGCTACTGGCTCCCACGGGCACGCCCCGGGATATCGTCACCTACCTCAACCGCGAAACCAACGCCGTATTGCAAATACCCGACGTCAGGGAAAAACTGGCCGCGCAGGGCATAGAAACCCTCGGCGGCACCGCGGATGTGGTCGAACCCATCATCAGGAATGAAGTCGCGAAATGGGCGCGCGTCATCAAGGACGGCGGCATTACGCCCGAGTAAGCGCTGGCGCGCAAGCCCGCGCGCTGCCGTTCACCGCAAGACCCGCGTGATGTTGAGCCCGCGGCCCGCCGCCGGAAATCCCCCCGACTGAACCAAACGGCCCGTGGCGAATCGAACTTGTGAATAACGAGAGGCCGGCATGTTCAAAATCGAAACGCAGGAAGAAAACGGCTTGTGGCACGACGTCAGGGGCGCCAGCGGCGAGCCCATGGTCTTTACCACCAAGGAAGACGCGTGCAAGAAACTGGAAGAACAGTTTCCCGTGATGGTCAAGATGGAGCATTCCGGCGGCGGCAAACGCACGCGCGTGATCGCGATCCTGAACGGTTGACTCCAAAAGTTAGCCCTCGTCGTTCCCGCGCAGGCGGGAACCCAGGAATCCTGACGTGTCTGGATGCCTACGCGGGCATGACGGCTGTCGCAGCAACCCCCTTGACACACCCTATACAATAGTCGTTTCCGTCCACACCTCACCCGCTGCGCTCAGCAGCAGATTCTGCCTCGATGAAAGCCAACGAAAACCTGCCGATCAGTGAAGACGCGATCACCATTACGGGTGCGCGCCAGAACAATCTCAAAAACCTCACGCTGGCACTCCCGCTGAACGAGCTGATCGTCGTCACCGGCGTGTCGGGCTCGGGCAAATCGTCGCTGGTGTTCGACACGCTCTACGCGGAAGGCCAGCGCCGCTACGTCGAAACTTTTTCGCCGTACGCGCGACAGTTCCTCGACCGCATGGACAAGCCGCAGGTCGACGCCATACACGGCATACCGCCGGCCATCGCGATCGACCAGACCAACCCGGTGCGCACTTCGCGCTCGACGGTCGGCACCATGACGGAGCTGAACGACCACCTGAAGCTCTTGTTCGCGCGCACGGCGCAATTGTTCTGCCGCGGCTGCGGACGCTCCATCCATCGCGATACGCCGGACACCATTTACGCTGCACTGGCCGCGCGCGCACAGGCCGCCGGCGACCCGCGCCTGATCATCACCTTCCCGGTGCCGGTGCCGAAAAATTTTTCGGACAAGGAAGTCAAGGAGCTGCTTGCTGCGCAGGGTTACACCCGTTTTCACCGTGAAGAAAAAAATCTGCTCGAGGTGGTGCAGGATCGCCTCCGCCTCGGCAATGCCGAACGAGTGCGCGTGATCGAGGCTCTCGAAGCTGCGCTGCGCGTCGGCATGGGACGGGTAAACGTTTACCCGTCCCATGCCGAGGGACCGGATTTACACTCCACCCCCTCCCCGACCCTCCCCCCTCAAGGGGGAGGGAGTGAAACTGTGTGGCGCTTTTCCTCCGACCTCCACTGCGCCGACTGCGACACTCATTACGCGGAACCGACGCCGAGCCTGTTCTCGTTCAACTCGCCGCTCGGCGCGTGCGACGAATGCCGCGGCTTCGGGCGCGTGATCGGCGTCGACTTCGGCCTGATCGTGCCCGACGAATCGAAAACCCTGCGCGGCGGCGCGGTGCGGCCGTGGCAGACGCCGAGCTTTCACGAATGCCAGGACGACATCGAGAAGTACGCGAAAAAGCGCGGCATCCCGCTCGACACGCCGTGGCGCGAACTGACGGCCACGCAGAAACACTGGGCGCTCGAAGGCGAGCCCGAATGGATAAGCTGGAAAAAATCCTGGCCCGGCACCTGGTACGGCGTGCGCCATTTCTTCAAGTGGCTGGAAAGCAAAGCCTACAAGATGCACATCCGCGTGCTGCTGTCGAAATACCGCGCTTACACGCCGTGCCAGGCGTGCGGCGGCGCGCGGCTGAAGCCCGACGCGCTGGCGTGGCGGCTCGGCAGCAAGCAGGACGCCGACGGCGCGCTGCCGCCGACGAAACGCTATCGCGCGCTGAGCGTCAAGTACGACGACGAAATCCTGCGCGCGCTGCCCGGCCTCACCGTGCACGACCTCATGCTGCTGCCGATAGACCGCACGCGCGCGTTTGTCGATCATCTGCACCTCCCAACGCAGCTGGATGAGGCAACGGATCTGCTGCTCGGCGAAATCCGCGCGCGGCTGTCGTACCTTGCTACGGTCGGTCTCGGTTACCTGACGCTAGACCGCCAGTCGCGCACTTTGTCCGGCGGCGAAGTGCAGCGCATCAACCTGACCACCGCACTGGGTACTTCGCTGGTCAACACGCTGTTCGTGCTCGACGAGCCGTCGATCGGCCTGCATCCGCGCGACATGGAGCGCGTGATCGGCGTGATGCAGCGCCTGCGCGACGCCGGCAACTCGCTGGTGGTCGTCGAGCACGAGCCGCAGATCATGTTCGCCGCCGACCGCCTGCTCGACATGGGCCCCGGTCCCGGCGAGCGCGGCGGCGAAATCGTTTGCTTCGACACGCCGGAGAACGTCAAGAACGATCCGCGCTCATTGACCGGCGCTTACCTTTCCGGCCGCAAACGTGCGCACGAGCCCGAGAGGCGAGAGGGGGGGAAACCGTCTATCGTCTATCCTGCTCGTTCGTCTCTCGAAATACTTGGCGCATGCGAACACAACCTCAAGAACATCGACGTCACTCTGCCTTTGCATCGCCTGGTGTGCGTGACCGGTGTTTCCGGCTCGGGCAAATCGACGCTGGTGCAGGACGTGCTGTACGCAGCGCTGCTCAAACACAAAGGCAAACCGACCGAAACGCCGGGTGCGCATCGTGCTATCCACGGCCACCATTTGATCGGCGACATCGTGATGGTCGACCAGACACCGATCGGGCGCACTACTCGCTCCAACCCCGCCAGCTACGTCGGTGCTTTCGAAGCCATACGCGACTTGTTCGCGCAGGCACCCCTGGCGAAAGAACGCAATTACACGCGCGGCACTTTCAGCTTCAACTCCGGCAACGGCCGCTGCCCGGTCTGCGGCGGCAACGGCTTCGAGCATGTCGAGATGCAGTTCCTCTCCGACGTTTACCTGCGCTGCCCCGATTGCGACGGCAAGCGCTTCCGCTCCGAGGTACTCGAAGTCACGCTCGAAAACAAATCCGTCGCCGACGTGCTTGAGATGACGGTCAGCGAAGCGCTCGCTTTTTTCGCCGACCAGTCGACAGTGCAAACCGCTTTGCGTCCGCTCGCCGACGTCGGCCTCGAATACCTGCGACTCGGCCAGCCGGTGCCGACGCTGTCGGGCGGCGAAGCCCAGCGCTTGAAGCTCGCGGGACATTTGGCCGAAGCCGCAAAACGCGCCCCCCACCCTAACCCTCTCCCCGCCAAGCGGGGCGAGGGAATAGAAAAACGTGTCGGCGACGCAGGAAACTCCCTCGCCCCCTTGGGGGAGCGGGCTGGGGTGAGGGGAAGTTTGTTCCTGTTCGACGAACCCACCACCGGCTTGCACTTCGACGACGTCGCCAAATTGCTGCGCGCGTTCCGCCAACTGATCGCCGCCGGCAACTCGCTCGTCGTGATCGAGCACAATCTCGACGTGATCGCAGCAAGCGACTGGGTCATAGACCTTGGCCCCGAAGGCGGCGAAGCCGGCGGCGAAATCGTCTGCACCGGCACACCGCAAGACGTAATGCAGCATGCGACTTCGCATACCGGCAAAGCGCTGCGTGAATACGAAGCGGCTCTTGCCGAACCCGCCGCGAAAAGTGTCGTCGCGGAGCCACGTCCCGCCTCTCGCCCCACGTGGCCCCGGGCCGTCTCGCCCCGCGCCTCTCCCAGCATACAGATCCACAACGCCCGCGAGCACAACCTCAAGAACATCGACGTTTCGATTCCGCGCAACAAGTTCACCGTCGTCACCGGCGTTTCCGGCAGCGGCAAGAGCACGCTTGCGTTCGACATCGTGTTCGCCGAAGGCCAGCGCCGCTATCTCGAATCGCTGAACGCGTACGCGCGCCAGTTTGTGCGGCCGGCATCGAAGCCCGACGTCGATGCCATCTACGGCATCCCGCCGACGGTGGCGATCGAGCAGCGCACCAGCCGCGGCGGCCGCAAGAGCACGGTTGCAACACTCACCGAGATCTACCATTTCCTGCGCCTCTTGTTCGTCAAGCTCGGCACCCAGTACTGCCCCGACTGCGATGTGCCGATAGAGCCGCAGTCCGTCGATGCCGTGGCCGCGCGCATCCTGCGCGATTACAAAGGCAAACGCGTCGGCCTGCTCGCGCCTCTCGTCGTCGCGCGCAAAGGCTATTACACCGATCTCGCCAAATGGGCGCGCGGCAAGGGCTATACGCATCTGCGCGTCGATGGCGAATTCATACCCACCGATAAATGGCCGCGCCTCGACCGCTTCAAGGAGCACAACATCGAACTGCCCGTCGCCGACGTGCGCGTCGCAGCCAACAACGAAGCCGAACTGCGTGCCGAACTCGCGCGCGCCATCGAGTTCGGCAAGGGCGTGGTGCACGTGCTGTCGCCGCTCGAAGCGCTGGCGCTGGCGATGGAGAAAAAAGATCCGGCGCTCGCGCGCATGAGCGAAACCGTGTTTTCGGTCAAGCGCGCGTGCCCGTCGTGCGCCCGCAGCTTTCCCGAACTCGACCCGCGGCTTTTTTCGTTCAACTCCAAGCACGGCTGGTGCGGCGAATGCTATGGCACCGGCCTGAAGCTCACCGGCGTGGAGTGGGACGACGAGCGCGCGAAAACCGGCGCCGAAGACCACGTGCTCGACTCGTGGATCGAATGGCTCGAAGTCGACGAGACCTGCCCTTCATGCAACGGCAAACGTCTGAATCGCGAGGCGCTCGCCGTGCGTTACCGCGACCGTTCCATCGCGGACATCACAACGCTGGCCGTCGGCAAGGTCGAAGCGATGTTCCGCGACATTGCGCTCGAAGGCCGTGAAGCGGAAATCGCGCGCGACCTCGTCGCCGAACTGAAGTCGCGCCTCGACTTCCTGAACCAGGTCGGCTTGTCGTACCTGGCGCTCGACCGCTCAGCGCCCACGCTGTCGGGCGGCGAAGCGCAGCGCATCCGCTTGGCCTCGCAACTCGGCTCCAATCTGCGCGGCGTGTGCTACATACTGGACGAGCCGACGATAGGCCTGCATCCGCGCGACAACCGCGTGCTGCTCGACACACTCGAAAAGCTGCAGGCCAAGGGCAACACTCTGCTGGTCGTCGAGCACGACGAAGACACCATACGCCGCGCCGCGCACGTGATCGATCTCGGGCCCGGCGCCGGGAAACTGGGCGGCGAAGTCATCGCTGCAGGCTCCGCCGCCGAGCTGATAGAGAATTCCGCTTCGCTGACCGGGCGCTTTCTTAAGCATCCGCTCAAGCATCCGTTGCACCCGGCGCGGCCCGTCAACAAGCAAACACCGGCGCTCGACATCGTTGGCGCCAGCCTGCACAACCTGCGCGACGTCAACGTGCGCGTGCCGCTTGGCCGCCTTACCGTAGTCACCGGCGTTTCCGGCTCGGGAAAATCGACGCTGGCGCGCGACGTGCTTTATGCCAATCTTGCCCACAGGGTCGGCGAGCACAACAAGAAAAAAACGCCGGCCATCGTCGGCTGCCGCGATCTCAAAGGCTGGGAACAGGTCGGCCGCGTGCTCGAAGTAGACCAGACGCCGATCGGCAAGACGCCGCGCTCCTGCCCCGCGACCTACGTCGGTTTCTGGGACACCATCCGCCGTTTGTTCGCCGACTCCAGCGAAGCGCGCATGCGCGGCTACACGGCGAGCCGCTTCTCGTTCAACACCAAGGGCGGGCGCTGCGAGGGCTGCGACGGCCAGGGCATCAAGCGCATCGAGATGAGCTTCCTGCCCGACGTCAAAGTGCTGTGCGAAGTCTGCAACGGCGCGCGCTTCAGCCCGGAAACGCTCGCGGTGCGCTTCAAAGGCAAAACCATCGGCGACGTGCTGGCGATGAGTGTCGACGAAGCGGTGGAATTTTTCAGTGCGCACGCCTCCATCCATCACGCCCTGCGGCTCCTGCAGGACGTCGGCCTCGGCTATCTGACGCTCGGCCAGCAAAGCCCCACGCTCTCGGGCGGCGAAGCCCAGCGCATCAAACTCGTCACCGAGTTGTCCAAGGTGCGTGAAAGCTCCCGCCTCTCGCCTCTCGCCTCACGCCTCACGTTGTATGTCCTCGACGAACCCACCGTCGGGCTGCACATGGCCGACGTCGAGAAGCTGATCCACGTGCTGCACCGCCTCGTCGATGCCGGCAACACCGTCGTCGTCATCGAGCACAATCTGGACGTCATGGGCGACGCCGACTGGATCATCGATCTCGGACCGGAAGGCGGCGACGGCGGCGGCCGCGTTGTCGCGGAAGGCGCGCCCGGCTGGTTTGCGGCCCATCCGCAGCGCTCACACACCACGCGCGTGCTGGCGGAGTTTCTTGCGGAGCGCAGCGTCTAGCCGAGCGCGCTGTGCCGAAAACTGCACAAAGAAACGGCGGCCGGGCTTAAATCCCGCCGCCGTCCGCTATCATTCAATCGCGTCGCGGGTTGTGGTCGCTCCAGGTGTAGTGCTGCTGCCGTATACGTTGCGGTTCAGTGCGCTTCCTCGCGCCGCTGTCGCCGAACATGACGGCCAGCGCCAGCAGGCCAAGCGCAGACAACAGCAGGTAGGGCAGATAGTGCAGTAACGTCAACATGGCAAACCTCCGTCGTAAAGTCCAGCCTCCTGACTGAATTAAACGCCGTGCACCTGTGCATGTCGACGACTGCTACAAACACTTACCCTCGTTACAACTCGTTAACATTCCGCCGCGTCGAAGGCCGCGCGGGTCGGTGCGCACCAGCGAAGCGCGCGCAGCAACGCTCGAGCCGGCCGTCGGTGCGCCCGCTGGCCGGATCGGTCAGCGTCGAGCAAGTGAACTGGAACTGGTCGCCCGGCGTGAAATGCCCGGCCATGCAGTCTCATTTTCCCCCCCGCCGCCCTATTGGAGGTTCCTTCCCCCGCGCATTCTGCGCAAGGGAGGGAACCATTTTTTTCAGCATAGATGGCGGCCGCGTGTAACGGCAACCCGGCGGCAATCCGCCGCCGCCGCGCCGCAGGTTGTCGCGGGCGGCCGATTTAGTGCACTATTCCCCCTCGCAGGCATAACAAGATGGAGGAGAAGATGCTGACTCGCCGCCAAAAATGCATGGTCGTGACTGGTGCATTGCTGTGTTCCGCCGCCTCACTGACGGCCTGCGCGCAGGCCAGGTATCCGGACCGCCCGATCCGCATCATCGTGCCGCTGGCGCCGGGCGGCGGCAGCGATTACACCGCGCGCTATATCGGACAGCGCCTGGCCGACCGCGTGGGCCATGCGGTGGTGGTCGACAACCGCCCCGCCGCTTCGGGCATAGTCGGCACCGACATGGTCGCGAAAGCGGTGCCTGACGGTTACACGCTGCTGCTCGCGTATTCGACCCACGCGCAGAGCGCGCAACTCTTCGAAAAACTGCCGTACGATCCGATCAAGGATTTCGCGCCGGTGACCGAAGTCATCGCGACACCGCTCGGGTTGATCGTAAACCCGTCGGTGCCGGCGAAAAACGTGCAGGAGTTCATCGCTTACGCCAAGGCGAACCCGGGCAAGCTCAATTACGGTTCGTCGGGCCCGGGCAGTTCGCCGCACCTGGCGACCGAGTTGTTCGGGTCGATGGCCGGCATCAAAATGACGCACATCCCGTACAAGGGTGTCGGGCTCTACATGACGGCGCAGATCGGCAACGAGATCCAGGTTTCGTTCTCGAACATGTTCACTACCATGCCGCACTGGAAAGCCGGCCGCCTGAAACTGCTGGCGAGCGGCGGCGTGAAGCGCTCGGAAGCGTTTCCCGACCTGCCGACCATAGCCGAGTCGGGCGTGCCCGGCTTCGACGCATTGACCTGGTACGGATTCCTCGCGCCGGCGAAAACCCCGCGCGCCGTGGTGATGAAGCTGCAGCAGGAAGTCGCCGCCATCGTCAACAGCACGGAAGTGCACCAGACTTTCGTATCTCAGGGCAACGAGCCTCTCGCCAACACGCCGGACGAGTTCGCGAAAGTCATCAGGGAAGATGCCGATAAGTGGGGCGCCATCGGCAAGCGTCTCGGTGTGAAACTGGACTAACTTCTCTCCTGCATCTTTCATTCCGCTTCGCGAAATTGAGAGACGCCGGGGGCCGCATTGGCAGGGTGCGCATCGCGCACGCGGGCTTATTTACCTGCCTCACCGATAACTTCCGCGTGCGCGATGCGCACCCTGCGAGTGTTAACTGCCCTCGCGAAACCTGATGATCTGCCGCCGCTCGCGCTTGGTGGGGCGGCCTTTGCGCTCTCCGCCGAGATTACCGGAAGCCTTGCGGTCGGCGATCTGCGCCGTGCGTTGCGCGATGCTTTCCGCACTCTCCTCGTAAAGCTTGCGCGCGACTTCGGCGGGCCCGCGGTGCTCGGCCAGCGCCTTGACGGTTACGCCCCACGTGAACTCGCCGACGCGGATTGCCAGCACGTCGCCGATGCGGACTTCTTTCGCCGGCTTGATGCGCTCGTCGTGCAGCTTCACTTTCCCCGCGTTCACCGCTGCCTGCGCCAGCGCGCGCGTTTTGAAAAACCGCGCGGCCCACAGCCACTTGTCGATGCGCACGCGTGCGACGTCACTCATAACATCATTCACCAGCGCGCTTTTTTGCCAGCAGGCAGGCCAGCACGGCGCGGTCTTTTTCGGTGAGCTGCGGCGTAGCGCTGTCCGGCACGAAGTGCAGCTTGAAGGCGCCGATCGCGGCTGCGAGGTCCGCCACGTCGTAACCGAACGCTGCAAGCAGCGTGCTGCCGTCATCGCTGGGCGGCGCCGGATACGGCGGCCCGCACCACAACCCGAAGCCGCGCGCGGCGAACCGCTGCCACGGGAACCAGCGGCCCGGATCGGGTTTGCGCCGGGGCGCGACATCGCTATGGCCGAGAAAATTCGCCGCTGGTATCGCATAGCGCGTTTGCAGATCTTCCAGCAGCGCGAGCAAAGAATTGAGCAGCGGTTCGGCAAACGCTTCGACGCCATCGTTGTCGAGCTCGATGCCGATGGATGCGGAATTGACGTCGCGGTTGCCGCCCCAGTACGAAACACCCGCATGCCAGGCGCGGGATCGCTCGTCCACCAGCGCATAAATTTTGCCGTCGCGCGCGATCAAATAATGTGCGCTGACTTTCGAGACCGGATCGGCCAGCGTGCGCAGCGCGGGCGCGGCATCGCCATTGCTGGTGTAGTGCAGGATTACGAAATTCGGCCGCCGCTCATCGAAATTGCCGGACAGGCGCAGTTCCGATGGCAGCGCGGTACGCTGTATTGACGGTAGCGGCGTGGTACATGCCGCGAGCGCAAGGACGACGAGCAGCAGCGCGGCCCGCGTTTTCACTTACTTCGCTCCTGCCTGCTCGAGTATCGCGATCATCGCCTTGTAACCGCGCTGACGCGCCAGTTGCAGAGGCGTCTGCCGGTTGCGGTCGGCGAGATTGACGTTCGCACCCGCGCCCACGATGGCGCGCAATGTCTCGACGTGGCGCGGCCCGCCCTGGCCCAGCACGATGGATTCGATGAGTGCCGTCCAGCCCAGGTTGTTCACGTGGTCGAGCGGCGCGCCGGCTGCGATCAGGAGCTTCACCACTTCGTCGTGCCCGAGGTGGGCCGCCGCGATCAAAGCGGTGCCGTCGTAACGGCTGGTCACCAGCTGCGCGCTCGCGCCCGCCTGCAGCAGCAATTTCAGTGTGGGCACGTCATCGGCGACGGCAGCTATCGTCACCGCGTCGTAGCGGTCGCGCTCCAGCAGACCCAGGTCGGCGCCGGCCTTGACCAGCGCGGTTATCGCCTCGCGGTGGCGGCCGAACGTCGCCACATGCAGCGGCGTACGGCCATAGTCGTCGCGCACGTTCACGTGCGCCCTCGCTGCAACGAGTTTGTTGATTTCAGCCGCATCGCCGCGCGCGGCGGCGGCCAGCAGGCCGCGGTAGACCGCGATTTCGCCGGCCGTGGGCGCAACTTGCGCGAACGCCGGGCCCGCAGCCGCGCACAAGAGCAACGCCAGCAGTTGCATTAGCACGAGACTATGCATGCCGTTACTCGCCCGGTTCGATTTGCAGCGCGACGAGGAACCGCGACACGAAGCTGTAAGACGCAATCGTCCCCGTCAGTTCGACCATCTGCCGGTCGTTGAACAGCGCGCGCACGCCGGCGAACGCTTCGTCACTCACCTGGATATCATCGGTGATCGCGTCGGTGTAATTGAGCACCGCGCGCTCAGTCGAGTCGAACAGAGCGGACTTCCGCCAGTCCGCGAGCGCGTCGAGCTGCGCCGGCGTGATGCCTTCTTCCAGCGCGTGGTGCCGGTGTGCCGCAACTTCGTAGCGCGCGCCGTTGCGTATGCCGACGCGCGCGACGATGAGCTCGCGCAACTTGGCCGGGAACGTCGTCTGGTAGCGGATAACCGTGAACATTTTCATCCAGCCTTCAGCAAGCTCCGGGCTGTGCAGCAGCATGCGCGCGACCGGCGACAGGTCGCCATGGCGCCGCGCGCGTATGCCCGCGATCGTTGCCGCGAGCTCGGGATGCTCGTCCTCCTTGATGTAAGGGATGCGGGCCATGCTTTCCTCCTTTAAGGACTCTTAATCCGCGGTGACGCCCGACGCCTTGATGACCGGCGCCCACTTCGCCATTTCGGCTTTGATATAGGCGCCGAATTCCTCGGGCGTATTGCCGACCGCGACAGCACCGTCGGCGACCAGGCGCTCCGCCACCTCCGGCAGCCGCAACGCTTTCACGATCTCGGCGTTCATCAGGGCAAGCGCTTCCTTCGGCGTGCCGGCGGGCGCCAACATGCCGTACCAGCCGCTCACTTCGAAGCCGGGATAACCCTGCTCGGCGATGGTCGGCACCGCAGGCAGCAGCGCCGAGCGTTTCGCGCTGGTGACGCCAAGCGCGCGCAGCTTGCCGTTTTTGGCGAACGGCGTACCGGCGATCATGGTCGGCATCATGACGTCGACCTGGCCGCCGATCAGATCGATCAGCGCGGGCCCGGCGCCTTTATACGGAACGTGCGTGCCGGGCACTCGTGCCTGTATCCTCAAAAGCTCCATGCCGAGATGCGGCAGCGAGCCGGAACCAGTCGACGCGTAGACGAGTCCGCCTTTGCGCGCGTTCGACAGCGCCGCGTATTCCCTGACGTTTTTAATTGGCACCGACGGATGCGCGACGAACACATAGCTTTGGCTTGTCAGCTGCGTGATCGGCATGAAATCCCTGACCGGGTCGTGGTTCAGCTTTTTATACATGCTCGCGTTGGTAGCGAAGCCCGCGTTCACCCACAGCAGCGTATAGCCGTCGGGGGCCGCTTTCGATACAAGATCGTGCGCGATGTTGCCGTTGGCGCCGCCGCGGTAATCGATCACGAACTGCTGGCCGATCGCGGCCGTGACTTTCTGCGTGACGACGCGGACGATGATGTCGGAACCGCCGCCCGGCGCGACCGGCAGCACCAGGCGTATCGGCTTATTGGGATAACTCTGCGCGAATGAGCTGCTCCCGGGCAACAACGAGATCGCAGTGATCACGCAAAAGATGAGGGATGAAGGCTGAAGGATGAAAAAAAACCTGGTGTGATTAATTAGCATCCGCATTTCCTTTAGCACCGTCGATTTTCTTCATTGCATATGGCCTCGGACAATTCCGCCTTCATCCTTCATTCTTTAGTCTTGTTCCCCGGCCGCACAAAAGTGCTGCCGCCCGTCAGCATCGCCGCGTTGATCCAGAACAGCCACGCGATACCGGCCGCGCCCGCGATCATGCCGAATATGATCGGGCTCACCAGCCGCGTCGCGTTGTCGAGGGCGAACCGCACGCCCAGCGCTTCGCCCGCGCGGCCTTCCGGCGAGCGCGCATACATGATGGTCAGCGAAATCGGCTGGCTGACGTTGAGGCCGCAGCCGAAAAAGAACGCGATCACGGAGAGCGCCGTCACGGTCGACACGAACGGCACCAGCGCCAAAGTCAGCCCGCCCAGCACCAGCGCGTAGGCAAACACTCTTTCAACGTTGAAGCGCTCCATCAGCGTCGGCAGTATGATGCGCGCGGCAAATCCGCCCGCCGCGCACATCGCGATGACGATGCCGATGGCCGATGCGGACAGGCCGTGCGCGCTGCCATAGACCGGGATGTAAACCTGGAAGATGTCGAGCCCGCTTTGCGCGAGGCTGCTCGCCGCGAGGATCGGCCAGATGCGGGGATGCGTCAAAGTATCGCGCAGCTTCAGCGGCGGCGCCGTGCTGCGCTTGCCTTGCGGCAGGCGCCCGCCCCACGCGGCAAGAATGCCGACCGGCAACATGAAACACAGCGCGACATACAGAAACGCGAACGAGGGCCCTGCATTGTCCAGCCCGAAGCCGGCGATCAGGGGCCCGATCGAATTCGCCGCCGAAATGGCCATTGCGTAATTGCTGTAGTTGCGCGCGCGGTTTTCGGCACTGCTGGCCGCGCCTACCATGTTCTGCAGCGAGACGCTGTAGAACGTCGAGCCTATGCCTATCATGGCCGCGGCGAAAAACACCATCGGCAGCGTCGGCACCAGACTCGGCAGCAGCATGCCGCACGCGCTGCACAGCGCGCCCAGCGTCAGCGGCCAGCGCGGACCGTAGCGGTCCGAGATGCGGCCCGCCGGCCACGACAGGAGCATGGGGAACAGCGCGAATGCCGCGGCCAAAGCGCCTATGGTCAAAGGCGACGCATCGAGCTGCAGCGCGTAGAGCACCGCCAGCACGCGCGCGGCGCGCGTGCCGGTCATGTTGAACAACGCCAATGCGATAGTGAGCCAGATGGTCATGCGGGTTGTTTTAGCGGAATTCGATACGCGGACAGGAACAAAGGTTGTAGCAAACGGCGGGGGAAACTGCAAATGCGGGGGAACCTAAATCTCCGGGGGCAACAGCCCGGCGGATACGGCACGATGATGCGGATCGGCTTCTGCGGATACGCCTGCGCCGCGGCGTCAGGCGCTGCCGTGGGCACAGCACCATGCCAGCACCACTACCCCCGCGCGCCCCTTCCTCTCGCCCCAACGTGGCCTCGGGCCATCACGGCTTTTTCCGGTTCTTGCGGATAAACTTCAGCGTCTCTTCCGCGCAGACGTCGGCATCGGTCGCGGCGAGATGGTAGGAATCGCCCGGGATCACGCACAGTTCCGAGTTCGGTATGGTTTTCTGCCAGACGCGCGTCGATTCGATGGAGCCCAGAGCGCTTGCTTCCGTCGTCATCACGAGCGTCGGGCACTGGATGCGCGGCAGGTCGTCGGTGATGTCGACGTACGGGATGACCTCGCCGTAACCTATCATGGTATCCACCGCGGTCTTGCCCATCATCTTGCCCCAGTACTCGACGCCCGCCGCCGGGAACTTGCTGCCGAGGCGCTTGGCCATGTTTTTCTTCGCCCATGCTTCGACGCCGACCCTCTCGAGCTCGTCGGTCGAATGCGCGGCCTTGGCGCCAAGGCGGTCCCAGTGCGGCGGCGGCGTGCCAACCACCGTCAGCGTCAGCACCTTATCGGGGCAGCGCGCCGCGAAATGGCGCGCGACGGTGCCGCCGAGCTTGGCCGCGATGAGATGAAAACGCTCGATGCCGAGGTGCTTCATCAACGCGAGGTAATCGTCGACGACGAGATCGATGGTCCACGGAAAGTCGCGCGGCATCACGGTCGATTCGCCGAAGCCACGCGTGTCGGGCCGCACCACGCGGAATTCGCGCGCGAGATGCGGCACCCAGGCGTACCATGCGGCGGCGCGCTCGCCGTTGCCGTGGATCATCAATATCGCCTCGGACGCTTTCCACGGATCAGTGAAATCGTCGAGCTCATAGTGCATTTCAAGGTCGGGGGTTATGCGTGCTGTGGGCATGGCGTTCGGTTCTTGTTATGAAGAATGAGCTTTATGCATTAAGCGCAGCGACTTGGCAACTGCGCATTGAAGCCGTGATGGCCCGAGGCCACGTTGGGGCGCGAGAGCGTGAGGCGTGAGGGGTAAAGTTCAAAGGCTGACCACCCGCTTCCGACCTCGCCATGCAGTACGTGAAAGCAGGGCGCCTGCGCGCCAAGTTCGCCGACCACATCAAGGCCGAAAACGCGCGCATGCAAGCCGTGCGTGAATCGGGCACCTCGAATAAATAGTATTGCTTGAAGGACTATGAGCTTTATTCTAAGCTGTCCTGGAATTGATTCCATAGGTCCTGTGATGCTTACGCTTAAACTAAAAAACATTCCAAAAACTCTGTATCTCAGGCTCAAGACCGGCGCCGAAAAAAACCGCCGCAGCCTCAACAGCGAGATTCTTACGCGGCTTGAAAGCGACTTCGCCGCACCGCTGATCGACTCCGAGCTTCTCGCCGGCCGACTGCACGCATTCACTGCCAGACTCCCCCGCGCCGAACACAGCAGGATCGGCCACTACAAGCGTCAAGGGCGGGCGTGATCATGGTTAACGGCAATCTCATCATTTACTGTCGGCTGATTGCAAAAAAAGCCCGCGCGTCGAACTAACTATGGACCCATTTCTCACCGCCTAACCTGAATTAAACTTGGCGGCAAACACCGCCGCATTGCCTTATCCCAACGTGACCCAGAACCAATTCATCCCTGCGTGGCGTCGGGCCATGCATCCTTAATCCTTCATTCTTAATCCTTAATCCTATGAAACTACGCATCACTCTTCTTGCCCTCGCCCTCTTCTCCGTCGCTGCGCTAACCCATGCGCAGACCTATCCCGCCAAGCCGGTGCGCATCGTGGTGCCTTTCCCGGCGGGCGGCGTGCTCGACCGCATGACGCGCGTGGTCGGGCAGCGCCTGGCGGAAACTTGGAAGCAGAACGTGGTCGTCGAAAACCGTCCCGGCGGCACGACCATCATCGCGACCGAGTTCGTCGCGCGCCAACCGGCCGACGGCTACACGCTCCTGATGATGGCCAACACTTTCGTCATCAATCCTGCTCTGCGCGATAAATTGCCGTACGACATCGAGCGCGACTTCACGGCCGTCTCGCAACTCGCCTACACGCCCAATGTGTTCGTCACCCACCCTTCGCTGCCGGTGAAGACCATGAAGGACGTGATTGCGCTGGCGAAAAGCCGGCCGGGCGAGCTCGCCTATGCCTCCATCGGCCAGGGCACGCCGCAGCACCTCGCGGGCGAAATGCTGAAGCTCGTCACCGGCGTCAACATCATTCACGTGCCGTACCAGGGCGGCGCGCCGTCGGTCACCGCGCTGCTTGGCGGCCACGTCAGCATGATGTTCGCCAACCTCGGTGAAGTACAGCCTTACATCGATGCCGGCCGCCTGCGCCTGATCGCGGTCGCCACTGAAAAACGCGTGGACACTCTCAAGAACATTCCGACGGTCGCCGAATCGGGCGTGAAGGACCTTTATTCGACTTCGTGGTTCGGCATGGTGGCGCCCGCCGCAACGCCCAAAGACGTCATCGCGAAGCTGCATGCCGACATCGTGCGCACGTTGCAGATGCCGGACATCCGCGCCAACCTCATCGCGCAAAACCTGACTCTCGTCGGCAGCACGCCCGAGCAGTTCGCCACCTTCATCCGCAGCGAGTACAAGATCTACGCTGATGTGATCAAGCGCGCCGGCGTGAAACCGGAATAGACCATATGAGCGCTGCCACAAACATGCACGCGGTCATCGATGTACATTCCCACATGTTGTGCCCGGAGTGGCTGGACCTGCTGAAAGCCCGCGGCGCGCCGCGTGTCACCGTCAAGCGCATCCCATCCGGCGAATGGATACACGTCGACGGCGTGCCTTTCATGCTGCCTGTGCCCGCGATGTTTGATTACGAGCACCGCTTCAAGGCGATGGACGGCGCGGGCGTGGACATGGCGGTGCTCTCTCTCACCGGCCCCAACGTCTACTGGGGCGACGAAGCCGCGAGCACGCGGGCCGCCGAACTCATCAACGACAGCTTCGCCGCGGCCCAGCGCGATTTTCCCAAACGCATACGCTGGATGGCGTCGCTGCCTTTCGAATATCCCAAGCGCGCGCTCGAAGAACTGGCGCGTGCTGCAGATCGCGGCGCCGTCGGTGTCGTCGTGCTGAGCAACGTTGCCGGCCGCATGCTCACCGACGAGCTCTTCGCGCCGGTGTGGCGCGAGATCGACCGCCGCGCCCTGCCCGTGTTCCTGCACCCCACCGTGCCTTGCGGCTGCAGCGGCATGGAGGTCTACCAATTGACGGCATCCGTCGGCTTCACTTTCGATTCCACACTCGCGGTCGCACGCCTGATCCACAGCGGGTTCTTCGATCGCCATGCGAATCTGAAATTCATCGTCGCCCACGGCGGCGGCACGCTGCCTTTTTTGGCGCCGCGGCTCGACCGCTGCTTCGACGCCTACCAGGACTGCCGCACCGACATCAGCGCCCATCCCAGCACTTATCTCAAGCGCCTGTACGCGGACTCGGTGGTGTACTCGAGCGGCACCCTGCGCGACGCCATCGACACCTTCGGCGACGACCATGTGCTGTTCGGCACCGACTTCCCTCACGGCATCGCCGACATGCCGGGCACCCTCGCGCGCGTCAACGAACTCGCCGCGGTGCTGCGCGACAAGGTGCGCGGTGCAAATGCGGCTCAGGTGTTTAAGCTTTAAATCTCTGGGGGGCAGCCCCTGAGCAGGCCACTTTTCATTCATCTTTCATTCCCGCGTGTGCGGGAATTCAGAGCCGCCGGGGGCAGCCCGGCAGCTGGCTACTTTCTTTTGCGCGGCCAAAAGAAGAGTAATCAAAGAAAAGGCCGCCCCGGTGAGCCGTCCCCTTGCGGGGCTTCCCTGTGTTACTCGACGAACCAGGCGGCTGTGGAACTCGCTCTCAAAGTGAGAAAACACGGTTGAAGGAGCGAGAGCTCAGACAGTCCTCGCCGAATTCCCTGGTCCGTCTGTGTTACTCGGCGGCTCACAGGGGACCCAAAGGCGGGTAGCGTCGTAGGTTGATGCTTAGGTGACGGGAATGAGTATTAAAGAGAGAAGCAGCTTGAAATTCGACTTCCACCAGATACACCACGGTATGCATCGCTACGCTACTGCTTCTGGGGACCCCTTGTGAGACGCCGAGTAACACAGGCGAGTTCGGTGCCGTGGTCGAGGACCTGTCTGAGCTCGCAACCCTGATGTGTTTTCTCATTCTTCGAGCGAGTTCCACAGACCCCGAACTCGTCGAGTAACACAGGGAACGCGCAGGCGCGGCTCACCAGGGGTGGCCTTTTCTTCCGTTAGCTTCTTTTGGCCATACAAAAGAAGGTAACCAGCCCCGGGTCTGCCACCCGGAGCTTTAAGCATTAGGAAGTAACCAGCTACCGGGCTGCGCTCGGAGATTTAACCGGCTGGCGCGGTTTCCGCCGCGGCAGGAACAGCACGCGCTTTCACCTGCGCACCCACCCCCATAATCCACGCCGGGATCAACGCGAGCGCAAACACAATCGCGACGACCAGGAAGCTGTCGCGGAATCCCATGGTGTAGGCCTGCGCCAGCACCACGCGGCCGAGATAATGCAGTGCTGCCGCCTGCTGCACGTCGGCGCTGGCGCCGGCCTGCGCGAACACGCCCTGCATGGTACGCAGCAGTTCCGCAGTCGCGCTGTTGCCCGCGGTCTGCAGGCTGGAGAGCGCGTCGCTGTGAAAAAACGTGCGGCGGTCGAGCACCACCGACAGGATGTTGGTGCCGAGCGCGCCGCCCAGCTGGCGAAAAAAATTGATCATGCCGGCGCCCTGCCCGAGCAATTCGGGCGGTAGCGCGCGCAGGGCCGCGACGTTGAGCGACGGGTTGATGAACCCGAGGCCGATGCGGCCGAGAATGATCCACCACGCGAAAGTCCAGAACGGCGTGTTGGCGTCGGCGCCCGCCATCCACCACGACGACAACGCGAAACACGCGAGCCCGGTCATGATCAGCCAGCGCGCCGGCAGGCGGTCGGTGAGATAACCGCCTATCGGCAGCACCGCGCCGAGCACCAGGCCCGCCGGCATCAGCAACAGGCCTGCCGTCAACGGACTATAGCCCTGCACGATCTGCACGAAGAGCGGCACGAGGTAGACGGAGCCGAACAGGCCCGCGCCGAAAATGCACGCGACAAATGCAGCGGACGCGAATTGAATGCTGCGCAGCGCGCGCAGTTCGACCAGCGGCTTGGCCACGCGCAATTCCCAGGTGACGAAGCCGGCGCCGCTGGCGAGCGCCAGCGCGAGCAGGCCCAGCACATATCCCGACGACCAGCCCTCGCGCTGCCCGCTCGAAAGACCGGTCAGGAGGCAGCCGATTGAAGCCGCCATCAGCGCGAAACCGGTCCAGTCGAAGTCTGCGCGCGCGCCTTCTTCTTCGCGTTCCGGCAGCAGCACGCTGCCCATCAGGAGCGCCGCCACGGTGGACGGGATCGGGATATAGAACACGGCGCGCCAGCTGAAGTGCTCGATTAAGAGGCCGGCGACGGTGGGGCCCATCGCCGGGCCGAGGATCACGCTCAAGCCGAAGAACCCCATCGCCTTGCCGCGCTGGTCATGCGGGAACACGCGGAACAGTGCATAGATCGCCAGCGGCTGCAGCAGCCCGGTGATCGAGCCCTGCACGATGCGGCAAAAGATCAGCACGAGGTCGTTCGGCGCCGCGCCGCCGAGCACCAGTGCTGCCACGAACACGACGAGCGCGCCGACGAAAGTCTTGCGCGTACCGAAGCTGTGCACCATCCATGCGGAAAGCAGCATGGCGATCGTAGTGCCCGCCAGCGCGCCGGTCGAGAGCCACTGCGCGCGGTCCTGGCCGATGCCGAACGCGCCCATGATGTCCGGGATCGCGACCACCACCGACGTCGTGGTGACCGACGCCGATATCGTGCCCAGCAGAACGGTGATGGCTACGAGCCAGCGGTAACGCGGGCCGTAACGCGCGAACAGTTGCTCAGTGGTTTCCGCGGTCAATGTCCACTTCCACCATCATGCCCGGGCGCAGGGCGCGGTCCTTGTCGGTGAGCACTATGCGCACCGGCAGGCGCTGCGTGATCTTGGTGAAGTTGCCGCTCGGGTTGGGGTCGGGCAGGAGCGCAAACTTGCTGGTGGCCACCTGCCCGATGCGCGACACCTCGCCGCGGAACACTTTGCCCGGATACGCATCAACGTGGATGTCGGCTTTCATGCCCGGCTTGAGCGCGCCGACGTCGGTTTCCTTGACGTTGGCTTCGACCCAGATTTCCTGCGGGTCGTGGAACATGGCGATGCGCTGGCCGGGCGCCACGTGTTCGCCCTTGCGCAGGAAGGTCATCACCACCTTGCCGTCGGCGGGACTCGTGATCACGCGGTCGGCGATGTCGACTTCCTGGCGCTTGATCTGCGCGCGGATCTCGTCGGCCTGGCGTGCCAGCACCGTCAGTTGCTGCGCGATGACCTGCAGATTTTTGCGGCTGCCGCCCGCCGCCGACATCATGCCGCGTGCGCTGGCGACGTCGGCCTGCGCCTTGCGCAGGTTCTGCTCGGCCTGCTGGTAAGCCGACTGCGCGCGCGCGACCTCCTGCTGTGTCAGGTACTTTTCGATTTCCTTGTTGCGCTTGTAGTCTTCGGCCGCCTGCTTCAATTGCACTTCAAGCGACGCGGCCTCGGCCTGCGCGGCGGTGAGCCGGCTGGTTTCGCTCTCGTATTTGCCGAGCGTCTCCTGGTCGACCTGCCCCGCCTGCGCGCGCGTCATCGCCATCTGGCCTTCTATGCCTTCCAACTTGGAGCGCAGCACTTCCCTCTGCAGCACCGCATCGCGATCATCCACGCGCGCAAGGAGCTGGCCCTTCTTCACGTCGTCGCCTTCCGTCACCGGCAGCTCGGTGACCCAGCCCGACACGCGGCTGGAGATCGTGATCACCTCGCCGTCGATGCGCGCGTCGTCGATATGCAGATGCGTGAGCCGCAGGTACAGCCAATGCCCCGCCCACGCCGCGAGCAGCAGCGTGACGATCACCAGCGCCTGGGTTTTCCTCTCCGCGCCCAGCCGCGCGCGAAAATCGCTCGCTCTTTCGCGCACGCCGCGCCGCGTCACAGGTGGTTGTTCGCTTGCCATGGGGAACCGATAAAGTCTTTTTAATTTTGACTGCGGCCCGATTCGCGACTGGCCATCGGGTTTGCTGCGGGGTAAAGGGATTATCCTGCCGATGACGCTTCGGCGGCAAGCATCCTTCTCGCGCTTCTTGATTTGCCGCGCCCGTTTTGATTATATACAAATTTTTGTATAATATTTATATGAAACCCGTAGAGTTTCTTGGCGACTCGCTTGAAGCGCTGTAGCAGTTTTCGCGCAGTGCACGCCGGGATGCCGGGTTTCAGCTGAACAAAGTCCAACGCGGGCTCGCCCCTGACGACTGGAAGCCGATGAAATCTATGGGTGCCGGCGTGAATGAAATTCGGGTGCGCGATGCTACCGGCGCTTACTGCGTTATATATATTGCACGCCTTGCAGAAGCGGTCTGCGTGCTGCATTGTTTCCGCAAGAAATCCCGGCGCACACCTGCGGGCGATCTTGACCTGGCACGCAGTCGTTACAAGCAACTTATGTGGAGATATCGATGAAGAAGCGAAGTTTTGAAAGTGTCTGGGATGCCATCGAAAGCGATCCGCGCGAAGCGGCGAACCTGCGCGCCCGCTCGGAACTGATGATTGCTCTAAAAGAACATCTGCAAGCCAGCAAGCTAACTCAGGCCCGGGCGGCGAAACTCCTCGGCGTAACTCAGCCCCGGGTTTCAGATCTCATACGCGGCAAGATCGACCTTTTCTCGCTTGAGACCCTGATTGACATGCTCGCTCGTGCCGGCGCCCAGGTGAAGCTGAGCGTTCACTTCAACAAGCGCGCCGCTTGAAGCCCTGTGACACCGAAGATGGCCGATTCAATGGACGTGCCAGAACGCGCTGAAAAACAAGCGCCAGCGCCCGCAAAAGTCAGGCGTCAAGGTCTGCTGCAGTACGAGCGAGACCACGGGCCTTTAACTGCGGCGCAGAAGAAAGCCGTCGAGAGGTTGTCGCCGCACGGCCGCATGAAAGTCAAAAGCATTCTGCTTTGATAAGGCGGTCCGTGCCGTTGGGAAACAACACCCTCACGCCTTCACCCTCTCCCGCCCTCACGGCTTTTCTTCCCCCTCACGCCCTCACGGCTCCTACGAATACCTTCCACTCTTCCCCGGAGGAAAAGGCGAACGCCGGCCGGCGAGCCTCAAGGCTTGCCACAGTCCCATATTGGGACTATATTGCCTCATGCGTGTAATCGCCTTGTCCACTTTGCGCAGCTTCTGGGAAGGCAGCCGCGCAAATGCTGATGCCCGTGAGCCGATATTGGCGTGGTACCGACACGTGTTTAGAGCGGATTGGAGTTCGCCCGCCGACGTCAAGCGGGAGTTCGGCACGGCCAGCGTTTTGCGCGATGGCCGGGTGGTATTCAACATCGGCGGCAACAAGTACCGGCTAGTGGTGTGGATCAACTATCCCTACCGTGTCGTTTACGTCCGGTTCATCGGCACGCACGCGCAATACGACCGCATAGATGCGCAGGAGATTTGAGAGCCCCCAAAGGAGCACACCATGGAAATCAAACCGATCAGAACCAAAACGGATTACCGCGCCGCGTTGAAGAAAATCGAGGCGTTGATGTCTGCGCGCGCTGGCTCGCCGGAAGGGGAGCGCCTGGACGTCATGGTCACGCTGGTTGAGGCATATGAAAGGAAACATTACCCCTTCGATTTGCCAGACCCGGTAGAAGCCATCAAATTCCGCATGGAACAAATGGCGCTCGCGCCGAAAGACCTGGTGCCGATGATCGGGCAGATCAACCGCGTGTATGAGATCCTCAACCGCAAACGCCCCCTCACCCTACAGATGATCCGGCGGCTGCATCGGGAGCTGGGCATTCCGGCAGAATCTCTTATCAAAGACCCCGACCAGCGCCGCGCTGCCTGACTCATGCCTTCACCCTCTCCCGCCCTCACGCCCTCACGGTCTCTTCACGAATACCTGCCACTCTTTCCGGGAGGGAAAGGCGAAGGCCGGCCGGTGAGCGCTTCGAGCATGATGACTTCCGCGTCGGCGTGATTAAGAACTCCCGCCGGCGTCATCTTCCCGCCCTCGATCCAGAGCGGCTTTTCGTGGTGCGTGGTCGCGTAGCTGAAAGCCGCCCCGCCGACCGGCTTCAGGTCCACGGCGCCGAAGCACAGGCAGAAGTAGGTTTTTTTCTCGTCGGTCTCGATATAACAGCCGGTGCCGCGGATGCCGATCGCGACCGTCATCGTCGACAGCTTGCGCTCGCCCTTGCCGAAGACCGAGAGCAAACCTCCCGTCACCACGCGCAGGAATGATTCGATTGACACTCCGAATTCGACGCGGCTGTTCTGCCGCTGCAAAAACGCGTTATCGCCGATAACGAAAACCACGCGCGCGTCCTTGCCGGTTTCGACGACATTCCCTGCCGCGACAATCACGCCCTTCGCGGCAGGCTTGCCGTTCACCGTCACCTCGCCCTTCACTTCGACTATGCCCTGCGGCAGCGACTTCGCGTCCGCCGCCAGCGCCCTCTGCACCCAGCCCATCATGCCGCCCGCCGCGCCGGCGGCCAGGCCGTGAATAAATTGGCGTCGTTTGAGTTTTGTCATGGTTGTGTATTGCCCGAAAGGTGTCCCGCACTCTATCATTCTCGCGGCCTCACTACTTCCATCTCTCGTCTCTCGCCCGGCCTTTAAAATCCGGAGAGAGGAAGTAGCAGGATAGACGATAGACGGCGTTTTAATTTTTTTCCGCCTCTCGCCTGGCGTCTCTCGGCGAAGCGGGCCTCATCAGAACTACCTCGGGTCGCATCGTGCGAGGTTCAGGTTGTAG
>CANJHY010000034.1:0-31532 GCA_947474275.1 Betaproteobacteria bacterium
CAGATTTCTCCCGGGTCGGCCGACAGATAGCGGTTGAGAAATTCGCGGAACGGCCGCTCGCCGATAAAGCAGATACCGGTCGAGTCCTTTTTGTCGTGGTTGGGAAGACCGTTCTTGCGCGCGATCTCGCGCACTTCGCGTTTGTAGATAGAGCCGAGCGGGAACAGCGTTTTCGACAACTGCGCCTGGTTCAGGCGGTGCAGGAAATAGCTCTGGTCCTTGGTGCCGTCTTCCGCCTTGAGCAATTGAAAAAGGCCGTCGACTTCGCGGACCTGCGCGTAATGGCCGGTCGCGATGCGGTCGGCGCCCATGGCGAGTGCGTGTTCGAGAAACGAGCGGAACTTGATTTCGGCGTTGCACAGCACGTCCGGGTTGGGCGTGCGGCCGGACTTGTATTCGCGCAGGAACTCACTGAACACGCGCTCCTTGTATTCAGCCGAAAAATTGACCGCCTCGATTTCGATGCCGATGCGGTCGGCGACCGATACCGCATCGATCAGGTCTTCGCGCGAACTGCAGTATTGCTCGTCGTCGTCATCTTCCCAGTTCTTCATGAAGAGTCCGACCACGTCGTGGCCCTGCTCTTTCAGCAGGAGTGCGGCGACCGCGGAATCGACGCCGCCCGACATGCCTACGATGACGCGCTGTTTGTCCATGCGGATCAGTTGGAATTTGGAATAAGTTGAAAGGTCAAAATGCTCGCGACGACGTTGTCGTCGACTTCGAGGTGCGCGGCTGACTGATTATAAAGCGCGCCGCGGCCGGTTTGCTACTAGAGGAGTGGAAATCCAAGCGTTGCGGGAGCGGGTGCCTTGGTGCATATTATCCGCGACCTCCGATACCTGCCTGATCAAGCAAATGATGGATGAAAAAAATATTTCCGGCGCGCGTGCCGGCGGCGAGAAACTCTGGAGAGTCTGGTGGCTGTGGGGCATCCCGGTCGGCTGGACCGTGAGCGGCCTGATCGTTTTCGCGGAAATCGCGCGCGTGGCGTGCTTTGCCGGCTGCGGCGACCTGCTCGACGTCGTGCGCCTGCTGGTTTATTGCGGCTGGGCGCGGCTCGCCTGGCGGTGCTCGCACAACGTGGAAGACAGTCGCTGGACGCCGGTGTCGCGCTTCGCGCTGGGCGCCGGGCTGGTCTTCATGGCGATGTTTTGAGGGCGCCGCCCCTTAATAGTTGGCGTCCGCAGCCTTGATTTTCGCGAGGCTCATCGCCAGCACGAAGCCGAGCAGCACCAGCATGCCGAGCGTGAGCAGAAAGGTTATCGACAACCAGACGCCCAGATCGGCGAGCCAGGGCGGCAACGTAAAGTGCTGGGCGAACAGCGCGACTGTCACTGCTACCAGCATGACGACGATGCCATGCCCCAGCGAGAACAACGCTCCGCATCTGCGGGCCAGCCGCGGGTTGGCGCCGGCGTTGAAGCGGGTGAGGCCGTCTATCGCGACCAGGTGGTCGGCATCGAGGCCGTGGCGCATGCCGAGCACGAGCACCAGCAGCATGTCCAATCCAGTTATGGTGGAGGGGGGCAGGCATGGCGCGGGAAGTGAGTTGAAATTAAGTTGTCCTGCATGAGGCATACTGCGTGCAGGAATTGTCGGCAACCATTGCCGGCGGCGCGGTACATAAAAAAAGGCAGGGTTGCCCCTGCCTTTTTTCGAGAAAGAAGAACTATTACTTCTTCTTGTCTTCTTTTTTCGCGTCGTCTTTCTTGGCTTCGTCTTTTTTGGCTTCGTCTTTTTTGCCGTCTTTCATCGGTTGCGCACCAGCGTGCGCAGCTGCGAATACACCAACCGACGCAAATGCAAACGCACCGGCAACCAAAGCAGCGAGTAATTTCTTCATGTGAATATCCTCATAGTGTTATCAGATCTGATCAAAAACCAATATGGCCGCAGGACGACCATGCTACACAATACGCATGAAGCCCCCCATTGGTTGACCGCACTATATAACACATTGTTTATATGTGCAAATCCAATTAAGATGCAGGGCCGCTACGGATTATCCGAAGGCGCTCCCGCGGTTATGAGGCCGGCCATCTTGAGTTTTTCCATTTTGCGTCTATGCATAGTGATGCTTGGCTGTGCGTTGCTGGCGCCATGCGCTGTCGCGGCGCCGCGCGTGCCAAGTGCCGACAACGAGGTGCTGGAACGCCTGCCGGCACGTCCGAACGACCCGGCCATGCGCGAAATCAGGGATTTGCGCAGCGCACTGGCGCGCGATCAGCAGAATCTCGAGCTCGCGGACCGGCTCGCGCGGCGCTATTTCGAGCAGGCGATGGCGCAGGGCGATCCGCGCTATGTCGGCTATGCGCAGGCGGCGCTGAAACCGTGGTGGGACCTGCCTGAGCCGCCGGTGCGGGTGCTGGTGATGCGCGCCACCCTGGTGCAATACCGGCACGATTTTGCGGCGGCGCTTGCCGACCTCGCGCGCGCGCTCGAACGCGATCCGGAAAATGTGCGGGCATGGTCGTTGCGCGCGGCTATCCATCTGGTGCAGGCCGATTACGCGGCATCGCGGCGCGATTGCGCGGGCCTGGCCCGGTTGGTGGATGAACTAAGTGCGGTCGGCTGCACGGCGTTCATTGATGGTATGACCGGCAGCGCCCGCGCGAGTCGAGAAACTCTGGACCGCGCGCTGGTGCGTGCCAGCGAGGTGAGCGCGGAACAAAAATTGTGGAACCTGGTGCGGCTCGCAGACATGGCGTGGCGACTCAATGACGCCAGGCTCGCGGAACAGTACTTCAAACGCGCGCTGGCGCTCGGCGTCACTGACGGATTTCTGCTCGCGGCGTATGCGGATTTTCTGCTTGATTATGGACGTCCACTGGAAGCCATCGCTTTGCTCAAGGACTGGACTCTCGCGGACCCGCTGCTGCTGCGCCTGGCTCTGGCTGAAAATGCGACCAATGCCAATGGCGCGCGCGAGCACCAGGCGACGCTGGCCGATCGCTATGCCGCGGCACGCCTGCGTGGCGATACCACGCACGAGCAGGAGGAATCGCGTTTCACTTTGCAGATGCTGAAGCAACCCGCAGAAGCGCTGCGCCTCGCGCAGAGTAACTGGAAGGTGCAAAAGGAGCCGCGCGATGCGCGCGTGCTGCTTGAAGCGGCGGTCGCATTGCGCCGGCCGGAAGCCGCGCAGCCGGTGCTCGACTGGATGGGGCAGACGCGGATAGACGATTGGTATTTGCAGCGTCTCGCTGATCAACTGGCAGCGATGCGCAAAGGCGGCAAGTGATGCGCGCGGCGTGGTTGCTGGCATTGGTCTTGTGCGCGGGGTCGGCATTTGCCCACAAACCGAGCGACAGCTATTTGTCGATCACGGCCGACGGCAGCGTGCTGCGCGGGCAGTGGGACATCGCACTGCGCGACCTCGATTTCGCGAGCGGGCTGGACAGCAACGGCGACGGTGAAATCACGTGGGGCGAACTGCGCGCACGTCACAACGAAATTGCCGCCTATGCGCTCGCGCGGCTGACAGTCAGGCTTGACGGCGCGTCATGCCCGTTGCGCGCGACCGATCAGCTGGTTGACCAGCATAGCGACGGCGCATACGCGGTAATACGCTTCGAGGCGCAATGCGCGAAGGCGGGCGCGGAACTCGAGCTCGGCTACAACCTTTTCTTCGACGTCGATCCGCAGCACAAAGGCTTGCTGCGTCTCGAATACGCAGGGGCCACGCGCACCGCGATTTTCAGTCCGGAGAGCGCCCGCCAGCGTTTCGAGCTGACGCGGCCGAGCCGCTTCGTGCAGTTCATCGATTATGCACGCGAAGGGGTGTGGCATATCTGGAAGGGCTTCGACCACATTCTGTTCCTGCTGTCGCTGCTGCTGCCCGCCGTGCTGATTCCGCTGGCCAGGGGCGCGCGCGTACCGAAGAACCCGATCGCGGGCTGGCAGGCGGTTGGGCAATTCAAGCCGGCGTTCTGGGAAGTGTTCCAGATCGTCACCGCGTTCACGATTGCGCATTCGATTACATTGAGCCTGGCCGCGCTAGGCGTGATCACTTTGCCGACGCGGCTCACCGAGTCGGCCATCGCGTTGTCGGTCATCCTGGCAGCGCTCAACAACATCTATCCGCTGTTTCAGCGGCGGCGCTGGATGGTCGCGTTCGCGTTCGGATTGATACATGGTTTCGGCTTTGCGAGCGTGCTTGCCGATCTCGGGCTGCCGCGCGACGCGCTGTTGCTGGCGCTGGTCGGTTTCAACCTCGGCGTGGAGGCAGGGCAGCTCGTCATCGTCAGCGTTTTCCTGCCGTCGGCCTACTGGCTGCGGCGGACGGCGTTTTACCAGCGGGCGGTGTTTCTCGGCGGGTCGGTGCTGATCTGCGCGCTCGCGGCCGTGTGGTTTGCCGAGCGTGCGTTCAACCTGAAGTTGCTGGTGTTTTGATGTCATAATTGTCGGCTTGGCGAACGTTGCCTGAGCTGATTGAATGCAAGCATGCCTGATCCGCAAAAACAGGGGGATCATGTCACCCGCCGCGATGCGACTTCGGCGCTTACGCCTGCGCTGATGTTTTCGCTCGCGGTGCATGCGGCTGCTGGCGGTGCCCTGTTTCAATACTGGCACCACACGACGGTCGAGTTGCCGCAACCGCTGACGGTGACTTTCGAAGTACTGCCGCCGGTGATAGTGGAAAGTACGCCGCCGGTTGAAATCAAGCCGTCAGTTCCCGCGCCGAAAAGCCGCACGCTGCCGGTGCCACAGATGCATCAGGCGCCGGCCCCGGCAGTGATGGCGGTGCAGCGGACGGACGCGGCGCCTGCGGTGGTCGCGGCGGCGGTGCCGGAGATCCCGCCTGCCCCTGTGGTGGTGGCTAAGGCGCCAGCGGTTGCATCCGCGCCCGTTCGCGCGGATGCGGTCGAGCCGCCGCATTTCAACGTCGCCTATCTCAATAATCCGCGGCCTGCGTATCCGCCGATCGCGCGCAAGCTCGGGCTTGAAGGCGTCGTGCTGCTGCGTGTCGACGTTACCGCCAAAGGGACCCCGGAAAAAATCGTCATCGCGCAGACTTCGGGCGCTACGCTGCTCGACGAGGCGGCGCTGAAGGCGGTGCAGGGCTGGACGTTCGTGCCGGCGCGCCGCGGCGACACGCCGATCGCGCATCCGGTCGAAGTGCCGATCCGTTTCCAACTCAAGAATTAGCCGTGCGCACCGGGGTCAATAGCCAGCCGCGTCTTGCGGCCCGCGGCCTGATATTGCTGGCGGGCGCGTGTTGCGTATCCGCGGCAGTCGCGGCGGGCGTGCAGACGCTGGACACGGTGGAAGTCATCGATGCCGCCGACAACCTGCTGGGCACCGCCGATTCGGCGAACCAGGGCACCGTGCGCCGCGAGCAGATCGAGGCGCGCCCCAATTACCGGCCGGGCGAAATTCTGGAAGCGGCCCCCGGCGTCATCGTCACCCAGCATAGCGGCGAAGGCAAAGCCAACCAGTATTTTCTGCGCGGCATCAACCTCGATCACGGCACCGATCTCGCGATCACCGTCGACGGCATGCCGGTCAACCAGCGCACGCATGGCCACGGGCAGGGCTACAGCGACCTGAATTTCCTGATTTCCGACATCGTCAGCGACCTGCAATACAAGAAAGGCCCGTACTACGCCGACGAGGGTGATTTTTCGGCGGCGGGCGCGATGCATTTGCAGTTGCCCAATCGCCTGGACAAGGGCTTCGGCGAAATCGGCGGCGGCGCGTATGGTTACCGGCGCCTGCTGCTTGCCGATTCTCCAAAGTTGGGCAATGGCAATCTGCTCTACGCGCTGGAGGTATTTCACAATGACGGGCCGTGGACGCGGCCGGATGATTTCCGCAAGTTCAGCGGCCTGCTGCGTTACGGCCAGGGCACAGCGCAAGACGGTTTCAACGTGACGGCGATGGCGTACCAGGGGACGTGGAACGCGACCAACCAGATACCCAAGCGCGCGGTCGATGCCGGGCTGATCGGGCGTTTCGATACGCTCGACCGCAGCGACGGCGGCGACTCCAGTCGCTACAGCCTGTCGGGCGCGTGGAACAAGACCGGGCAGAATTCCGCGACCGCCGCCAACGCTTATGTCATCAAGAGCCGGCTCAGCCTGTGGAACAACTTTACGTTTTTTCAGGACGACCCCGTCAACGGCGACCAGTTCGAGCAGATCGACAAACGCGTGACCACCGGTTTCAACGCAAAGCACAGCCTGTTCGGCAAATGGGGCGGCCGTGAAGTCGAAAATACATTCGGCATGCAGGTGCGCAACGACAATATCAGCGTCGGCTTGTTCAATACGGCGCAGCGGGTGCGGCTCAGCACCACGCGTGCCGATCACGTGGTGGAAACCAGTGCCGCGGCGTATTACCAGAACAGCCTGCGCTGGAACGACTGGTTCCGCACGGTGGCGGGGCTGCGCGCAGATTTTTATACGGGGCAGGTCACCAGCGACAATCCGCTGAATTCCGGCAAAGCTTCCGACCACATGTTCAGTCCGAAAATGTCGCTGATTTTCGGCCCGTGGGCGAAGACCGAGTACTACTTCAATTACGGCCGCGGTTTTCACAGCAACGACATGCGCGGCGCCACCATCAGTGTCGCCCCCAAGACCGGCCTGCCCGCCACGCGCGAAGCCCTGCTGGTGCGCGCGACCGGCGCCGAAGTGGGCATGCGAACCGCGATCATTCCCCATCTGCAGAGTTCGCTGGCCGTGTTCGCGCTGGATATTCAGTCCGAGCTGCTGTTCGCGGGCGATGCGGGCACCACCGCCGACAGCGGCCGTCCGAGCCGGCGCGTCGGTTTCGAGTTTTCCAACCTGTACACGCCGAATGACTGGCTGGTGCTGGATGCCGACATCGCGTTCACGCGCGCGCGTTTCACCGGCATCGACTTTATGGGAGCGGGGGACCGTGTGCCGGGCGCGATTGAAGGTGTGGCGACCTTTACTGCGGCGGTAGACAACAAGGGGCCGTACTACGGCAGCATGCGGCTGCGTTACTTCGGTCCGCGCCCACTGATCGAAGACAACACGCTGCGTTCGAATTCGACCACGCTGCTGTCGGGGCGGGTGGGTTACAAGTTCGACAAAAAGGCGCGCCTCCAGCTTGACGTGTTTAACCTGCTCAACCGGCGCGCCAGCCAGATCGATTATGCCTATACCTCGCAGTTACGCGGCGAGGCGGCACCGGTCAACGATATCCATTTTCATCCGAGCGAGCCGCGCTCTTTCCGCATCTCGGCCATCCTCAATTTCTGACCGCCGTGCACGCCGGCCGCAGACAATAAAAAAGGCGAGGTCGAAACCCCGCCTTTATAGAAAAAGTCCGACTTACTTCTTTTTGTCGTCTTTTTTCGCTTCTTCTTTCTTGGCTTCTTTTTTGGGTTCTTCTTTTTTCGCGTCAGCGGCGAAAACGGCGACCGAACCCAGGGCGAACATTGCGGCGAAGATGGCTGCGAAAAGCTTGCTCATGTTGATTCCTCTTATAGTGGTTGATGACTATGTCTAATTGTTACAACGGCCATAATGCGGCCATCGTCTATAACGCGTGTGTAGAAAGCCGGGTTGACATGACTCGCGGGGAATGCGCGCGCCAGCGAATCAATGGTGCGCTGCAGTAAAATATTAATTTTATAAACCAGCAGCTTAAAATGAAAAAGGCCGGGATGCCCGGCCTTTTTTCAACGCTTGAAGACTTACTTCTTTTGAGCAGATTTTTTGGATTTCTTGGCTTTTGCTTTCTTGGCCGGCTTGTCGGATTTTTTGGACTCCGCCATGGGGGCGTCGCCTTTCGGCGCGTCGGCCGCAACGGCGGCGAAAGAAACGGCTGCGAAAATCGCAGCAACCAACGTCGTGAGAAGCTTGCTCATTTTTTCCCCATCCTTTGCAAAGTGATTGATTTATAGAGACACTCTTGGGCGTCTCCCTGCGCTTAACGCGCGATGGACGAAGGCGTTGACAGGAAATTATTTTTAAATTCAGGGGGTTTTCGGCCGGACTGGAACCGGTTTCGCGGAGAGGGGGGCGTCGGCGACGCGGAAATCCCCCGCCGCCAACCCCGTCAGATCCCAGGTCCCGACGCTATAGCGGATCAGGCGCAGGGTCGGGAATCCGGTGGCGGCCGTCATGCGCCTGACTTGGCGGTTCTTGCCTTCGCTCAGCGTCAATTTGAGCCAACTGGTCGGTATATTCCGGCGCTGGCGTATCGGCGGGTCGCGCGGCCACAGCCACGCCGGTTCCGCCGCGAGTTCCGCCATGGCCGGCCGGGTCAGGAAGTCACCGAGGTCTATGCCCTTCGCCAACAGCGCCAGCGCCTCGGCCGTGGGCACGCCTTCCACCTGCGCCCAGTAGGTCTTGGCAAGCTTGTGGCGCGGATCGCTGATGCGGTGCTGTAAAGCGCCGTCATCGGTCAGCACGACGAGGCCTTCGCTGTCGGCATCGAGCCGCCCGGCCGCGTAAATGTCCGGCACCGGGATGAAATCCTTGAGGGTGCGCCGGCCCGGCGACGGGCTGAACTGGCACAGCACGCCGTAGGGCTTGTTGAATAAAACGAGTTTGCTCATTGCGGCTAGGGTACAAAAAAACGCCCGCTCATGCGAGCGGGCGTTGTGGTCTGGCGATGTGCCGGGCGGAGAGCCCGGCACGCGGCAGGTGCTTATTTGCCCCAGGGTTTGATGGCTTCCTTGAGCGTGTTGTAGCCGTCGATGTAGCGCGGCCGCTTGCCGCCGTAGACGTTGTCGAAGATTGCCAGTTGCGCATCCAGCCATTTGGCGAGCTCGGCATTGCCGGGATTGGCGGCCTTGTACGCCTCGTTGATCAGCACAAAGTGGATGCGCGGATCGTACGGCTGCTTCTCTCCGCCCACGGTTTCATCGCCGTCCAGCAGCCGCAGCAACATCGCATCGGCCGAGCCCAGGGTCTGTTCGTATATTGGTTCGCCTTCCATGCGGTACATGACGCTGGTCATGTCCTTGCCGTTTTTCATGGTGAAGCCCATTTCGCTCCAGACCTTGTTCATGTCCTTGCCGGTCTTTGCAAAATCGAGCACTTGCTGGCCCCACGCGCGCAGCAGATCCGGAGCGTCCGCCATGAGGTCGGTCAGGCGGTCGCCGTCGAGGTCGGTCGCGTAAATGATGCACTTGCGCTGCTGAATCATGTCGTGCAGCAGGAGGCCGAAGTTGGTGTCGGAGATGTGCTCGTAGACATCGCCGCCCCAATTTTCCATGCCGGCCTTAAAGTCTTTCGGCAGCAGCGCGGTGATCGCGTCTACGTTGTCCTTGTGTTCCTCGTAAGCGTTCACCGAGTACTGGCGCTTCAACTTGAACTTCGTGCCTTGCAGCAGCCAGCGGAAAATTCCGGCGTTGACAGCGTCTTCCTTGGCCTGGGTCGGCTTGGTGGCGACGCGGCCGATCTGGCCGGTTTCGTGCACCATTTTCAGGAACAGGCGCGCGGCGTAGGCCATGCGCACGCCCGGGGTGTTCATTTCTGAATGGATGTTGCCGGTGGCCTTCTCAACGACGAATTTCTTGTTGTCCTGCGAATAGGGCAGGCCCGGCATGAAACGAATGCTGGTGATCGTGCCGTAGGGGCGCACGTTGCAATAGACGCCGGCCGCGGTGCGCAGCGGCGCGTTGGCGGACTTGCCGAACACCACGACCTTCTTGCCGTTGTCGTTGACCATGAAGTCGCCGGCGGTGGACCATTTGAGCGACGTGTAATCGAGTTTGCCGAACCAGTCGAGCGATTTCAATTTGGTGTCGTGCCGGAACTGCGCCATCATCGGGACGCCGAGGAACGGCAGGCCGAGCACGTCGAGCGCCATCAGCGTGCCGTTCAGCGCGAACATGTCGGTAAACGCGTGTGCGACCGGCTTCACATTGCCATGCGGGTTGCCGCCTTCCCAGATAATGGCGTCGGAAATGCCGCGCGGCTGGGCCTTGGAGCGTTTGTATATGCTGTCCAGCAGCTTGAACAGATCGCCGTTCTGTTCTTCCTGTGCGATTTTTAGCAGGTCCAGTTTTTCAGCCATGATTCTCAGTCTCCGTTCGAGTGTAGTCAGTCAGATGACCGGCCTGCGTAAGCCGATCGGTAAAGGGTGTCACTAAGGATTATTCCCGCGGGTGGGCAGCGACCGCGCCATGCCGCGCTGCGCATGGCGCCTGGTGGCGTAATTATCTCATTTATCGGGGGGCATATAAATGACCGCCGGCCCCGCTCGTTGCAGGCAAAAAAAAGTCCATCCGGCGGACGCCGGATGGACTCTCATTTAGTTATTCTGGGATTCGCTGTCTTAATAATTAGGCAGCCTGTATATTGGACGCTTGCTTGCCTTTCGGACCTTGGGTTACTTCAAACGAGACCTTTTGGCCTTCCTTCAGAGTCTTGAAACCGCCCATCTGGATCGCCGAGAAGTGCGCAAACAAATCTTCACTGCCGTCATCCGGCGTTATGAAGCCGTAGCCCTTCGCGTCGTTGAACCATTTCACGGTACCTGTTGCCATATTACTGTTCCTTATCACTTAAAAAATTACCGGAAAAGGCTTCCGGAGACTGTTTGAGTTTCAAGGACGCACACGGCAAAATGACCGGACCGGTACTGTGATCGAGCTTGAAGCCAAACACCTTTCGGCTTTCTAGGCTATTTGCCATGGGAAGTCAAGTATTTGTTCGGGACGGGCCGTTTTAGCACTTGAAAATTCTGGGATTATGGTCAAACTAACAGTTGATTGCAGGCGCATGGACGGTGGTATCTAGAATGGCGATACGGCATCGGGACGATTCGGTTCTGGAGGCTAAAAAGGCCAAGGTCAAGTCGCCTCCAATGTTCAAGGTTTTGTTGTTAAATGACGATTACACCCCGATGGATTTTGTCGTCATGGTGTTGCAGAAATTTTTCTCCCTCAGCCGCGAAAAGGCAACTCAAATCATGCTAATGGTTCATCGCGATGGTACCGGTGTATGCGGCGTTTATCCGCGCGACGTGGCGGCGACCAAGGTCGAGCAGGTGAGCGCCTATGCCCGCCAGCACCAACATCCACTGTGCTGCGTGATGGAGGAAAACTGATGATTGCCCAGGAACTCGAAGTCAGCCTGCACATGGCGTTCATGGAAGCGCGCCAAAAGAGGCACGAATTCATTACCGTCGAGCACCTGCTGCTGGCGCTGCTGGATAACCCGTCGGCCTCCGAGGTGCTCAAGGCGTGCGCCGCCGAAATCGACGATCTGCGCAAACTGCTGTCCGAATTTGTTACCGAACACACGCCGATACTGACGACCGAAGACACCGACACGCAGCCCACGCTGGGTTTTCAGCGCGTGATCCAGCGCGCGATCCTGCACGTGCAGTCGTCGGGCAAGAAGGAAGTCACCGGCGCCAATGTGCTGGTTGCGATATTCGGCGAGAAGGATTCGCACGCGGTCTATTTCCTGCATCAAAAGGGCGTCACCCGCCTCGATGTCGTCAACTTCATTTCGCACGGCATCAGCAAAGTGCCACAGGCCGCGCCCGGCAAGAGCGAAGGGGAAGCCGAATCCGAGCAGGAGCAGGCCACGGGCGGCGCGCTAGAGAGCTACACGCTTAACCTGAATTCGCTCGCGCTGGCCGGCAAAATAGATCCGCTGATCGGGCGCGACCGCGAACTGGAGCGCGTCGTGCAGACGTTGTGCCGCCGCCGCAAGAACAATCCGCTGCTGGTGGGCGAAGCGGGCGTCGGCAAGACGGCCATCGCCGAGGGCCTCGCGCGGCGCATCGTCGAAGGCGACGTGCCTGAGATACTTGGCAAGTGCACGGTTTACGCGCTAGACATGGGCGCGCTGCTGGCGGGCACCAAATACCGCGGTGATTTCGAGCAACGGCTCAAGGCGGTGCTGAAACAGCTCTTCGACAACCCCAATTCAATTCTTTTCATCGACGAAATTCATACGCTGATCGGCGCTGGTGCTGCGTCGGGCGGCACGCTCGATGCGTCGAACCTGCTCAAGCCGGCGCTGTCGACCGGGCAGTTGAAGTGCATAGGCGCGACGACTTACCAGGAATATCGCGGCATCTTCGAGAAAGACCACGCATTGTCGCGGCGCTTCCAGAAAGTTGACGTGGTCGAACCCACCATCTCGGAGACCGTGTCCATCCTGCGCGGGCTCAAGACTCGTTTCGAAGAACATCACGGCATCAAGTACGCAGCCTCGGCGCTGACTTCTGCCGCCGAGCTTGCGGCGCGTTATATCAACGACCGCCACTTGCCCGACAAGGCCATCGATGTCATCGACGAGGCGGGCGCAGCGCAGCGCATCCTGCCGAAATCGAAACAGAAAAAGATCATCACCAAGCACGAGATTGAAGAGATCGTCGCCAAGATCGCGCGCGTACCCGCTCAAAGCGTGAACTCCGACGACCGCTCACAGCTGAAGAACCTCGACCGCAATCTGAAAGCCGTCGTATTTGGCCAGGACAAGGCGATCGATGCTCTGTCCGCAGCAATCAAAATGTCGCGCAGCGGCCTTGGTAATCCGCAGAAACCGACTGGCTCGTTTCTGTTCTCGGGGCCAACCGGTGTCGGCAAAACCGAAGTTGCGCGCCAGCTTGCTTACATCATGGGTGTAGAGCTGATTCGCTTCGATATGTCGGAATACATGGAGCGCCATGCGGTGTCGCGGCTGATCGGTGCGCCGCCCGGCTATGTCGGGTTCGACCAGGGCGGTTTGCTGACCGAAGCGGTCAGCAAACAACCGTACGCGGTCCTGCTGCTCGACGAAATCGAAAAAGCGCACCCGGACGTTTACAATATCCTGCTGCAGGTGATGGATCACGGCACGCTGACCGACAACAACGGCCGCAAGGCGGATTTCCGCCATGTGATGATCATCATGACGACCAATGCCGGCGCCGCCGAACTGTCGAAAACCTCGATGGGTTTCACGACGTCGACCCAGGCCGGCGACGAGATGGTGGAAATCAAGCGCATGTTCACGCCTGAGTTCCGCAACCGGCTCGACGCGATCATTTCGTTTTCGGCCCTCGACCGCGACATCATCATGCGCGTGGTCGACAAATTCCTCATGCAGCTTGAAGAGCAGTTGCAGGAGAAGAAGGTCGAAGCCACGTTTACGGCGGCACTCAAAGCCCATCTCGCGAAGAAGGGTTTCGATCCGCAGATGGGCGCGCGCCCGATGGCGCGCCTGATCCAGGACACCATACGCACCGCGCTTGCCGACGAGCTGCTGTTCGGCCGTCTCGCGAACGGCGGCAAGGTCACGGTCGATGTCGACGCTAACGACAAGGTTCATCTGGGGTTCGACGAGGAAGTGGCAAGCGTCACCTGATGCTTTGCGGCGTTCCCCTGAAGCGCAGCGGAACGCCGACAATAACAATATAACGATTCGATTTAAGCGGTCGCATGCGCGGTGGCTATAATCAATCGCAACGGGTTGACCCTGTAAGGAGGAAGTGCATGAAATTCATATTCCGTTCGGGTTTTGCGGCGCTGCTGCTGGCCGCTGCGCCCATATGGCCGGCTGCCGCTCACGCGCAGGACGCGGCGACGCGCGGCGCTGCTGCGACGTGCGCGAACTGCCACGGCACCGATGGCCGCAGCGTCGGCTCGGTAGCGGGGCTGGCCGGCACCGACAAGGGCTATTTCGTACAGCAGATGCAGGACTTCAGGGCCGGCAAACGTCCCGCCACCATCATGCACCAGCTCGCCAAGGGTTTCAGCGATGCCCAGATCGAGCAACTCGCCGTGTATTTCGCGGCGCAGAAGAAATAGGAGATGACCATGTCACTCAATCGACGCGAATTCGTCAAATGGATGTCGGCAGGCGCGGGTGTGGCGGCGGTTGCCGGGTGCGCTGGCGCCGGCAGCGGGCCGTCAGTCGGCCGCGTCGTGGTAATCGGCGCCGGCTACTCGGGTGCGACGGCGGCGAAATATATACGCATGTGGTCGCCCAATATCGAAGTCACCCTGATTGAGCGCGAAGGCCAGTTCATTTCGTGTCCGCTCTCCAACCTCGTGCTGGGCGGCAGCAAGACGCTCGCTGATATCACGGTCGGCTACGGCGGGCTCGGGAAATACGGCGTCAACAGGGTGCGCGATGAAGCAGTTTCGGTGGACCCGGTCAAGCGCGAAGTGCGGCTCGCCTCGGGTGCAACACTGGGTTACGACCGCCTGATCGTGGCGCCGGGCATCGACTTCCAGTACGACACGCTGCCGGGACTCAAGAGTGCGGAGGCGCAGGGCCGCGTATTGCATGCGTGGAAGGCGGGTGCGCAGACCGTTGCGTTGCGTAAACAGCTCGAAGCGATGCCCGATGGCGGCGTTTACGCGCTCCATATTCCGAAAGCGCCGTACCGCTGCCCGCCGGGGCCGTATGAGCGTGCGTGCCAGGTTGCGCATTACTTCAAGACTGCCAAACCGAAATCGAAAGTGCTCATTCTCGACGCCAACGAAGACGTGGTTTCGAAAAAAGGCCTGTTCATGGCGGCGTGGAACGGGGCGTACAAAGGTATCGTCGAGTACCGCCCGAACAGCGAACTCGAGGACGTCGATGCGGGGACGCTGACCGCCAAGCTGCAGTTCGGCAACGTCAAGGCGGATGTGTTGAACGTGGTGCCGCCGCACCGCGCGGGCAATATCGCGCAGTCGACCGGGCTCATCACCGCGAACAACCGCTGGTGCGGCGTGAACTGGCTGACGATGGAATCGGTCAAGGTGCCGGGCGTGCACGTGCTGGGCGACGCCACCCTGTCGGCGCAGTTGATGCCGAAGTCGGGACACATGGCGAACCAGCATGCCAAGGTGTGCGCGGCGGCCGTCATCGCGCTGATCAAGAACGAGCCGGTCAATCCGCAGCCGGTGATGATCAACACCTGCTACAGCTTTATCGATGACAAGAACGTGGTGCACGTCGCGTCGGTGCATACCTACGATGCGACCGACAAGACGATGCTGCCGGTCAAGGGCGCAGGCGGGTTGTCGGACAAGGCGAATGAACTGGAAGGCGCGTACGCCATGTCGTGGTCGAAGAATATCTGGGCCGACATGCTGGCCTGATCGCCTGATGAGATAAGACAAGGGGCGCCGCGGCGCCCCTTTTTTTATGTGCGTTGCGGCCGCACGAGCCACCACGTTGCCGCGACTGCCAGCGCGAACGCCAGGTACGCGGTCGTGAACACCCATTCCGGAAAGCTGTAATAGAGCAGACGATGGAGCCCGCGCCCGACGAAACTCTCCGCGGCCGGCGCATCGCGCAGCGCATCTTCGAGTGCGGTGAGCGGACATACCACACCCAGCAGCGCTTCCGCTGCGACGAAAACGATGGCGGCAAGGTGGGCGATGCGAAACCTGAAGTTTCTTACCCAGCGCCAGCCGGCGAGCGCACCTGTCCAGGTCAACAGCAATCCGCCGATGATGAACAGGACGAACCCGCAATGCGCTATCAGGATAAGGTCGGCAAGCCAGTGCATTGAGATACGCACGGCGCCTTCAGGCCCGGTATCGCGGCAATGCTGCTGCGTAGCTGGTCCGCCATGACCGGTTTGAGCAGGAATTCGAGGTTCGCCGCGCGCGCAAGCCGGTCGAGGTCGGGCGAAATGCTGCCGGTGACGAGAATGCCCGGGATCTCCGGATCGAGTTCCCGGCGTATGCGCTGCGCGACCTCGATGCCGTTTTCACCGCTGGCCAGGCGGTGGTCTATGATCAAAAGTGCCGGCAGCTTGCCGGCCGCGTGCACGGCGGCGACCACGTCATTGCCGGTGGCCGAGCCGATGACCTCGGCGCCCCAGCCCGTCAGCAGCACCCGCATGCCGTCGACGATGGCGCTTTCGTCGTCGATGACCACGACCAGTTTCCCCGCCAAGTCGGCGTGCGCGGGCAATGCGGCGCGGGCCGCGTCTTCGCGCGGCTGCGCTACACCGGCAATCGGCACTTCGAAGCTGAAAGCGGCGCCTTCGCCCGGCTCGGACTCGAGGTGGATCCGGTAGCCGAGCAGTCCGCACAGGCGCTGCACGATGGAGAGCCCGAGGCCCAGGCCCTTCTTGCTGGTGCGCCCCGGATTGCCGATCTGGAGGAATTCTTCGAAGATGCGCTCCCGGTCCTCGGCGCGGATGCCGATGCCGGTATCGCGCACTTCGATGCGCAGCATGCCGCCGTCAGGCGTGGTAGTGACAGCCACCTCGCCAACGGGCGTATAGCGTACGGCGTTGCTGATCAGGTTGCGCAGAATGCGTTCGAGCAGCACTGCGTCGCTGGCCACGATGTGCGATTCGGCGGAAACCGTCAGCCGCACGCCCTTGTCGGCGGCCTCGGTGGCGAATTCGCCGCGCAGGCGATCGAATATCTCGGCCAGCGGGAAGCTGGTCACGGCAGGCTTGATCACTCCCGAATCGAGTTTGGAGATATCGAGCAATTCGTTAAACAGCGCTTCGAGCGCTTGCACCGAGCTGTTGATGCTGGAGACCAGCCTGGCGCCTTCCGCGTCGCGAACTTTGCCGGCAAGGGCGGATGCGAAGAGTCCCACGGCGTGCAGCGGCTGGCGCAGGTCGTGGCTGGCGGCCGCGAAAAACTGCGTTTTCGAGCGATTGGCCTGTTCCGCGGCAATGCGCGCCTGCTCGAGGTCGACGTTTTGCGCGGCGAGCCGGTCGGCGAGCGTCTGCTTCTCGAACCGGTTGCGCAGCGATTCGGTCAGCATGCGGTTGTAATCGCGCGCGAACGACATCATTCCCAGCAGGATCGCGGTCGCGATGATGCTGAGAACAAGATGCGGCACGTCCGCCTCGTACGCGTTGCGCGCGATAAATGGCGTCAAAGTCGGCAGTACGAACAAATAGAACGACGGCAGGTGCGAGGCCAGCATGGGAACGGCGGCCGCGATCATGCCGAATACGAGTATCGTCAGCACCGTCTGGTAAAGGTGGTGGCCCGAAATGAAGAAAATCAGTGCCGTCGCGCCCCACAGTACGCCGGAAAGCCCCGCACCAGCGGCCCAGATTGCGGCAGCGCGGTTTACATTCTCGAACCTGAATCCGGCCGCGCGGCTTTGCAGAAAGAGCACGAGGCGCCAGCTTTGAAAAAGCGTGATGCAGGCGAGCCACCCGAGGATGACGTTGGCAGGAAGCTCGCCGATCAGCAGCGCCGACAGCATTAATGCGCCCGCCATGTTGCCGGAGATCGAGGTTGGCAGCACGCGGTAAAGCGTGCTGATCTGTTCCGCGTGGATCAGCGCCTGCAATGTCGCGTCGGGCAGCCGTTTGGCCGGTCTTTTCCTGCGGCGCAATTTGATGCGCACGCCGCGCACGCTGAATCTGGCGGCCATCGTTGTGAACGCTACGGCGGGGGAAACTGCAAGCCGAGTTTTCCGACTGCGATGACGGCCTGCGTGCGGTTGAGCACGTTGAGCGACTTGAGGATCGCCGTGACGTGAATTTTCAACGTGCCTTCGGCGATGTCGAGGTCGCGGCAGATCAACTTGTTCGATTTGCCCTGCACCATCAGCGCCAGCACGTCGGCCTGGCGCGAGGTGAGGCCGAGCGCGTGCGGCGTCAGCATTTTTCCGCCCTGGCCGGCGGCGGCAGCAAGGCGCAGCGCCGGTTCCGGCGTGCCCTCATGCTGGCGCAGGACTTCGAACGGCAGGTAGACGCCGCCCGCCAGCACCAGGCGCAGCGCGTTGAGCAGCAAGTGGGACGACGTGGTCTTGGGGATGAATCCCATGGCGCCGGCGTCAAGCGCGCGCATTACGGTTGCGGGCTGCTCGGAGGCCGACAGCACGACCACCCGGGCCGCGGGATGGCGCCGGCGCAATTCCGCCAGCGCCTCGATGCCGTCCATGTCCGGCAGCCCGAGGTCGAGCAGGATGAGGTCGAGATCCGCGTGGTCCGCGACCGCCGCCAGCCCGTCGGCGAAATTCTGCGCTTCGATCAGCTTGATATCGGCATCGAGTACGGTCAGCACGTGCAGCAGGGCTTCGCGAATCAACGGGTGGTCGTCAACGATCAGGATTTTCACGCCATACCTCCTCGGTAGCGCGTTGCCGCGGTGCAATGCCGCGTTTTGGAACTCAAGGCATGGATTAGTCTAGGCCAAATCCCGGCTCCTGCAAACCGTCGCCGCTGAAACCTGAAACCGCGCCGCCGCCCGGTCGGCGGGCTTCTATTCGTTTGTCATGTCACCCGCCGGGCGTAGCCCCTCAGGCGTATATCCCAGCGGGCTGCAATTTCCGACAATGCTGCCATGAGAACAGGAGCAAACCATGCAAAGCCGAATTGAGCGAGCAAAGTTATCCAAAGCGATGGGCAGGGAGCCCGTCGTCAACTGGCTGGTGCTGGCCAGGTGCGGCGCGGGCCTGGCGACGATTGCGCTGGTCGCGTTCGCCGGCCTGCGCGTCCCCATCGACGCCGCGGCACCTGAATCGCGGTTCGCCCCTGCCGCCGCGGCAGGCACACAGGACCATCAGCGCCCGCCGTCCCAGCACCGGAAACAGGTATTCGACGAACGGCGGGCGCGCTTCGGGGGCGACAGCGGCAGGCAAGGTATTGCACGCGAAGCGAAAATCCCGGCCAATGAGCTGCCGCTGGCCTTGCGTTGATTTGTAAAACACGGGATTAGTTTTTGGCATAATAGCGCCACTCTTTGGACTGCAGGCTCTTGCCGGTTGAGTCCGGCGCAGAGGTGTGGCTATGTCAATTCGAATTGCTTCGATCGTAACGGCGTGCATTGTCGCGCTCGCTTTCAGCGCCAAATTTGTGCAAGCGGCGGATCTGCGGATCGCGCTGAGCTCCGAGCCCAACTCGATGGACCCGCATTTTCATGCGCTCGCGCCAAACAATAATCTCGCGGCGCACATGTTCGAGGCGTTGACGCGATTTAATTCCGACTCGGTCTTGGGCCCGGCGCTCGCCGAATCCTGGCGGCTCGTCGACGATACAACCTGGGAGTTCAAACTCAGGAAGGGTGTCAAGTTTCACGACGGCAGTGACCTGACCGCGGAGGACGTAGCGTGGTCGCTCGACCGGCCGGCGACGATCAAAAATTCTCCCGGCCCGTTTACGCTCTATACAAGACAAATTACGAGCAAGGAGATTGTCGACCCGCTGACGATCCGTTTGAAAACCGCGGCGCCGTATCCGTTGATGCTGAATGATCTCAGCGCGGTTTTCATCGTGTCGAAAAAAGCGACGCAAGGCGTCGCAAGCGAGGAGTTTGCACAGGGCAAAGGAGCGATAGGCACCGGACCTTTCCGGTTTGGTTCGTTCCGGCGCGGCGATCGTGTCGAACTCCTGCGCAATGACGTCTATTGGGGCGAAAGGCCCGCGTGGGACAAGGTCACTTTTCGGTTCGTGTCGTCCGATCCTTCGCGGCTGGCGGCCTTGCTGGCGGGCGACGTCGACGCAATAGACAACGTGCCAACCGCGGACTATGTGAAGACAAGGGCAAATCCGAACGTTCAAGTGTTTTCCAAGATCTCCCACCGCGTCATTTACTTCAATATTGATCAGGGACGGGATATCACGCCGTTCGTTACCGACAAATCCGGCAATCTGCTCGGCAAAAACCCGTTCAAAGACCTGCGCGTGCGGCAGGCGTTCAGCAAAGCAATCAACCGCCAGGCGATTGCGGACAGGGTGATGGAAGGTCTCGGCGTCCCAACGGGCAATCTGGTGCCGAGCCCGATGTTCGGGTTCAATCCGGCGCTGAAAGTCGAGCCGTTTGATCCGGATGGAGCGCGCAAGTTATTGGCGGAAGCGGGCTACCCTGACGGGTTCGGGCTCACGATACATGGCCCCAACAACCGTTACGTGAACGACGAACAGATCCTGCAGGCGGTTGCGCAAATGCTCGCCCGCATCGGCATTCAGGCGCGCGTCGAAGCGATGCCGCTAAGCGCCTATTTTTCCCGCGCGAACAAGAAAGAATTCTCGATGGCGCTCGTGGGTTGGGGACCGCAGACCGGAGAGGTTTCATCTCCGTTGCGCTCGATACTGGCGACCATCAATCCCGACAAGGGCATGGGTACGGTCAACTTCAGCCTCTATTCGAACGCGAAGATGGACGCTTTGCTCGAGGAAGGCTTGCGCACGGTGGACGACAGGAAGCGCGAAAAGCTGCTGCAGGATGCGGTGGCGATGTCGGTGAACGATGTGGGGCTAATCCCCATTCATTTTCAGGTGGTCACTTGGGCGGCGCGGAAGGGGATTACCTACATTCCGCGGATAGACGAGCGGACATACGCGCACCAGTTTATTTCGAAATAGGATCGGCTCATCTAGCTTGATTGCACCGGTCTCCCAGAGCTTTGGTGTCCACCGTTTTGTAAAGGTGGTCCACCCCCATAGCTTGCTCAGATTGGTTTGATCGACTCCAAAATGTTAATTCTGCCGGCACCTGTTAGATCCCCCCAGACGTCTGTTTGCTTGATTGGCCGGTCCGTCCCGTCTTCGGCGACCTGATGACTGCTCGGCTTCAGTGGGCTCTTGCGGAGGGACTCTCCCTTTTTCGATCCGTCAATTACGTAATCCCTGATTTCCGCGGGAGTCAATGTCTTGTTCTTCTGTTGGGCAACTTGCAACATCAGAGCAACCAAGCCACTGACATAAGGTGCGGCCGCACTGGTTCCATTCATTCTGGTTGGTTGGGCGCGGTGAGAGGAGGCGGAAAGAATTCCAGTGCCCGTCGCTACTTCTGATGCCGGTGCGCAGACTTCTGGTTTGCGATGGCGAATAGTGCTGAGGTCACCTCCGATGGGTCTGGTGGGGCCGCAGGCAGAATAGCGGGCTACTTCCTGCGTGTCGGTGTTGTATGCCCCGACACTAATTGCCAGCTCGCATGCAGCCAGATTGCTCAACGTGCATTCCGTATTTGCATTTTTGACGTCAAATCTGGATTGCCTCCTATGGGCGCCGGGCTTGCCCGCGTCGCGCTCTATCCACGCATCCAAGCGCGCCTTCGTCCTCCCGGAATTGTGAAACTCGATCTTCCATGTGCCCGCGGGGGGCGCCGACGCGTATTGCGCAGTCCAGCCCTCGTCCGTAGGCAGCAATGCAATCACTACGTGATTGTCGTGATTTCCGGCGGCGTCATTTTCTTGAAGAACCCAACCCACGGTTTTCCCGTTTCGGACAACAATGTCCTTTACGCTCTCGCTGAGCTTGAACGGCCCCAGCCGCGGTTCACCGGGGCAGGTAAGATACAATTCCAGTTCAGCATCTCCGTTATACCAAATATCGACTAGATTCAAGGTGGGGTCGTCGGGAGGCAGGTTCCAGCGTATCGTTTCTCCATCCTTATTGCGTTTGATCTCCTGTGTCGTATGGCAATTGGCCTCGAAACCATTGCCCGCTGCGACAACCACGGCACGGTTCGACACGTTTCTTAGCAGGCCATCGATGCCTTTTTCATGAAAGGACGTTCCATCATGCGGTCCGCCATACGCTCCGTAGCTGATGTTGACGACCGCGGGTTTTCCTTCTGCCTTTGCCCTGGCGAAAATATACAATACGCCATCGAGAATCTTGTCAAATAACGTCCGCCCGCCTTGCTCGATTAGATCCGTGGGAAGCTGCACAAAAATGATATCCGCATTGCGCGCCACGCCCTCCGCGCCCATAAGAGAATCGTCGTTTCCTGCTGCAATGTCCATTACATGAGTTCCGTGGGAGGCGGGCTCTTCGATCTGATAATCCAGCTTTGCATAGATTTCGTCTTCGTCGATTTTCCCGGCATGCGCCTGCGCGTATGAATTAATCTCTGCACTAATCGCCTTCTCGGACAGTTCGTAACCGTAAAATCCTGTCGCCTGGGTCCATGGCGCGGTTCTGTTTTTTAGCGTTTGATCCCACAAGAATCGAACGCGGGATTTGCATGTTGCAGCGTTTCCAGCGCCGACGCTCGTCAAAAAATTCTTTTTTGCAAACGCGCACCCATCGTCAATGATGCCGACGATAACGCCCGTGCCGTCCAGCTTGAGATTGTTGAAGACGCGATCTGGTGGCATGCCTATATCAAGTACACCATCCCCCAATTGACTTTCCCTGCAGGGCGCATAAGGGCTGGGTATGCAATAACGCTTAATGGGGTCATTTGGAATCTTTCGTAGATGCTTTATAACCTCTTCAAAACTTTTGAATCGATCCAACTTCAGATGTGCGGTAACGTATTTTGTCCTGGAATCGTCTTCGCCATATGCGGGAGGAATTTCAAGCCCCGAACTTTCAGAGATTGCTTTAATTACGTCCGCGACGTTTGGGCCGATCTTATCAAGCTCCAGTAGAAGTGCGAGGGACCTATTAGGGCCGAATCTGAGCCCGGTTTGAAGATAAAGTTGTCGCCCATCATCCCCAATCGTGGCCAGTTTAGTCAAAAGACCCCAGAAAAGATCAAATACTGGCCCTTCTTCTTTAGCGCCTGGTTTTTCCACAGTATCGCCTCTTAGTTGAATTGAAACTCACGAATGGAATTTTCAACGGCGCGCGCAATTCCCTTTTGACTACCTGGTTGATTGCATTTACGCGACCATTGCATTGGCGGAACGTTATCGCCATTGTTCATTTGTTGCCTTGGTCCACAGCCAATTTAATGCGGAACCTTTAGTTTTGGTTTTGAACACGAAATAGTCCGCAAGTCGCTCGCCTAACCGCCGACCCTGCTTAAGGTCATCCACGTAGTGAAGACCCGCGATGACGCGATTCATGCCGATTCTGTCGGCCAGCGCGATTAATTCTTCGCCGGTTTCCGCCATGTGACCGTTGCCATTATTCGGTGCAGTGGCCGCTGGAGGGTTCCCGGCATCCGGCCCGACATTAATTTTCTCGGCGTCTGTTAGCAATTGCTTCAGTACTGCTGCCACGAAGTGACATTGAACGGCGTGACCTGCCGGATACGAGCCGTGCCCAGGGGTCACTAAAACTGGTTGCACGAGTGCGGAGCGATCGGCCGGTCGGCGAATTGCCCAATGATGCTTGAACTGCATCACGACAACTGTAGAGCAGTGGAACACCGCACTCATTGCTTCGTAGGTGAAACGATGCCGTCCTGGCTGCAAGTTCAGTACCGAAGCAAAGAAGGCATACGGAACGTTGACTTGCGTAAGAATCTCGGCCATTCGATCTTGCCGAAGTGCCGCCTTCACAATGACCTCCTCGAGCGCATTCTGCAGTGTTGCGGGCTGGGGATGCTGTGCATCGTTCATCTCGTACTCCGGCGCCTCAAGGACAAAGTCGCCGCCACCGCCCGCAGGAATATTGAGCGTGGGTTTTTGAGCGCTACTTACATCAAATGTAAGATCAGAAAGCAGCTCAAACTCATACATGCGGCCTCGTACGTCCTTTGACCACCGTTCAAACTTGTCATATTTGGCAGGAAGCCCAGGGGGCGTTAATGTCAGATCAGGAGTCGGCTTGGTGATTTTCCGAACAATCTCTCCCTGCGTCGTCCAAAGCGCTCGCGCCATCATCCCGCTTGTGTGCCCAGCGCCTGCAGAACTGCCGTCGCTGCCGTCACTGCCGTCACTGCCGTCACTGCCATCGCTGCCGTCACTACCATCGCTGCCGTCACTACCGTCGTTCATGAAGCCGGATGATCCAATCATGATTTTCTCCCTGTGGTCGACTAACGAGTTAATGGTCTGACTTACATTTGCTTGTCGCAATACAACTTTCGGCCTGATGCGATATTGTTATTTCGGCACGCCTGATTTTGTGAGGGCCTGGCAAAAGAGGTCGGTATGCGCGCTCGTGTTGCCTGGATAACGGTTCCGGAATCCGCTCACGGTCAATCCGGGTTCGACGGCCAGCAGTTCGGCGGCGGCCCGCCGGGCCTCATCCATCTGTTCCGAAAGCGCGAGCGATATCGTAAGTATCCTGTGGGTGGACGCAAACATGCGGTTTTCCCGCAGCGAGCGCTGGCAATATTCGATCGCCTTGTCATACTGGCCGGCCACCGCATAAGCAGTGCCGGCGATGGACGTAAATGTATACATGTGCGGGTCAAACGGTGAAAGTTCGATAGCCCGATGCGCGCGCTTGACCGCTTCTTCGCCTCGCCCCAGCCAGGCGTGCGCGGAAGTGCTCCATACCCATGCAGAGGCAGCGCTGGGATTTACCAGCAGAGCCTTGTCGAAATGGGCAATGCCTGTTTCCAGGTTCTTGTCGAGGTAAGCTGCGACCAAACCGGATACCGACAATGCCCATGAGTCGGTGCCGTCCTTTTCCAGCGCTGACTCGGCAAACCGCTTTGCGTCGATCGCATCGCGAGCTGGATCGGGCGACCAGCCCTGGCCGACGCGCAGCACATACAATCGCGCGAGCCACGCATAGGGCGCGACGAACGATGGGTCGGACTGGATCGCCGCCTCAAGCATTGCGCGTGCCTTTTCCATGTCGTCGCGCGAGCCGTGGTGCAGAAGATCTACAGCCTGAAGCATGCGCTCGTAAGCCGTCAAATTCTCGGGCTGCTGGGTGCGTGCCCGCTTGAGTTCGAGTTCGCGCACGAACGGCACTATCCGCTTGGCGACCGAGAGCGACATCTCGTCCTGCAGTTCGAAAATGTTCGCAATCGAGCCGTCGAACTTGTCTGTCCAGACGACGCGCCCGCCTTCTGCTTCCACCAGTTCCGTCGTGAGCCGCAGGCGGACGCCAGAAAACTGCATCTTGCCAGTCAACAAGTAGCGAACTCCAAGCACTTCAGCGACGTTGCCCGGTTCGTAGGCGCGGTCGCGAAAAGGCGTGGTCGACAAACGGGAAATGACCGCCAGCTCCGCGACACGCGACAGGTGGCCGATGACATCGTCGGCGATCACGTCGCCCAGAATATCGTGCTGCGGGTCGCCGGAAAGATTGCGAAATGGCAGCACGGCGATCGATGGGCGGTCACCCATGCGCGCTCTCGGGGCAACCTCGCGCCGCGCCGCGCCGCGCGACCGGGCGGCCATGCCCGGAATGCGCGGACCGGCTGCTGCACGTTTTTGAGCCGTCGTTCGCCAATATCTTCGATGTCGGCGTCGAGTGCCGGTGTGAGTTGATCGCGCACATCGGCGGATATCACGACCTCGCCGGGCCCGGCCAAGGCGGTGAGCCGCGCTGCCAGATTTACGTCGTGACCGTACACGTCGTGCGCGTCGGCGATCAGTTCGCCGACCTGGGCGCCCATCTTGAGATGCATTTGACGTTGCGGCGCGACGCCCGCGTTGGCCTCGGCGGCGGCTTGCTGCATGACAAAAGCGGCCTGCAAAGCCGGCCGGACGCTCTGGAACTCCAGCAGCATGCCATCTCCCTGGCTTTTGACGAGCCGGCCGCCATGCGCCGGTAGCACGGAATTTTCCACGTGTTTCACCAGCCGCAGCCATCTTTGCACCGTGTCAATTTCGTCCTCCTCCATCAGACGGACCGAGTCCTTTATATCCACCATCAGCACGGTACGTGTTACCCGGGCTGGTTGGGCGGCAGAAACGATGTCGTTTGAGGCCATGCTAGGCAGCTTTTTGGCGCGGGGAAATACTCATTTTGGGCTATGCGCCCGGCGCTTAGCAAGCGGACGCGCGGATGACCGTTCGAGCGGTATGCAGTCGTCATTAACCCCGCGCCGCCAGGCGGACGGCCCCCGAAAAGTCGCAAATCCAGTGCGTTTACGCACTGACTACCGTTGCGGCGGCCCCTAGACTGATCACCGTAATGAACCTCTGGGCCGGGCCATCGGAAACACGGCGAATGAGGGCCGTCACAACATTTGATGAAGGGGTTGCCATGGGAAACTTATACGAAATAGCTGCAGTCAACCAATTAAGACAATCGCCCGTCACTCTGCTGGAGAAACTTACCCGTCGTCAACTCGAGGTGCTCGCATTGCTTTGTGAGGGTCTGCCGAACAAGGCGATCGGCAGGCGACTGAATATCTCCAGCGCCACCGTCAAGATCCACGTGGCCCACATTTTGCGGGCGCTGAATGTCTCCAGCCGGTTGCAGGCGGTTATCGTTGCGCGCAGCCTTGGCCTCGAGATCAAGACGAGAAATGCCGAAGCAATGCGACCGGAAACCGATACTGCGTCGCGCTATCCCTTGGTGCTGCGCCTGTTGCTGGGCGAGCATGACCCTGAGGGGGTGCAGGCAGTTATTTCGAGCTGGTCGCCGGTGGTGGTCGCGGGTTAGGGCGAGCGCCTTACCTCGGCGACTATCTGCTCCAGACGGGCGACATCACGGATGAGCAGCGCGCGGCCTGAACGTTGCACGAGCCCTTGCTTCGCCATCGCCGACAACTCGCGCGTGACCTGCTCACGATAGGTGCTGACTTGACCGGCAATCTCCGAATGCCTGGGTGCGGGGTCGATGCGCGCCACATTGGCCTTGACGCCCGCCAGCCGGGCGAGGCGCAAAACCTCCGCATGGACGCGGTTCTGCACGCCCAGCGTGCTCAAGTCGAACACACGTTCAGTCAATTCGCGCACCGAGGTCACCAGCCCGTGCAGCATGCGGTCGCAAACCGCGGGGTGTTCATGCAGCAGGTCGCGAAACACCGCCGGTGCCATCGCCGCAACGAGCGCGTCGTCCAGGGCGACCACATCGGCCGAACGCGACAAACCATCAATTGCCGCAAAATCGCCGAACCAGTCGCCTGCCGGAATATCGCGAAAGGTTACCTGGCGTCCCGCAGCGGAAAAAGACGTGACGCGGACGCGTCCCGCTATGATCAGATAGACGTCCTGGTCGGGAGCATCGCGCGTAATGACGCGTTGCCCGGCCGGGACGTTGCGCCAGCGGCATTGCGCAGCGAGCCGCTCCAGCGCGGATGCCGCCACCCCTTCAAGCAGCCGCACGCGCTTGAGGCCGAGTGCTGACGGTTCGATAGACTTTGATTTTGATACCACGCGTACAAATGATACCTCAGTCCAGACGACCAAGTGTCGAGGGCGAATACCATAAGCAACTTAATGTCCAATGAAACTATGAGCCGCACGCCAGGCTGGGTATGGAAGCAGCGTAACGTTGTGATGCGCTTTATGGTTGCGTTTTACATACGCCGCATGCTGCAATGCATTCGTAATTCAGTTCCGTTTCTGGCGCATGGTCGCCGGCGCGTGGTAAGCATTCAACCATTGCCTACTCGCAGGAGACCGCCGGCAAACAACGCAGAGCCGGTTGATTCTGCGCAACCACAATAAAGGTCTGAGCGGTTAGCGCGCGACCGGGCGCCGCGGGTCGCTGCACCATTCGCTCCACGACCCGGGATAAAGCCGGGAGCCCGCCAATCCCGCGATTTCCATAGCCAGCAGGTTGTGGCATGCGGTGACGCCGGAGCCGCATTGATGCACCACCGCGGCAGGCAGTAACTCGCCGAGCATTTGCGCATATTCGCCGCGCAGGTCCGCCGCGGTCTTGAATCGGCCATCAGCCGCGAGGTTGGCTTTGAAAAAACGGTTCACGGCGCCGGGGATATGGCCGCCGACCGGGTCGAGCGTCTCGTTTTCACCGCGAAAGCGGTCGGGGCTGCGCGCATCGATCACCTTGATTTGCGGCAGCCCCAGATTTTCCTGAATAAAGGTTGTGTCGATTGAAATGTCGCGCACCGCACCATTGAAGGCGCCGGTTTGTCTCGCTGGCACCTGTGCGGTTACTTGTGAACCCGCCTGTTGCCACGCGTCCCAACCGCCATCGAGCACCGCAACTTGAATGTGCCCCATCCAGCGCAACATCCACCACAGGCGCGCGGCGAAGAATCCGCCCGATGCGTCGTAGGCGACGGCCTGCATGCCGTTGCGCATGCCGAGTGCTGCCAGCCGCGCGCGGAATTTTTCCGGGTCCGGCAGCGGGTGGCGGCCGTTGGTGCCGGTCCTGGGGCCCGACAAATCTTCATCGAGATGCACAAAACGCGCGCCAGGGATATGCGCCGTATCGTAAGCGCGGCGCCCGGCTGGGATATCCGCGAGATCGTGGCGGCAATCGAATACGATCCAGTCAGGATCGTCGACATGAGCGGCGAGTTCGGAAACTGCAATGAGGGTGGTGAACATCAGGAGTCAGGATTCGGGATTCTGGATTCGGCTGGAGTGGGTGCTGCAGGCAGCTTCACCCTGAATTCTACGTTCCTGCTTTGAGTTCGCGCCGCAGGAACTCGTGGAAATGCAGCAGGCCGTCTTCCATCGGCGACTGGTAGGGCCCGGTTTCGCTGCGGCCTTGCTTGTACAGCGCGCGCCGGCCTTCGGTCATGCGCGCGATGATCTCTGCGTCTTCCGCCGCGGTTTCCGCATAGGCAGCCTGTTCGGCGGCGACGAACTCGCGCTCGAACAGCACGATGTCTTCGGGGTAATAGAACTCGACTACGTTGCTGCAGGCATCCGGTCCGCGCGGCACTATGCTGCTGACGACCAGCACGTGCGGATACCATTCCACCATGACGTTGGGGTAATAGGTCAGCCAGATTGCGCCGTGCGGCGGCTCGCGGCCTTCGTTGTAGCGCAGCACTACCTCATGCCATTTTTCGTAAACCGGCGTGCCCGGACGCGCGAGGTTTTTTTTGACGCCGCAGGTCTGCACGCTGTACCAATCGCCGAATTCCCAGCGCAAATCGTCGATCGACACGAAATTGCCCAGGCCCGGATGAAACGGCACCACGTGATAGTCCTCGAGGTAGACCTCGATGAATGTCTTCCAGTTGCATGGGTATTCTTCGATCTGTACGCGATCGAGCACATAGCCTGAAAAATCGAGATCGCGCTTGACGCCCATGCTGGCGAGATCGCGCGCGACATCGCGCTCGCTGTTGAACAGCAGCCCGTTCCAGTTCTGCAGGGGAGCACTGCCAAGATCGAGACAGGGATTGCCGGGGAAATGCGGCGCGCCGAGCAATTTGCCGTCGAGCCCGTAAGTCCAGCGGTGGATCGGGCACACGATGCTGTTGCGCGTATTGCCGCGGCCTTTGAGCATGATGGCCTGGCGATGGCGGCAGACATTGCTGAGCAGCTCGACCCCGCCCGCGTTGCGCACCAGCGCCTGCGCGTTGTCGAGACGCTCGAGCGCATGAAAGTCGCCGACCGCGGGGACCAGCAGTTCATGGCCGACGTAGCCCGGGCCCCGCGCGAACAGCTGGCGCTGCTCGAGCGCGTAAACCTGCGGATCGAAGTACCACTCAACAGGAAGTTGCGGGGAAGTGCGACTGAGCGCTGGCTGGCTGGCCAAGTCTGACATGCAGGGTAGTCTCTAGGCTAAGATTGGAAAAGGCGGGAGCGACGCACTAAAAGCATTTATTAACAAGCCCTTACATATCATTGTCTACCGATTTTCATAAAAAGGCAACGGATTTGTTGGCCATATGAGTGTTATCTCTTTGTTTTAAAGAGAAAACGTTTTCATCCAATCGGCGGGCAGGTGCGTGGAGCACAGCACTGGAACGGTGAGATGAATCTGACTCAGACGAGGTAGCAGGGTTCCTACGCGCTCTCGTGGCCGTCAGCGCGGCGCGGCGAGCACGCGGTCAAGTTCCGGTATCAGGCCGCTTGCGCGCAAACGCGCGAAATCCGCAGGGCGGTCGATATCCCATGATGGCGGTAATTCGCGCCAGCGCCAGTTCAGCGCCGCCAGCCGCTCGCGCGTCGCGGCAAGTACCTGATCGCTGCCCCACGCGATATCGTTAAATAGGCTCGCGTCCCACCGCTTAAGTCCAAGCAGTACATAGCCGCCGTCTTCTGCCGGCATCAGCACTGCATCATTTGCCTCTAGTGCTGCGCTGGCATCGCGCAGATTCTCCGGCGCTAGGGCCGGGCAATCGGTGCCTATGATCAGCACGCGCGACACCGCTGCGAGCGTAGCTGCGGCCGCGTGCTGCATGCGCGCGCCCAGGTCACCTTCGCACTGGGTCAAGCCGGCGATGCCATGGCGTTGCAGGCACGCCGCGAACAGCGGGTGTTGCGCCGACGGCGCGCACCAGAGTTCGACGCGGCCAACGGCGGCTGCGATCGCAGTGGCAAGGGTGCGCTCGAGCAAAAGGTTTTGCAGCGCGGCGGCGCCAGCGGCGCCGAGCAGCGGGATGAGGCGTGTTTTTGCCGCACCGGGCTCGGGAGCCCGCGCGAAGACCAGTATGCGCGTTTCAGGTGTGCGGGCTGCAGCGCTATAACGCATCGCAAGGCGGGCCGGGTCGGCGCCCAGAAAATATTCGAGGCGCAGCCGCCACATCAGCAAGATGGTGCGCCATATGCCATGTTGTTCCCAACGGCGCGGCGAAACGACGATGCATTCGCGCAGACATAACGGCGCGTTGCGGGACTTCGCAATCTTGCACAGCGCAATATCTTCCATCAGTGGAATCATCGGAAAGCCGCCGATTTCTGCAAACAGCGCGCGTGTCATAAAAATACCCTGGTCACCGGTCGCTATGCCCGAACAGCGCGAGCGCAAATTCATCATGGCGGCGACGAGCTTCAGTAGCGGATGCGTACTCGCGAGCTCGACATCGAAGCGGCCCCATTGTTTTCCACTGGCGGCAAGGCCAGCGAGAATCGCGCGGTCAGCGTCAGCCGGGAGTGTGCAGTCCGCATGCAGGAACAGCAATACATTGCCGTGCGCGACGGCGGCGCCGGCATTCATCTGCGAGGCGCGGCCGCGCGGCGCATCGAGAACACGGTCGGCGAGAGATGTCGCCAGCGCCGCGCTGCCGTCGCTGCTGCCACCGTCCACCACGATGACCTCCACGCCGCGCTGCCGCAGCGGCTGCAGGCGTTCGAGCGTTTTCGCGATGCGTGCGGCCTCGTTCAAGCAGGGCATTACGATGGACAGGGCCGGCAGCGCACTCATGGTTTGAAGTTGTTCAGCGTCCAGTCGTATTCCAGATAAGAGATCATCGCCCGCCCAGCGGCAATCTGCTGTTGGTGCGCGGGTTGGTCGGCAAGAAACCGCGCATAACGCGCGAGAAATTGCCCGGTCGTCGTTACGGCCTGCGCGCTACCGCCGATTCCCCGGTAACCGCTGGTCCAGTCGGTTTTGTACCAGAGGAATATTTTCGACACTTCGAGCGTGTTCTTGTCAGCGTTGTAGCGGTTGCGCGAGCGGTCGGACAGAAAACGCCGCGTCTGGTCTTCGAGCTGTGTTTCGAGTTTGTCCGCGACGTAAGCTTCCCACCGCAGTAATGGACAGCCGATCGCAGCGCAGTTGACCGCGAAGTGCACGCGCGGCTCGTCGTAATTCCCGGGCTTGCGCAGCCATTCGTGCTCGACCTGGTCAAGCGTCGAATCGCGGCCGAACAGCCGGAAGAATTTATCTTTCCACGGATCGCCGAATACACTGCCGAAATCACGTATCGACTTCAGGTCGGGATAACGCGTCAGAATTTTTTCGACGGTAAACGCATTGTAGGCGTTGATGAGGAAGGCCATTTGCCGCGGCTTGTCCCAGCCTTTGAATTCCGTGTCTGCTACCGCCGACAGGCTGGCGAGATAGGATGTGAGCGCCGGGCGGTCCGGCGCAATCACGGCATAGCGCACCTGGGTGGCCGCGCCATTGTTGATCAGCACGACGTGTTTTGCGAGCAACGCCGTCCATGCGGCGTGCGTGTGGTCAAAGTCGGCGTGTGCCGCACTGGCAAAGGCGAGGGC
>CANJHY010000035.1:0-31527 GCA_947474275.1 Betaproteobacteria bacterium
TAGTCGGTCTTGCGGTCGGTTTGTATGAAGTTGGGCATGGCTTACTCGGTGATTCGTCCATTCGAGTATAGTACTTTTACGACTGGAAAGTCCGACAGGCTGCTAGGCTCGGGCGGCGACGAATATACGCAGCCGATGGTCCGGTTGGTCAACGCGCTGCTGGTCGACGCGGTCAAGCGCGGCGCCTCTGATATCCACTTCGAACCGGAATACGCCTTTCTGCGCATACGCTACCGCATCGACGGCGTGCTCGAAACAGTCCGCAGCCTGCACAAGACCTACATGCCCGGCATCACGGTGCGCATCAAGGTGATCAGCGAAATGAACATCGCCGAGACGCGCGCGCCGCAGGACGGCCGCATTTCCCTCACGCTGAACGGCCGGCCGATCGATTTCCGCGTGTCGACGCACCCCACGGTGCACGGCGAAAACATCGTGCTGCGCATACTCGACCGCGAGAAATCAATCATCAGCCTGGACAAGATGAACCTCCCCGCGGCGACACTTACGCGGCTGAGCCTGATGCTGGCGCGCCCCGAGGGAATTCTGATCGTGACCGGCCCGACCGGCAGCGGCAAGACCACCACGCTGTACTCGCTGTTGTCACAGGTCAACGACGAAACCGTCAACATCATGACGCTCGAAGACCCGGTCGAGTATCCGCTGACGCTGATGCGCCAGACCTCGGTCAACGATGCCGTAAAAATGGATTTCGCCAATGGCATACGCTCGATGATGCGCCAGGACCCGGACATCATACTGGTGGGTGAAATCCGCGACCGCGACACCGCCGAGATGGCGTTTCGCGCGGCCATGACCGGTCACCAGGTGTTTTCCACGCTGCATTCGAACTCGGCGCTGGGCGCGTTTCCGCGCCTGCTCGATATCGGCATCCAGCCGGACATCATGGCGGGAAACATCATCGGCGTGATCGCACAGCGCCTGGTGCGCGTGCTGTGCGTGCACTGCAAGGAAGCCTATGTGCCGACGATCGAGGAGCGCAGGATACTCGGCGCCGCGGCGGCGGACGTCGCCCAGATCTATCGCCCGACCGGCTGCGTAAAATGCGCCAACAAAGGCTACAAAGGTCGCAGTTCGGTGATGGAACTGCTGGTCATGGATGGCGACCTCGACGAATTGGTCGCGCGCCGCGCCACCGCCAAGGAATTGCGCGCCGCGGCGCTGGCCAAAAACTTTCGCCCGCTGGCGGAAGAAGGCGTGGCGCTGGTGCTGAACGGGACCACCAGCATTTCAGAAATATCGCGCACGGTCGATTTGACCGGCCGCTTTAACTAGCCGCTGATCGCACAAGCCGGCCGTGCCCTCCTTCCAGTACAAAGCCGTCGACAAAACCGGCAGCCCCGCGCGCGGCGCGCTGGATGCGGTAAACGAAGTCGACCTCGAGCTGCGGCTGCGCCGCATGGGGCTCGACCTCATCACGTTTCGCGAAATCGAAAAAAGCGCCAGCGGTTTCGGCGCCGGCGGAAAAATCACGCGCCGCGACCTCATCACGTTCTGCTTCGACATGGAGCAGATTACGCGCTCGGGGATTCCGCTGATGGAAGGCATTCGCGACCTGCGCGATTCGATCGAAAACCCGCGCTTTCGCGAAGTCCTGGCGACGCTGAACGAAGACATGGAAGGCGGCCGCATCCTGTCGCAGGCAATGTCGCAGCACCCCTACGTGTTCGATAACGTGTTCGTGAGTTTGATCCGCGCGGGCGAACAGGCGGGACGGCTGACGGATGTATTCGCCAACCTGGGCGCCACGCTGAAATGGCAGGATGAGCTCGCGTCGCAAACCAAGCGCCTGCTGATGTATCCGGCGTTCGTGCTGGTGGTCGTAGTCGCGGTGATGCTGTTCATGCTGATTTACCTGGTTCCGCAGGTCACGCAATTGCTGAAGGCGATGGGCATCGCCCTGCCGATACAGACGCGGTTGCTGATTTTTCTTTCCAATAGCGTGCTCGATTACTGGCCGTTTATATTCGGCATACCGATCGCCGCAGCAGCCGGCGTGGTCATGATGGTGCGGCAAAGCCCCAAGGCGCACTACCTGTGGGATTACACCAAGCTGCATCTGCCGGTCATCGGCCCCATCATGCAGAAAATAATCATGTCGCGTTTCACCAATTTTTTCGCGCTGATGTATCAGTCCGGCATCACCATTCTGGATGCGATCAAGTCCTCGGAGGAAATCGTCGGCAATCGCGTCATTGCCGACGGCCTGATGCGCGCGGGCGCGCAGATCAATGCCGGCGACAGCCTGACGGAAACTTTCCAGAATCTCGGCATCTTCCCGCCGCTGGTGATCCGCATGCTGCGCGTGGGCGAGGCCACCGGCGCGCTCGATACCTCGCTGATGAATGTGACTTACTTTTATAACCGCGACGTCAAGGAATCGGTCGACAAAGGCATGGCCATGATAGGGCCCGTGCTGACGGTGGTTCTCGGCGGCATGATGGTATTCATCATGTGGTCGGTGCTGGGTCCGGTTTATGATATTCTGGGCAAGATCAAATTCTAGTTAACCGTTTAATCACAAAGGGAAATCGACCCCGTCATGGCAGATAAGCTGCTGTTTTCGGTGTCGGCCAGCCAGGTCAGTTCGGCACGCTGGCTGGGCGGCCGCTTGGGCATGAGCACCGTCTTCGAAAACAGCGAAGCGGGGCTCGCGGCGTTCAAGGAACACCTTGCGCAGGAGCCGAACCTGCCGGCACACATGATCGTCGACGCAGTTGAGGAAGACTATCGCTTCGAATCCCTGCCGCACAGCTTCGGCAGCGACCGTGGCGAAATGATTGCACGCAAATTAAAACAGCATTACCGCAATACGCAGTACTGCAACGCGCGCATCCAGGGGCGCGACCCCGGCAAGCGACGCGACGACCGCTACCTGTTTTGCGCGCTCACCAATCCGGAACTGATCAACGGGTGGCTGCAGGAGATCATTGAACGCAAACTGCCGGTTGCCGGCATCTTCCTGCTACCGACCGTCAGCGCACAGCTGATCGAAAAGCTCAAACTCAAGCAAACCAACCTGCTGGTCGTATCGATCCACGGCGCCGGACTGCGGCTGAGCTTTTTCCGCGACCAACAACTGCGCATCAGCCGGCTGGCGCGTATCGATGGCAGCGCCAGCCAGGCCATCAAGAATTACGCCGAGGAGATTTCCAACACGCGTCTCTATCTGCACGCGCTGCGCGTGATGACGCTTGACGAACATCTGTCGGTGCTGATCGTCGATCGCAACGACTCGTTAAAAGATCTCGAGCAAACGATAGGCCGCGACAACCCCAACATCGAGTGCCGCCGTCTCGGCCGCCAGGAAATCATTTCCAGCCTCGGCATCGCCGCGCCGGCGCTGGACTCGTCGAGCGACGCGCTGTACCTGCATCTGCTCGCACCGCGCCCACCGGACAACAATCTGGCGCCTGCGAACGTCACCCTCGGTTACCGCCAGCATCAAATCCGCCGCGGCATTTATGCGATGACAGCAGTCACTGTATTTGCCGCCGCCACCTGGTGCGCGATCACTCTTTATCAGATATTCGATGCGCGCATCGACACCGAAAGCGCGAAGCGCCAGACTGTAGATCTGCAACGGCAGTATCAGGAAGCCACCCTGCAGTTCCCGGCGGCGCCCACGACCGCCGAGAACCTGCGGCGCGCGGTCGAGATATCGCAGAAAATCGGCGCCACCACGCGCACGCCGGAAGTTACGATGAGGCTCGTCAGCCAGGCGCTGGACAGCCATCCGCAGATCGTCATGAAATCGTTCGCGTGGAAATACGGCACCACTGAAGTCGAGGGCGGCCGCGAGGGCAACCAGGCGCCAACCGCGGCGGTGCCGGTCGTGCCGCTGCCAAATGCGCCCGCCGGCGCCAAGCGCAAGGAAAGCGCGCTCGTCGAAGGGGAAGTGCGCCCCTTCCGTGGGGACTACCGCACCGCGATCGACGCCATCAACCGTTTCGCCGAGACGCTCGCGCAACAGCCCAACGTGGCAGAGGTCAGGGTCGCCAAGCTGCCGCTCAACATCAGTCCCAACCTTACGCTGGCCGGCAACACGACCGACAGCCGCGAGCAGGCCGGCAAAGCGGAATTCACCATCATTCTTGTGATGAAACCTGCCGCATGAACGCCAGCGAATTACGCGCGCTGCAGACGCCCCTCATCCTGCTGCTGATCATCGTGGCGCTGGGCGCGGGGCTCATATACCAGCTCGACCAGACGCTCACCACCACCAAACGCGAACTCGCACTGCAGCAAAACCAGATGCGCGAAGCACGTACGCGCCTGCAGAAATCCGGCGACGAAAAAGACATCATCGTGCGCTACCTGCCAAGCTATCAGTACCTGCAGCGCGTCGGGTTCGTCGGCGACGAGCAGCGCCTGAACTGGCTCGAGGGCCTGCGCCTGTCGAACCTGCAAACGCAGCTGTTCGGCGTGCAGTACTCGATCGGTTCGCAACAACCGTATGCTTTTGCTACGGAACTCGATCCCGGACAGCTTGCGCTGCAGCAGTCGGTAATGAAACTCAACTTCCAGTTGCTGCACGAAGGCGACCTCATGAACTTCCTGACGGCGCTCGGCAAACAGGGCGCGGGCTTTTTCTCCGTCAACCAATGCCGCGTCGAGCGTCTCGGCACCGGCGGCAGCATCCGTTTCCAGCCAAATTTGCGCGTCGACTGCGATATTGCCTGGATAACGCTGCGCCCGAGTTCGCCGGGAGACAAAAAATCATGATGATGCGCGCCGCCTGTGTGATTGCGCTGATGTCTATTGCGTGCACCGCCTGTGCGGCGGAACTGGGGCGGATGTTCTACACGCCGGCGCAACGGGCGACACTGGATACCGCGCGCAAGCAGAATATCCGGACGGAAATCGGCACCGACGACAGCGAACCGCAGCAAAAACCGGTGGCCGCACCCCTGCCGCAAAACATCAGCGTCAACGGAATCATTCGGCGCAGCGACGGCAAGAATACGATTTGGCTCAATGAACGTCCCGTCGATGAGCGCCAGACCGGCGGCGTCAAAGCGGCGATCGGCAGGAACGACAACCGGGTGCGTTTGAGCGTGCCGGAGAGCGGGCGCAGCGTGGATATCAAGGTCGGCCAAACGGTCGAAATGGTCAGTGGTGCCGTGGACGAGAGCTATTTGCGGCGCCCGGCCGCCAAACCCGAGGCCAAAACGGGGCCCGCAGCCGAAAATACCGGGGCTGACGTGTCAAAAGTCACGCCTGCCCCACCCCGGGAAACGTTAAGATCTGACCCAGTAGCCCAGAAAAGACCCGCCCGTGCCGCCGAACGCGATGCGCCGGGCGACGCCGGACGTAACAGCAGTTCAGACCAGAAGTAGCGCAGTCAGGTGCCCCGACAGGAGGCGCTCACGATCATGAAGAAACGCACGAGCAAAATGCAACCCGGGATTTCCGCGCAACGCGGCTACGCAATGCTCGCCATTATTGCGGTGCTCGGCGTCGCCGCCACGACCGTTGTCGTCACGTCGCTGAGCGCGACAGCCGTACACAACGAACAAAACCGCAGAACCAGCAGCGCACTCGCGCTCGCCAAGCAGGCGTTGATTGCGAATGCTGCATCCAGTTCTACTCGTCCGGGCAGTCTGCCTTGCCCCGATGCGGACAACGACGGACTGGCTGACCCGGCAGCCGGGGCATGCACGAATTTGATCGGCCGTCTGCCTTGGCAAACGCTCGGCTTGCCGGATCTGCGTGACTCCAGCGGCGAGCGCCTGTGGTATGCGTTGTCACAACAATTCAGCGACACCAACGCGATCAACAGTACCACCGTCGGCGAACTCAACATTACCGGCACGCTTACTGCTGCCAATACTGCCGCCATCGTGTTTGCGGCCGGTGCCCCGGTCAATGGGCAGTTGCGGAACGCGGAACGACTCTTTACACCGTCCCAATACATCGAAAGCTATACGGGCCCGACCACCTTCGTGACCAGCGACGCCGGCAGCAGCTATAACGATCAGCTCATGGTGATAACGGCCACGGATATTTTCGCAGTCGTAGATCGGCGTATCGCCAAGGAATTACAAAATTCGCTGCAAGCCTATTCCGCGGCCACTTCCGGGAGACTCCCGTGGTATTCAACCGCCTGTACCGCAGGTGCATGTCCGACTGTTTTTCCGCAGCCTACGCCGCCAGCGCCCGCAGTCGTTTGGCCCGAGGCCGGAACCGGTTATCTGCCTACCGATGACGCCGCTCTAAATGCGGCGTTGCCCGCGTGGTTCGTCGCCAATCAGTGGAATTCCGTGGTCAGCTACCGGGTGGACAGCAATTGCGTTGCCGGCATCTCTCCTTGCGGCGCAGCGTTTAGCAGCTATTCTGCGGGCGGCAGCAGCGGCGTTTTGATCGGATTTACCAGTGGCACGCCCAACAACGGCACGAAAGCCGTGTTGAGCATTTCCGGCATGAATCCCGTAACCAATTTGCAGATGACAGCGCTCGACGCAGCAGTGCAATAAAGCAGCTTCACTGCATGCCGCTTCCCTACTGTCTGAACACGTCATTCCGGAACATCAGGCAGTTCCAACGCGGGTCGGGCTTCACGCTAATCGAGCTCGCGATCTCGATGTTCATCATCACCCTGATCGCGACCGTGCTGCTCGGGCCGATAACCGCGCAGGTCACGCAAGCCAAAATATCCCAGGCAAAAGCCGATCTTGATCAGATCAACGAGTCGCTGATCGGTTACGCGCTGGCACAGGCCAAACCGCGGCTGCCCTGCCCGAATACGAATGGCGACGGCCTCGAAGGCGCCTGCGCGAATACGAACGCCTCCGAATCTACGGGCGGCAATATTCCGTGGGCTCTGCTGGGCGTTCCGGCGACCGACCCCTGGGGCCAGCGTTATCAGTATCGCGTCAATAACGCATACACCAATGCCGCGGCGGGCTTTACGCTGACGACGACGCCGACTGGCGCCGTATGCGCCCCGCCGGGAGCTGCGAGCGGATTTATCCTGGTATGCTCGGATGCCGCCTGCGCTGCAAGACTTGCCAACGGCGTTCCCGCCGTAATCTTCTCGCGCGGCCCGAACGGAACGGCTGCCCCGACCAGCCCCGACGAAATGGAAAATACCGACAACGATTGCCTCTTTATCAGCCGCACTTATTCAAACTTTGTCGGCACCGAATTCGACGACCTGCTCGTTTGGGTGTCACCAAGCGTGCTGTTAAGCCGCATGGTTACGGCGCAGAAACTGCCCTGATTCTGCTGCTTTAGCTTCCGCTTCAGACGAATGCCCGTTCGCCCTGCCCTGCCTTACAAGCTTATAATTTCCTGACCTCGCTGGCCGCGCGACGCGCGCGGCGAATCGGCGGGTAAAATAATATAGTCCGGGCACAGCCTTGCGCAGGGAGCGACCATGCCGCAATGCCACAGCAACAGACGCATCTCCGGTAATCGCATGGCGACGCGCCCGCATCGCGGGTCCGTCGCGATAGTCCTGATTGCCGTGATTTGCACGGTGGCTGCAACCTGGTTGGTGACGTCACTTGGTGCGAATACAGTTCGCAACGAGCGCGAACGAAAAAACGCGTCGGTGTTGGCGCAGGCCAAACAGGCGCTGATCGGACGCGGCGCCATCGACGCTTCAGTTCCCGGCAGCCTGCCATGCCCCGACATGGTTACCAACATCGCGGGCAGCAATGTTCCCAACGACGGCATCGCGGATTTGTTCGCCGGAATCCAGTGCCCCAGCTACATCGGGCGCCTGCCCTGGCGCACGCTCGGACTGCCGGATTTGCGCGATGCGGATGGCGAACGCCTGTGGTACGCGCTGTCGCCCACTTTCCGCGACTACGCGAGCCACGTGCTCATCAACGACACTGCGACCGGCACCTTGTCAGTCTCCGGCGCCACCGACGTAACCAACGTCGTTGCCGTCGTGTTCTCGCCGGGTGCGGCGTTAGGCGGGCAGGTTCGCAGCAGCGGCGCGAACCAGAGTAATGTAGCCAATTATCTGGACGGCGCAAATGCGGCGGGCGCCAGCGCTTTCATCGCGCAAAGCGCGAGCGACAACTTTAACGACAGGCTGGTCACCATCGCCGTCCCGGACCTGATGGCGTTCGTCGAAAAGCGCGTGGCCAGTGAAATCACCGTCTCGCTGAATCGCTACTTCCTTGCCCATTCCCTGTTGCCGGGCCCCGCTTCGGTTGCCGACTGGACGTGTCAGCCGGACGGCGATCAGAATCTGTGCCTGCCCACCGGATCGCTGGCTCCCGGCATATTGCCGCGCAACCTGAGTCCCGGCGCGGGATGGCCGGGCACCACGTTTCCTGCGTGGATCAATTCGATGTGGCGCACCTCCGTGACTTACGCGGTGGCGCCGGAATGCACCTCGTTGCCGGCCTGCTCGAACACCACCTTCAGCGCGCTGACCGACGCCGGCGTATTCACGCCCAAAGTCACGCTGATAATCGGCACCGTCAGAAGGTTTACCGCACGCATCTTCGCCCAATAACAACGCTGGAGCGCGCGCTAAGTAGCGGTCTTGCGCAATTCGAAACACACGTTGCCGGCAACATTGCTTACCAGCTGGAGCGTGTAGCCCGCCTGCTCAGCCTGCTTGGCCGCCTGATAGAGACCGATGCCGAGCCCGTTGCGCGACGGTACCGGAACGGAAAACAACCGCGTCGCCACCGCTTTCGGCACCGCATCACCGGTGTCGCGTATCGTCAACCGCCCTCCGGAATCGGCGTCGAACGTCACATCGATATGCATATCCGCCTGCTGCTGCGCTTTGGCAATGGCGTTCTGCAGCAGGTTTTCAGCCACGCTGTCGAACAGTTCACCGGGCAGATTCGCGCCGGATTTTTCGGCGCCGCCCGAAAATGTGATTTCGCCCCGCGTATAGCGCTGCTTGAGTCCTTCCCACCAGGTCATGGCGTCGGTTTGCGGAACCGTCGACTCCTGCGGCGCCTGCAATTTTTCGAGAGTAACGGTCAGCCGCTGGGCGATCTGCGGCAATTGCCTTTTTACGAGACCCTGCAGCGCGCCAGCTTCGTCCTCGCTGCTGCTCTCGGCAGCAGCGCACAGCGAGCGCAGCGACTGTAAGAGATTCTTGACGTCGTGCGTGAGCCGCGCGCCGGTTTCATAGATGGCCTGCGTATAGGCGTTCGCGCGCTGCACTTCTTCGCGCTGCTTTGCTTCATAAAAATGGCTTAGCATCTGGGTCAGCAGCTTGAGATGCAGCAGCAGGGCCGGGCTCAGAGACCACTTGGTATAAAACTTGAGGATCAAGTCCTGAAAGGCGAATTCGGCCTGGAAACGCGACCGCGCGCCAAGTTCGCCACTGCTGTGCGCTGCCTGCCACGACAGCCCGGCAACCCATGGCAGCTCGCACATGTTTTGCAGCGCCAGCGAGAGAAAGCGCGCCGGATCGCGTTCGCGCTCGGCCAGGTCTGCGAGGCTTTTGACCCAGCGCTCGAACGGCAGCCCGAGGCTCATCAGATAGCGCGACAGCAGGTGGCCGAGGCCCGTAAATCCGGTATGCGGATTCCACAACCAGCTCAACGTCACGAGCACGAGCCCCATTACCATCAGGCTTTGCGCCAGCGCCAGCGCGTAGTCGCCATGGCTGATCTGCTTGACGACGAAACTCCCGAGCACCAGCCCGGTCACCAGCAGGAACAGCATCAGGCTGTAAAAAAGATCGACCGCGAGCGGCGACGACGACCGGCTGGCCGCCGGCACCCGAATGGCGATCATCGCCAGCAAGATTACCGGCAGCACGTAGCGCACCATGGCGACCACCGCCGTATCGAACTGCTGCCCCGCAAACAGATTGGGGACCACCCACACCAGCAGCATCGTAAGCAGGTAGAGCGCCGCGAGCAGCGCCGCGAGCCGCTGGCGCGGCTGCTCGATACCGAGCAGGTTGCCGCCGATCAGCGCAAAGAGCACCGCAAGCCACACGGCCATCAGCCACCAGTTGTTCCAGCCCGCCAGCAGCAGGCCGACGATAACGACCAGAAACGCTTGGCGCGAATCGAGGTTGCGCTCGCCGCGCCACACCGGCTGCCAGATCAGGAAGATGCCGAAATGCACCAGCAGCATCGCGCGCGAAAAAAAGGTTTCGATGCCCCACGCCAGCGCCGCATGCAGCGCGAGCAACATGGCGCACAGCCACAATTGCGGATTGCCCGCGATCAGTTGCCGGCGCGAACCTGCCGTGGTTTCGTTCATCGCTCTGGCCTCCTCATTGCCGTGGCCGGCTTTTGGTTATACTGGCCGCACCTAGGATGCAAGCTTCGATTATTCCATGAGTCGGCCAAAAATTGTGACTCTCGCGCGCTTCACGCTGCTCGAAGCGTTGCGCACGCGCCTCTTGTGGCTGTTTCTCGTCGCGCTGGCGGCGGTCTACGGCGCCGCCTATTTTGCGCAGGAACTGGCGATTACTGAAAGCGCGCGAGTACAAATCGTTTTTTCGGCAACAGCGTCGCGCATCGCTGCGGTGTTCGTGCTGAGCCTTTATATATTGACCAGCGTCGTGCGTGAATTCAACGACAAGGGGCTGGAGCTCACATTGTCGTTCGATTTGCGGCGCGCCGACTACATACTGGGCCGGTTGTTCGGCTTCATGCTGATCGCGCTCGCGATGGCGCTGCTCGCGGGCCTGCCGCAGTGGGTACTCGCCCCGTTGCCCGCCGCCCTGCAGTGGACTTGCGCGCTTGCCCTCGAACTGTGGATAGTCGCGGCCTTGAGCCTCTTCTGCGTCATGACCTTTACGCAGCTGATGCCGGCCGCCAGCTTCGTCGCGGGTTTTTATCTGCTGGCGCGCAGCCTGTCCGCGATCCAGCTGATCAGCGATACCTCGGTGGTCGGTTTCAACGTGCAATCCCGCCAGGTGATGGGTTGGCTCGTCGACGCGCTTGCCTTGGTATTGCCTGCGCTCGACCGTTTCAGTCAAAGCGCATGGCTGGTGGACGGCGCGGCAGGGTGGTCGGCGGTCGGCGCCTGCGCCGTGCAGGCGACACTCTATTCGACACTGCTGGTCGCCGCCGCCATGTTCGACTTTTACCGCCGCAATCTGTGATCGCGCGCGACGAACGGCCTGTCGCCGGAGTGCCGCGCACCGTGCTGGCGATATTGGCGGCCGCACTGGCGCTGCAAATGGCCTGGCAGGGCACGCAACCCAAGCCGGTCGCGCGCGCCGCGGCGCTTGATACGCCGCCATCCGTGGCGGCCCTGCGCGTCGCCAGCCTGGGTGAACCGATTGCGCTGGCGCAGCTGGCGACTTTGTACCTGCAGGCCTTCGACAATCAGCCCGGCGTCAGCATCCCGTTTCGCAATCTCGACTACTCGCGCGTAGCGCAGTGGCTGGCGACGATACTCGGACTTGATCCACTCGGCCAGTATCCGTTGTTGATGGCGGCCCAGGTTTACACGCAGGTCCCCGACGCGGCGCGCGAACGCCTGATGGTCGAGTTTGTTCACGCGCAGTTTCTGCAGGACCCCAACCGCCGCTGGCGCTGGCTCGCGCACGTCACCATCATGGCCAAACACCGCCTGCACGACGACGCGCTCGCATTGCGTTACGCGCGCGACATCGCCCGCCTTGCCCCGGCAGCGCCGACCTGGGCGCGCCAGATGCAGATATTCATCCTCGAAGATATCGGTGAACTCGAAAGCGCGAAAATCCTGCTCGGCGGTCTCCTGGCGGGGGGCGAAATCAGGGACGACCGCGAGTTGCATTTCCTCACGGAGCGGCTGGAAGGCATGAAAAATGACGAAAAACAGACTCCGACGACGAAAAATAGACACTCTGAGCCGTCCGCACCAGGCAGTAAACCCTAGACGATTACCCGTCTTCAAGCCGTGGATGCCACTGCGCGGCCTTCCTGTAATTTATTAAAATACAATAACTTAATTTATTTATTACCGCGTCATAACAGCACAAGACATCGATTTGCATGTCTCCAGGATGCTGTTTAGAGCCACTATTGGGTTGACCTGGCACCCGGGCATGAAATTTGCCACATTTGGCACACTTGTACCATTTGAGTTCTTTCCGATAAGGAGAAAAAACGTGCGAACCAAACAACAGGGATTTACGCTGATCGAAATCGCGATCGTGCTGGTCATTATCGGCCTGCTCCTCGGCGGCGTGTTAAAAGGCCAGGAACTGATCACCAGTGCCCGCGTGCGCAACCTGATCTCGCAGCAGGAAGGCGTCAAAGCCGCTTACTTCGGCTTCCTCGACCGCTACCGCGCCCTGCCCGGCGATTACGGTGCCGCGAGCACAAATATTTCGTGCACCCCGGCGTGCACCAACGGCAACAACAATGGCACCATACGCTCGACTGCCGACGGCGACACCATCGACGAACCCATCGCGGCATGGGAGCATTTGTCTAAATCGGGCTTCATCAACGGCAGCTATTCGTATGCGGCCCTTCCCGAGACCACGGCATCGGCGCCGGCCAACCCGTATGCGCGCTTTCTGCGCCTGTCCTATGACGGCGTATACGGCACGGGCACGACGGCCGCACCCAATACGCTGCGGCACAACATCAAGACCGGCAACCAGATTCCGTCGGATTTGCTGGCTGAAATCGACCGCAAGACGGACGACGGTATTCCGACCAGTGGTTCGTTCCAGTTCAGCGTGTATGACGGCGGCGGCGCCGCCGGCGCGGTGGCGCCGACCGGTGCTGGCGGCTGCTATGCCGCGGGCCCGCCTGCGGTCTGGACCGCAACACCGCCGACTCCGAACTGCGGATCTTCCGGCCTGCTTTAAGATCAGTTTCAGCCTGCAAAAAAAGCCCGCTCACGCGGGCTTTTTTATTGTCTCCAGGCCAAACACCTAGCCCTGCATCACGCGGATCTCCGCGGCCGCGCAATCGAGTTCCGCGCCATACAACACCAGCACGTCGCCGGCTTCGATGCGCGCCCCCGGCTGCGGCGCCTGCGCAACAATGCCCGGCCGGCGTACCGCCTTCACCTCCACACGGCAACCCGCGAGATCCAGTTCCGTCAGCGTTTTGCCGATAGCGGCAGCCCCGGGCGTAATCAGCACGGAATGCAGCAAACGCTGCTCGCCTTGTGCCGCGTCCTCGATCTCATCCGAGGCACCGTGAAAAAAACCGCGCAGCAGACTGTAGCGCTGCTCGCGCGTATCGCGAATGCGCCTTAACACGCGATTGAGCGGCACGCCCAGCTGCACAAGGGTATGCGACGCGAGCATCAAGCTGCCTTCCATGATTTCGGCAAGTACGGCGGTGGCGCCGGCCTCCTTCAGGCGGTCGATCTCCGTATCGTCGAGCATGCGCACGACCACCGGCAGCCCGGGCCTGAGCTCGCGCACCTGGGCCAGTATGCGCAGGGCGAGCGCGCTGTCGGCTATGGTCACCACCAATGCGCGCGCGCGCAGCATGCCTGCCGCGATCAGCACTTCACGCCGCGCAGCATCGCCGTACACCACGTGCTCGCCTGCGGCGGCGGCCTCCTTGACGCGCTTGGGATCGACATCCAGCGCAATGAAGCCAAATCCTTCCGTGGTGAGCAGCCGTGCAAGATTCTGGCCGCTGCGCCCGTAACCGCACACCACCACGTGCTGGTTGGCCGCCATCGATTGCACCGCGACGTTATGCAGTTCCATCGCGCGCGCCATCCATTCGGCGCCGCTGAAATGGCGCACGATATGTTCGCTGCGCTCGATGATGAAGGGTGCGGCAAGCATCGACAGCACCATGGCGGCAAGCACCGTCTGCAGCTGCGCCTCGGGCACCAGATGGAGCGGCGCCGCCAGAGACAACAGCACAAAACCGAATTCGCCGCCCTGCGCGAGATCAAGCCCGGTACGCAACGCGGCGCCGGTGTCACTGCCAAACAAACGGCTGAGGCCGGCGATCAGCAGCGTCTTCAACGCAATCAGCATGGCCAGCACAAGCACCACCCACGGTAGATTGCCATAGACGAGCGCGATGTCGAGCTTCATGCCGATGGTGACAAAAAACAGTCCCAGCAGCACGTCGCGAAACGGCTTGATGTTGTCTTCAACCTGGTAGCGGTATTCGGTCTCTGAAATCAGCATGCCGGCGATGAATGCGCCGAGCACCAGCGAGAGCCCCGCCAATTCCGTGATAAACGCGAGACCCAGCGTAATCAGCAACACGTTGAGCACGAACAGCTCCGACGATTTCTGGGTCGCCACCAGGTGGAACCACGCGCGCATCGGCCGCTGCCCGAAGTACAGCAGTATCGACAGCACCACCGCGGCTTTGAGCAGCGCAATGCTCAAGCCCGCGGCCATGTCGCCGGGGTCGCCGGCAAGCGCCGGGATCAGGATCAGGAGCGGCACCACCGCGAGGTCCTGGAACAACAGCACGCCGATGACCTGCCGTCCGTGCAGCGTATTGAGTTCAAGTTTGTCGGCGAGCATCTTGCTGACGATCGCGGTGGAGGACATGGCGACCACTCCGCCCAGCACCAGGCCGGTACGCCAGTCAGCGCCGGCTGCAACCATGCCGGCAACGACGCCGGCGAGCGTCAACACCACCTGTGACGCGCCAAGCCCGAACACGATGCGGCGCATGGTCGTTAGCTTGGCGAGACTGAATTCGAGACCGATACTGAACATCAGGAACACCACGCCGATCTCGGCCAGGTATTGCGTGCCGGCAGTATCGGGAATCAAGCCGAGGCTGTGCGGCCCGATGATGATGCCAACCAGCAGGTAACCGATCATCGCGGGCAGCTTCAGCAGGCGAAACAAAATAACCACCAGCACCGCGGCGGCGAGCAGAATCAATACCAGATGCAGCGAATTTTCCATGTCGGGCATGCGATAGATTTGCCTTGAATAATGCCTTATCGCCGACGAATTGCAACCGGATTGAAGCCGCCGCCCGCCGGGGCGCGCGGGGACTTTGCTATACTGCACACGCCATGACAGCCGCTCGCAAAAAAGCCCCCGCACCCGCCGGCAACAGCGCCCTCGAACTCGCGCGCGAAGTGCTCGAAATCGAAGCCGCCGCGATAACCGGGCTGATCGCGCGGCTCGATCAGGATTTTCAGCGCGCGGTCGACATCATCCTCAATTCAAGCGGGCGCGTAACGGTGAGCGGCATCGGCAAGTCCGGCCATATCGCGCGCAAAATCGCGTCGACCATGGCGAGCACCGGCACGCCGGCGTATTTTGTGCATCCCGCCGAAGCGAGCCATGGCGACCTCGGCATGGTCACGCGCGACGACGTATTTATCGCGCTGTCGAACTCGGGCGAAACCGCCGAACTGCTGGCGATCGTGCCTTTGATCAAACGCCAGGGCGCCAAGCTGATCGCGCTTACCGGCAAACCGCAATCGAGCCTCGCCCGGCAAGCCGATGCCCATCTTTACGCCGGCGCGGAAAAAGAAGCCTGCCCGCTCAATCTGGCGCCCACCGCGAGCACCACCGCGGCGCTCGCACTCGGTGATGCGCTCGCGCTCGCGGTGATGCAGGCCAAAGGTGTGAGCCGCGACGAATTCGCGCGCTCGCACCCGGGCGGTGCGCTCGGCCGTAAACTATTGACGCACGTGCGCGACGTGATGGGCACGGCCGCCGAGGCGCCACACGTTGCCGACACGGCGTCGCTCTCGGATGCCATTCTCGAAATGTCGCGCGGACGCATCGGCGTCACGGCGGTACTCGACGGCAAGCAGCGCGTGATCGGCATCTTCACCGATGGCGACCTGCGCCGCACGCTGCAAAAAGGCGTCGATCTCCGCACCACTCCCATCGCCAGCGTGATGACGCGCGCGCCGCGCACCATCAGCCCGGACAAGCTGGCCGCCGAAGCCGTGCAGATCATGGAGCAATACAAGGTCAACCAGCTGCTGGTGGTCGATTCGGAACAACGCCTGGTTGGCGCGCTCAACACTCACGCTTTGTTTAAAGCCAAGGTTCTCTAGGTCCGCGCACCGCTTGCGGGCCGGCCGCGACAATACGGCGGACCGCAGGCCACGCGGATTCAAAACTCCAAATCCATGCAAGCCATCTACGCCAAAGCCAAACGCATCAGCCTCGCGATATTCGACGTCGACGGCGTGCTCACCGACGGCTCGCTCTACCTCACCGACGGCGGCGAGGAAATCAAGGCGTTCAACAGCCTCGACGGCCACGGCATGAACATGCTGCGCGAGAGCGGCGTCGAACTCGCCATCATCACCGGCCGCACTTCGCGCATCGTCGAGCTGCGCGCGAAGAACCTCGGCATCGATCTCGTATACCAGGGTGTCACCGATAAAGCCCAGGCGTTTGCAGCACTGCTCAAATCGCGCTCGCTCGATGCCGCGGCAACCGCCTACATGGGCGACGACGTGGTCGATCTGCCCGTGATGCTGCGCTGTGGTCTCGCGCTTACCGTGCCGGACTCGCCGCTGATCGTCAGGCAGCACGCGGATTACGTCACGCGTGCGCACGGCGGACGCGGTGCTGCGCGTGAAGTCTGCGAATTGATCATGCATGCCCAGGGCAAGCTCGAACGCGCGCTCGAGGCCTACTTAAAATGATGCAGCGCCTGACGGCCTGGTTCCCGGTCCTGTTGCTCGGGGCAGTGGCCGCGGTGACCGTATGGCTCGACCGCCAGGTGCAGCCGCCCGAAGCCGGCATCAGCGGCAAAGGCCGTCATGATCCCGACTACATCGTCGACAATTTCACGGTGGTCCGCATCGGTCCAGACGGCATCGTACGCTACAAACTGGACGCGCGCCGCATGCTGCACTACCCGGACGACGATACTACGGACCTCGTAGCGCCCAAATTCGTCAATTTTCAGGGCCCCGGCGTGACGGTGACCGCCAGCTCCAAAACCGCCACGCTGTCGAGCAACGGCGAGAACGCGTATCTCAAGGACAACGTGCGCCTCACGCGCTCCGCCTACGAAAATCGCGGCGAACTGACGATGCTGACCAGCTGGTTGCACGTCATACCTGACGACGGCATCGCCAAAACCGACAAGCCGGTGCGCATCCAGGACGCGAACACCCTGATTACGTCGGATGGCTTAGAATTCAACAATGAGACCCGTATCCTGAAACTGCTTTCCAATGTCCGAGGCCGTTATGAAAAAACCAGATAAGCGCAGCGGGCCTTCCGCTGCCGGCGGCGTGCCACGCCCGTCGTGGCCATGGTCGATACTGCTCGCATGCTGCCTCCTCGCCCCCGCGGCAGGCATGGCGGAGCGCGCCGATCGCGACAAGCCCGTCAATCTCGAAGCCGACCAGGTCACTGTCGATGACAACAAGCAGACCGCGACGTTTACCGGCAGGGTGGTATTGACGCAGGGCACGTTGGTCATACGCGGCGACCGCATGGTCGTGCAGCAGGACGCCGACGGCTTCAAATACGGCATCGCCTACGGCAACCTCGCGAGCTTTCGCCAGAAACGCGAAGGCTACGACGAATACATCGATGGCTACGCCGAGCGCATCGAATACGACAGCAAGGCCGAAAAACTGCAGATGTTCAATCGCGCCTATCTGAAAAAAGCCAATGACGACGTGCGCGGCAATTACATCGCGTACGAAATTGCGACCGAATTTTTCAAGGTCACCGGCGGCGGCAAGCAGGCCGCGACGGCCGCCAATCCGGAAGGCCGCGTGCGCGCGATCATCCAGCCCAAGTCGAAAGAGCCGCCGGCCGGCTCACCGTTGCCGTTGAAACCGGCCACCGACGTCGCGAACCCGCGCGAAAATCCGGCAGGCGCGCCGCGTTGACGGCAATCCGCCAGCACCACCGCTGCATGGGCGGCACGCTCGCGCTGCGGCCGCCGCACCGCATGCCATCATGAGCCAGTTGCGGGCGGAACAACTCAAAAAACGCTACAAGTCGCGGGTAGTGGTCAAGGACGTCTCGCTCGAAGTGAGCAGCGGCGAGGTGATCGGACTGCTGGGCCCCAACGGCGCCGGCAAAACCACCTGCTTTTACATGATGGTCGGGCTGGTGCCGCTCGACGGCGGCGAGATTTACCTCGACGACAAACGCCTGACGCACATGCCGATACACCGGCGCGCGCAGCTCGGGCTTTCGTACCTGCCGCAGGAGGCCTCGATTTTCCGCCGCCTGACCGTGGCCGAAAACGTGCGCGCGGTGCTTGAATTGCAAAATAACAATGCGGCGCAAATCACGGAAAAACTCGACCAGTTGCTGCAGGATCTGCACGTCGATCACCTGCGCGACAACCCCGCGATCAGCCTGTCCGGCGGCGAGCGGCGGCGGGTCGAAATCGCCCGCGCGTTGGCTACCGAACCGCGTTTTATCCTGCTTGATGAACCCTTTGCGGGTGTCGATCCGATCGCCGTCATCGATATCCAGAAAATCATCCGGTTCCTCAAAGAACGCGATATCGGGGTCCTGATCACCGATCACAACGTTCGCGAGACGCTGGGCATCTGCGACCGCGCGTACATCATCAACGACGGCACTGTCCTGGCCTACGGAAAACCTGATGAAATCGTCTATAATGACAGCGTGAGAAAGGTCTATCTCGGAGAGCATTTCCGCCTGTGAGCGGGCGCGTTGGCAGCCTCCTCCGAGCCAGCGCGCCGCGGCGTTTTGTTCCCGCTGCCCGCATCCAATGCCCATCTTGCAGCCCAGTTAAATCGCGCACCCCCGCACCCCCCTATACTCCTTCCGGGAACATGAAGCACTCGCTACAGCTCAGGCTGTCCCAGCATTTAACGCTCACGCCGCAGTTGCAGCAGTCGATCCGGCTGCTGCAGCTGTCGACGCTTGAGCTCAACCAGGAAATCGAAAAATTCCTGCAGGACAACCCTCTGCTTGAGCGCGAGGATGGTTTGCGCGAAGAAGCGGTTGCGCCGGCGCCGCCGGGCAGCACGGATTTCACTTCACCCGCCACGCCCGCGTCCACCAGCGACAACGAGGCCGACACGACTGCCAGCGATACGCACGGCAGCGCCGACGCCCCGGGTTTTGAAGAAGATTACAGCCACGGCGGCACGCGCGACGACAACGACGAAGCCGAGTATCCGCAGGTCGCCGCCGAGACCCAGTCTCTGCGCGAGTACCTGATTTCTCAATTGTCGCTGACGCAGATCTCGGACCATGACCAGAAGCTCGTTACGCTTCTCATCGATTCGCTCGACGATCACGGCTATCTGCACCAGGACCTGGCCGAGCTTGTCGCTATCCTGCCGCCCGAACTGGATATCGAGGTCGACGACCTGCTCGTCGCGTTGCGCCACCTGCAAAACCTGGATCCGCCGGGAGTCGGCGCGCGCAACCTCGGCGAGTGCCTCAAGCTGCAGCTCGAAGCGCTGCCGTCGTCGACGCCGCACCGCGCGCAGGCGCTCGAGATCGTCAATCACCACCTCGAAGTGCTCGCCGCGCGCGATTTCGCCAAGCTGAAGAAAGTCCTGCATTGTGAAGATGCCGTTCTGCGCGGCATCAAGAATCTGATCACCAGCCTGAACCCGCGCCCGGGGGCGAGCTACTCTGCCGGCGACACGCGCTACATCGTGCCGGATGTGATAATCAAGAAAACTAAAGGCGTATGGCTTGCCGCGCTCAATCCGGAAGCGATGCCGAAGCTGCGCATCAACCGCCTGTATGCCGACATCCTGCAACGCAACCGCGACGCCGGCCACCAGCAGCTTACCGGCCAGTTGCAGGAAGCACGCTGGCTCATCAAGAACGTGCAGCAGCGTTTCGACACCATATTGCGTGTGTCGCAGGCGATCGTGGACCGTCAGCGCCATTTCTTCGAGCACGGCGAAGTCGCGATGCGCCCCCTGGTGCTGCGCGAAATCGCCGACACGCTGGACCTGCATGAATCGACCGTGTCGCGCGTGACTACCCAGAAATTCATGTTCACGCCGCGCGGCATCTTCGAACTCAAATATTTTTTCGGCAGCCATGTCACGACCGAAACGGGCGGCTCGGCGTCGAGCACCGCGATCCGCGCGCTGATCAAGCAGTTAGTGAGCGCGGAAAACGGCAAGAAACCGCTGTCCGACAGCCAGATTTCCGAGATTCTCGGCCAGCAGGGCATCGTCGTCGCGCGCCGCACCGTCGCCAAATACCGCGAATCCATGCAGATACTGCCGGTCAACCTGCGCAAGTCATTGTGATATTCATCCATCCAGCCGGAACGCCGCGATTCAGAACTTGTCTTATCTAAACGACTAACCGAGGAGCTATAATGAATCTTCATATTAGCGGTCATCATGTCGACGTCACCCCCGCGATGCACGAGTACGTCACCAGCAAGTTCACGCGCATTACGCGCCATTTCGATCACGTCATCGATGTCAACGTCATTCTCTCGGTCGACAAGCTGAAGCATAAGGTAGAAGCCAACGTGCATCTCTCCGGCAAGGATATTTTCGTCGAGTGCGACGACGCGAACATGTACGCCGCGATCGATGCGCTGGTCGACAAGCTCGACCGCCAGATACTGAAACACAAAGAGAAGCATGCCGGGCATCGCGGCGGCCGCGAGCCCGGCCGTGAGCCCACCCAACAGGACAGCGATGATTGACGCCGCGCCCCGCGCGTGCAATCGTGGCGCTCTGCGGCACGCGCGGATTACCGACAGTCCGATTTGATATGAGCCTCATAGCCAAGCTTCTCCCGGCGCAAAACGTGGTGCTGGATCTCGACGTGAGCAGCAAAAAGCGCGTGTTCGAGCACGCCGGCCTCATGTTCGAGAACAATCAGAACGTAGCGCGCAGCCAGGTCTTCGACAGCTTGTTTGCGCGCGAAAAGCTGGGGTCCACCGGCTTGGGCCAGGGCATTGCGATTCCGCACGGCCGTATCAAGGGGCTGAAAGAAGCGGTCGGCGCGCTGATCCGGATGCGCGAACCGATTCCGTTCGACTCGCCGGATGGGCAGCCAGTCAACCTCATATTCGTGCTGCTGGTGCCGGAGCGGGCGACCGATCTGCACCTGCAGATACTGAGCGAGCTCGCGCAGATGTTCAGCGATAATGCTCTTCGCGAGCAATTGCTGCAGGCCGCCTCGGTCGACGCAATGCACAAACTGATCTCCGAATGGCAACCGCATGCCGCAAGTCAGTGTAGCGCAGCTGTTTGAGGATAACCGCGACAAGCTGCGCCTGGCGTGGATCGCGGGGCGCGACGGCGGCATCCAGACGCTCGACAGCGTCCACCTGAAAGACTCGCATGGCGGCCTGATCGGCCACCTCAACTTCATCCATCCCAACTGGATACAGATACTCGCGCGCCCGGAAATCGACCATCTCAACGCGCTCGATACGGTCACGCGCCAGCAAACGCTGCACCGCCTGGCGACCTCCAATCTCGCGTGCATCGTCGTCTCCGGCGGAGAGCAGCCCCCCGAGCACCTGATCGCGCTTGCGGACACCATGCACGTGGCGCTGCTGGCGTCGCCGCTCGAGAGCGTGGAACTGATGTGGATGCTGCGACCCTATCTCGCGCGCGCGCTCGCCGAATCCACCACCATGCACGGCGTATTCCTCGATGTCCTCGGCATGGGCGTCATGATCACCGGCGACAGTGGCGTCGGCAAGAGCGAGCTCGCGCTCGAACTGATCAGCCGCGGCAGCGGCCTGATTGCCGATGACGTGATCGAGCTGTACCGCATCGCGCCGGAAACGCTCGAAGGCCGCTGCCCTCCGCTGCTGCGCGACTTTCTGGAGGTGCGCGGCCTGGGCGTGCTCAATATCCGCACCATCTTCGGCGAAGCCGCCCTGCGGCCGCGCAAGAACATGAAAATGATCGTGCACCTGGAAAAACCCGCCGGCAGCGAAACCGCGCAGTACGTCGACCGCCTGCCGCTCAAACCCGGAGTACACGAAATCCTCGGCGTCGACATCAGCAAGGTCACGATTCCGGTAGCTGCCGGGCGCAACCTCGCGGTGCTGGTCGAAGCGGCCGTGCGCAACCACGTGCTGCAACTGCGCGGCATCGACAGCACCCGCGAATTCATCGCGCGCCAGGCGCAGGAAATGAACGGCGGCGAACCGTAGATGGCGGGCGTGAGCGCGTGACCGGCATGCAACTCGTCATCATTACCGGACTTTCCGGCTCGGGCAAGAGCGTCGCTTTGAAAGCGCTGGAAGACGCCACCTACTACACTGCCGACAACCTTCCTGCCAAACTTTTGCCGGCGATGGTCGATTTTTTACGCGAGGCAGGTTATGCGCGGGTCGCCGTCAGCATCGACGCGCGCAGCGGCGATACCCTCAACCAGCTGCCGCAGCAGTTAAGCGAACTCAAGGCCCGCGGCATCGACGTGAGCATCCTGTTCCTCGAAGCCAAGACGGGGACGCTGCTGAAGCGTTTTTCGGAAACGCGCCGCCGCCACCCATTGAGCGCGGGCGAACTCACGGTCCCCGAGTGCGTTGCGCGCGAGCGCGAACTGCTGGCGGAAATCGGCGGCCTGTCGCACCACATCGACACCAGCGAACTGAATCCGAACGCGCTGCGCGCATGGATCAAGGAATTCGTCGACTTCGACCACGCCGGCATGACGCTGCTGTTCCAGTCGTTCGGCTACAAGCATGGCATTCCATTGGACGCCGATCTCGTATTCGACGTGCGCTGCCTGCCCAATCCGTTTTACGACCCCAGGCTGCGCCCGCTGACGGGCAAGGACCGTGCGGTGGTCGATTTCCTGGAAGCCGACGCCAACGTCAATCGCATGTACAACGACATCCGCACCTTCGTCGCCAACTGGCTGCCCTGTTTTCTCGCCGACAACCGCAGTTACGTGACGGTTGCCATCGGCTGCACGGGCGGCGAGCACCGCTCCGTGTATTTCGTCGAAACGCTGGCCCGCCATTTCCGCGAAAGCCGCCGCGTGCTGGTGCGCCACCGCGAACTCACATCATGACCGCCGCGGATCCGCAGACGTATATTTTCCCGCTCAACACGGTGCTGTTTCCGGGCGGCGTGCTGCCGCTCAAGACCTTCGAGCAGCGCTATATCGAGATGACCAAGGTCTGCATCAGCGAAGCGCGCCCGTTCGGCGTGTGCCTGATCAAGGAAGGCCGCGAAACCGGCACGCCGGCGGTGCCGCAGGACATCGGCTGTCTCGCGCGCATTGTGCGCTGGGACATGCCGCAGCTTGGCGTATTTCATCTGCAGGTCGAGGGTCTGCAGCGCTTTCGCATCTTGAGCTCCATGGTGGAAAAAAACGGGCTTATTTCAGCCACCATCGAACCTCTGGATAACGACAGCGAAGTCGCACCGCAGGAAACCCTGTGCAGCGAGGTGTTGAAAGCCATCATCGAGAAGATCGGCGCCGACCACTTTCCGTCACCGCACCGTTTCGACGACGCGGCGTGGATCGGCTATCGCCTGAGCGAAGTGCTGCCGATCAGCCTGGATCTCAAGCAGCAAATGCTGCGCATGACCGACCCGCAGGCGCGCCTGTCGGAGTTGGGCAAGATACTCTCCGCGCAGGGCTTGCGGTCTTAGCAGTCTCAAAAAAAATTTGGAACCGCCGATAAACTCTTTTTAATACCCCCTTGAGGGCTACGCAGATGAACGCAGATAAGCTCAGGGGATTTGACCTGGATTCGGGGAGAGGTCTGGATTTATATCGGCGTCAATCGGCGTATATCGGCGGTTGCTTGTCGTTGTTGTATTTTTGAGGTGAGTTCTAGTTCTTTTCGCCAGTTTCGCCGAAATAGCCGGGGAATTCCGCCGCATAACACGCGGGCGAAGTGTAGCCTGCCGCAGCCTCGGCCCGCCGGCGCGGCAGGCCGCGTTGCGCGCAAAGCTGCTGTACCAGCTCGCGACATTTGCCGGCGCTCAGACGCGCCAGGCTCGCGTTTTTCGCCACGTAGATGCCCGCTTCCGTCACCACGAAATCCATTGGTACGTCGTGCGGCTGCGGGCGTATCGTCGGCAGGCCGGCGAATTCAAAGGCAACGCCTATGGCCAGCGGTTGCGGCGACGTCGCGTCCAGCGTGCGGTCGAAATAGCCGCCGCCATAGCCCAGCCGGTAACCCTGCGCGTCAAAGCCGTTCATCGGGACAATCGCGGCATCCGGCAACACCAGCGCGGTGCCATCGGGAATCGGGATGTCGTAAACGCCGGTCGTCATCGGCGCGCCCGGCCACCACGCGCGGAACTGCAGCGGCGTCGCCTTCGCGATCACCACCGGCAATGCAGCAGCCGCACCCGCTTCCCGAAATCGCCTGATCGCAAAGCGCGCATCGAACTCGCCTTTGAACGGCCAGCAAAAACCGATGGTCATTCCGGCCAGCATTTCGAAACCGGCTTCGAGATGCGCGGTGATCGCGGCGTTCAATTGACGGCGGCGGATAGGCTCCAGCGCGACGCGCTGCGCAATCAGCTCAGCGCGCTTCGCTTTGCGCCAATCCCTGATTTCGGGCCATGCTTCATTCATACCAATATTTTCCTCTGCACCGCTGGCCGCCGCTGCGCGCCAGTCTTATACTGATAGTCAAATGATCGACAAGTTCCAAGCTTACACCGCGCTGGGCGCATTGTGCATCGCCCTCATGTGCGCAGCGGGCGCGCATGCCGCCGACACGCCGCAGGAAATCGAAGCTCCTGCGTGGTTCAAAATCTCTTTCCTCGACCTGCGCGACGACATCAAGGAAGCGACGGCGGCCAAAAAGCGCGTGGTGATTTATTTCGGCCAGAACGGCTGCCCGTACTGCAAGCGGCTGATGGAAGTCAATTTCAAACAGCCGGACATCGTCGCCAAAACACGCCGGCATTTCGACGCCATCGAAATCAACATTTTCGGCAGCCGCGAAGTCACCTGGCTGGACGGCAAGCCGCGCAGCGAAAAAGAATTCGCCGCGCTGTTCAAGGTGCAGTTCACGCCGACGCTGCTGTTCCTCGACGAAAAAGGCGGCGTCGCGTTGAGAGTCAACGGCTACTACCCGCCGCCGCGCTTCATGGCGGCGCTCGACTACGCGGCGCAGCCGCGGGCGGGCGACGTCAGCTTTGCCGATTTTCAGAAAAAATACCTGCCCGAGGCCCGCGCCGCGATCCCGCGTGACGATTCACTTTTCCGCAAACCGCCCTATGTTTTCGACCGCCGCAAACCGGCGGCGCACCCGCTCGCCGTTTTTTTCGAGCAGCCGGATTGTGCGGACTGCGACGAAATGCATGCGGCCGCGCTGAAGGCTGAAGAGACCCGCAAGCTGCTCGCGCGTTTCGACGTTTACCGGCTCGACGTGAAAAGCAGCACCGCAGTCGTCGCACCCGACGGCGCGAGAACCACCGCGGAGCAGTGGGCGCGCGATCTCAAAGTGCTCTACACGCCCGGCGTAATCCTGTTCGACGCCGCCGGCCGCGAAGTACTCAGGATCGAAGCTTATGTGCGGATGTTTCACCTGCAGTCCGCGCTCGACTACGTCGCCAGCGGCGCTTACCTGCAGGAGCCGAATTTCCAGCGCTACGTCCAGGCGCGCGCCGACGCCATGCGCGATCGCGGGCAGCGCGTCGATATCATGAAGTAGCATGTTTGGTGGTCGCGAAACAGCGCAACGCACTTGGAACTGATCAGTGCGTACGGTAAGCGCCAGCGAGGTCCACTCCGCCTCTCGATTACTTACTTTTCCGCCGCGATGGCCGCGATGATGCGTTTGACCGGCGCCGGAATTGCCGCGCCCAACGCCTCTTCGAGCGGCAACCACATCACGCCGGGTGCCGCTGCATGCGCCACCACATGACTGACCTTCAGCCGCTGCGGCACGATGTCGAGCTTGAAATGCGTAAACCCGTGAGCGACCGTCGGCATCACTTCATGCTGCGCAACTGCGGCGCCGTAGCGTTGCGCGCACAACGCAATCATGTCGGTGCCCGCCGGGACTTCGGGCAGGCTCCACATACCGCCCCAAATGCCGGTCGGCGCACGTTTTTCGAGCAGCACCTGCCGCGCGTGCAGCAGGATCAGCATATCGGTGTGCCTTTGGGGCAACGCCTTGCGCGGGCGTGGCGCAGGATATTTGCCAATCGCGCGTTGATTTAGCGCGACGCATTCAGGCGCCACCGGGCACACATCGCAGCGCGGCTTGCTGCGCGTGCACACCGTAGCGCCCAAATCCATCAGCCCTTGCGTATACGCCTCGATGTCGCGGGAAGGCAATTGCCGTTCCGTTTCGCGCCACAGCACCGCCGCCACCTGCGCATTTCCGGGAAACCCGGCAATGCCGAAGTGGCGCGCAAACAGCCTTTTCACATTGCCGTCGAGAATGGCATGGCGGGCGCCGTATGCGAATACGCAAATCGCGGCTGCCGTCGAACGGCCTACGCCCGGCAACGCGAGCAATGCGTCGAAATCAACCGGCATGCGCCCGCCGTGCCCGGCTACGACCAGTTGCGCCGCGCGATGCAGGTTGCGCGCGCGCGAGTAATAGCCGAGCCCGGCCCATAGCGTCAGCACTTCATCCTGCGTTGCCGCGGCGAGCGATCCGATATCGGGAAAGCGCTGGAGAAACCGCTGGTAATACGGGATGACCGCCGCCACCTGCGTCTGCTGCAGCATGATTTCAGACAACCAGATGCGGTAGGCGTCGCGCGTTTTCTGCCACGGCAGGTCGTGCCGGCCGTGCTGCTTCTGCCAGCGCACGACTTTGGCGGCGAAACTCACCGCGCGTGGAGCCCCGCCGGTTGATGCGGCTTTGCGCGCCAACTTAGCGCCCAAACAGCCCCTTGAGCTTGTCCTGCACCTGCTCCTGCACCTTGGCCTTGATTTCTTCTTTCTTGGTTTCGACCACGGCCTTCGCCGCGCTCGCCGCGATGCCGCTGAAATCGATTTTGTATTGCGGCGCCGTGAACGGCCCGGACAGTTTGACCGGCACGGTCAGGCCTTTCATGTCCACGAGTTCTTTGCCGCCCTGCCCGGCCGCCGTCGCCACCACCGTCGCCTTGACCAGGTAGTCGAGATTTTCGTTGCCGATGTCGATATCGCCTTCGCCGCCCAGGCGCAGCAGCGGCGATTTGCCGGAAAGATCGTTGTTGTGCGCAACACCGTTCTTGATGTTGAAAGTCGCCGACAGTTCGGAGAAGTCGGTCTTTTCGGTCTGACTGGCCGCCTGCGTCTTCTCGCCTTTCAGCGAACCCAGCTTGGCCTTGGCGTCGCGAATCGAACCCGCGATGTTGATGCCTTTGATTGCGCCATCAGCGAGCTTGATCGCCGCGTTGCCGTTCAGCGCTTTCTTGATTGCCGATACGGTATTGCCCTGCCCGCTCACGTCGAGCGCGACATTGCCCTTGCCTTCGAGCGCATCGAAATTGGCGGCGTCTTTCAATAGCGAACCAACGTTGATGCCGGTCAGGTTCTGCTTGACTGATATCACCGGCGTCGCCGCAGCCTGCACCGTCAGTGCGCCGGCCAGCGTGCCCTGATACAGATTCTCCGCGATCGGGCTCACGTCGACGCGGCCGTTGGCGGCCTTGACGTCGACACGCACGTTCGCCGCCTTGACGTTGGCAATCTTGAGCGAGCCGATCTTGATGCTGCCGTTCGCGTTGAGTCCCTTCAACGCAGACAGGTCGAGCGGCTGTTCCGGCTGTTTCTGCTTGGGATCGGATTTCGGCAGATAGCGGTCGGCATCGAGCTGATCGATATTGATGTCGAACGTATAGAAAGGCGGCGCAAATTTACTGAGGCCCGCCTTGCCGCTGATATTGCTGTCGTCGAATTTGGTGGCGAACGTCAGGCTCGCGGTCTGTTTTGCAAGATCGACTGCAGCGGAACCATTGATGGTGGCATCGATTGGATTCTTCGGCAGCTTGGGATTGTTGACGTTGACGGTAGCCACCAGCTTGTCGAGCTCCAGTTTTTGCGCGTCTATGCTGCCGGCAAGCGGGCTCGACAGCTTGGCCTTGATGGTAGAGCCGTCCTGCGCCATCTCCACATTAAGCGTCATCGCCGCCGCCTTGAACGCCTGCGCGGTGCCATCCATGCCAGGAATGTCGAGCTTGACGACCGTCTTGCTCTTGCCGTCGTTCAGGGTCGCGTCGAGCGCGATCTTTTCGCCGCTCACTTTGTCCTTGGTGACATTGAGCTTGGGCGCATCGAATTTTACGTTGAGATCGCCGCCGCCCTCCGGCTTGCCGGTAGCTGCGACGGTCAGCTTGGAAATCAGGAACTCTTTCGTTGCCAGTTTTGCGTCGACGTCGCCTTTGGCGCTGGCTACGAGATTGCTGATGCCGGCGGCCATGCCTTTAGCGCTGAAATCCAGCCCTTCGAGCGCGTAATGCTGCTGCTCCGTATCGACCGTGATGGTGGTCTTGAGCGCGGTTTCGAGGCTCAGCTTCGGTTTGTCGCTTTGCGCCGTAAACGAGAGATCGATTTTGGTCGGCACCCCGCTCGCAATGCGGCCGGTGCGGAGATTCAATTTGGACAGCGAGTACTTCGCGCCCGCCGTGTGGTCGACATAAGTAATGGTCGCATTCTCGAACGTCACGTGATCAATATCGACCTTGACCGGCGGCCCCTCGCTTTTCGGCGCCGCCGGCGCGGCCTTGTCGCCGCCCGTCAGATCGTCGATGCTGAACTTGCCGTCCTTGCCGCGCACCAGGTTGGCGCGCAGATTTTTGATCTCGATGGTGTTGACCACCAGTTGTTTCGACAGCAGCGGCATCAGCTTCAGAGATACGCGAAAATCCTCGACCCCGGCAAACTCCTGCTCGCTGCCAAACTCCGACAGCGACGCTTTGCCGAGGACCGCGCCTATGCTCGGGAACAGCGACAGCTTGATGTCGCCATCCAGCTTGAGCGTGCGCTTGGTCTTTTCCTTCACCGCCTGCACAATCTGCGCCTTGTACTGATTGGGATCGAAAGTCGCCGCGACATACGCGCCGGCCGCGATCAGCAAGATAACGATACCCGCCAGCGGTAGCACGACGAATTTGAGGATTTTTTTCATGGCGCAGCTCCCAATGTTGGTTAGCGCAGCCCGCAAACGCGGATGGAGCGGGTGAAGGGAATCGAACCCTCGTATGCAGCTTGGGAAGCTGCCGTTCTACCATTGAACTACACCCGCGGCAGCCGGGATTTTACGCTATTACCGGATATCGCCTCAAACTGGCTCAGTAAAACAGTTATAGGGGTGGAGAGCGCTGACCTTTACTGAGCGACCCGTCATGTGCGATGCCGGTCAGCTTGTCCCGGCCGCAATGTTCACAGAACGATGACCCTTTACGACGGCACAATCGCTGAGGGAACACGAATACGTGAAATGCTCATCCGCTTCTCTACCATCCCTGTGTATTCGTCAATCACAGCGGGAGGTTCAATCGATGGCAGGGTGAGCGGTCAGACCAATGGCTGGACAATGTGTGGCAGAGCCTCGAGCGCAGAAATTGGGAAGCTGCCGTTCTGCCATTGAACTACACCCGCGATGGGCAGGGATTTTACGGTGTTTCACTTCCCGCCGGTATCGCCCATCCGTCAATCATCGTCCGCGTCAACGGCCAGCCTGTTCTGCCATGTCTGCGTAGAACGGCCGCGCCAGCCGCCAGAACTCCTGCGGCGCTTCCAGCAACATGAGCGTTCCGTAGTCGGGTGCGATCCGCAGCGTGGAGGCGGGTATCCGATCGTGCAAAGCACTGCTCATCGCCGCGGTGGGGCCGAAATGACCGGCATCCAGCCCGGCGCCGACGATCAGCGTCGGCGTCCTGATCGATTGCAGGCGCGCGTCGGTCAGCCAGAAGCCGCGCAGCGCGCGGATCCACTGCAGCGCGCGCGCCGTGTCGAGCTGCATGAAGCGGTCGCCACGCAGCCGGGCGGCGACCATGCGCTCGACCGCATTGAAATTCTTCTCGACAAAGCCCGGGCTGAACCCCGCCATCAGCCAGTAATAGGCATAGAGCTCACGGCCGCCACTCTCCATCATGACGCGCATGAACTCAACGCCTTTGTCGACCGCGCGCATATCGCCGAGCCGGTAGAACGGATTCAGCAGCGTGCAGGAGCGAACCCGCGCGGGAAAGTCGGCGGCGCAGCGCAGCGCGACGTGCGTGCCGCCTGTCCAGCCCAGCAGGTGAAAGTCTTCGTACCCCAGGCCGGACGCGACCGCCGCGCAAGCGTCCGAGAGCGTTCCGAACGCCACGGCAGGGGCTTCGAGCGCGGCCGCCGACGGCATCTCGAGATCGAACTGCGCGACAGAGAAAAACTCGCACAGGTCATCCCATACCGTGTCCCAGGCGCCCATGTCGCGCGATGCCATCCTGACGAGCAGGATCAGCGGCTTGCCCGGCTGGCGGGTAATGCAGACCTCTGTGCCAGACACGCTTTCCGTGGTTCTGGGGAACGGCATGTAAGCCTCCGTGGTTCCGATGCCCGGGGAGGTTTCGGCTAGTCGGGCTTGATGGCCGCTTGCTTGATGACCTTGCCCCACCGAGCCGTTTCATCATCGATGTATTTCGCGAACTGCTCGATGGTTCCCGGCATTGCCTCTACACCATCCGCTTCGAAAGCCGCGCGGACATCCGGGAGATTCAGCGCAACGTTGGACTCCTGATTCAGGCGCTGCACGACGGGGCGCGGCGTATCGGCGGGCGCCAGCAGCCCAAACCACGCGTAGATATCGAGGCCCGGATAACCGACTTCGGCGAGCGCCGGCACGTTGGGCAACTGCACCGCCCGTTTTCCGGACGCAACAGCAAGCGCGCGCAACCTGCCGCTCATGACATGCGGTTTGGACGTGGAAATCGTCGCGAACGCGACCTCCACTTCACCCGCAATCAGGGCGGTGACCTGCGGGCCAGCGCCTTTGTATGAAATCTGCTGGGCATTCAATCCGCTCGTCAGCTTGAAGAGTTCCATGCCCAGATGGGCTGCGGTGCCGTTGCCCGGCGAACTGTAATTGACGCCGCGCCCGGTTTTGGACAGGGCGATAAGCTCCGCGACCGATTTCGCCGGCGACGTCGCAGTAACCAGCATTACCGACGGCACCCGGGCGGCCAGGGTAATCGGCGCGAAGTCTTTCTTGGTGTCGTAGGGAAGCTTCGGGTACAGACTGGGATTCGTGGCGTGCGGCAATGCGCACAGCAGCAATGAGTAACCGTCAGGCAGTGCCTTGGCAACGATTTCGCTGCCGATCTGCGTGGCTGCGCCGGGCCGGTTGTCCACGACCACCTGCTCCTTGAGGGCCGCGGAAAGCTTGCTGGCCAGCATGCGCGCAACGAGATCCGTGCCGCCACCCGGCGCAAAAGGCACGACCAGCCGCACCGGCTTGCTGGGATAGGGCTGCGCGCTGGCGTGCGGGGAGCAAAGCACGCTCACCGCGGCTATCGCCACCGGCAGCAACTGAAAATGGAAATGGTTGCGAGTGCAATGCCGATTTGACGGCATCGCAAAACCGGAAAATTTCATCGGGCTTCCTAGTGTGAAGAATTTGTCCGGAGAATTACAGACTTTATTTTGGTGACTATTCAGCACAAATGAAGGGGATTGTACAACGAGTACGTTTAGCGTACAGTGAGGGCCATGGATGAGTTGCCGGATCTTTCGAGTCTAAGTCATGCGCAAAAAGATGACCTGATCCGCTTGCTCTATCCGTTGCTAGAACA
>CANJHY010000036.1:0-31452 GCA_947474275.1 Betaproteobacteria bacterium
AGCTTGGGATCGATCTCGTAGATTTCCTCGCCGGCGGCGATCGCGCCATTCGGGCACTCGGGCTCGCAGACGTCGCAATTGATGCATTCGTCGGTGATGATCAGCGCCATGCAAGAAGTCTCAAGACTTGCCGCCGAGGGAGGCAATCTTCTTTTTCAAGCACTGCTCCACGTGCGGCGTGACGAAGTTCGAGACGTTGCCGCCGAGCACCGAAATCTCGCGCACCAGAGTCGCTGAGATAAACATGAACTGCGCGGACGGCGTCATAAATATCGATTCGACGTCCGGAAACAGGTTGCGGTTCATGCCGGCGAGTTGGAATTCATAATCAAAGTCGGAGACCGCGCGCACGCCGCGCATCACGATCCTGGCATCGTGTTTTTGCGCGAAATCCATGAGCAGACCGGAAAATCCCGTCACGCTCACGTTTTTGTATTCGGCAACCGTGTGCTTCGCCATCTCGACACGCTCGTCAAGGGTAAAGAACGGGCGCTTGCTGCGGCTGTCGGCGACCGCAAGTATGACTTCATCAAACATGCCCGCGGCACGGCGCACCAGATCGTGGTGGCCGAGCGTAATCGGATCGAACGTTCCCGGGTATACAGCTTTAAGCGTCATGGCCAGTCCATTTCAGCAGTTGATGGGTGACCGCGCCCGCGCGGCCGTTGCGCCAGATTTCCCAGCCCGGCGGCAGCGCAGGCGCCGCCGGCGCTTCGACATGAACCAGCGCGGCCGCTGCCAGCCGCAGTCCCAGCACGGGCAGCACTTGTGCCAGATAATCCGCGCGAAACGGCGGATCGAGAAATACGACGTCATAGCAGCCGTCGTCCGCGCGTAGAAATTCTAACGCATCCGCGCGCTTGAGTTCCACTGTCGTTGCTGCCAGCGTTGCGGCGTTCGCCTGCAGCGCCTGCCACGCGGCGGGATCGCGCTCGACCATCACCACGCGCCGGGCCCCGCGTGATGCCGCTTCGAACCCCAGCGCGCCGCTGCCCGCGAACAGATCGAGGCAGCGTTTGCCCGTCATATCCTGGCCCAGCCAGTTGAAGAGTGTCTCACGCACCCGGTCGGGCGTCGGGCGCAAATCGGCCTGCGACGGGAACGTGATGAGGCGGCTGCGCCATTCGCCGCCGATAATGCGTACCTTGTTTTTGGTCGCCGGCATCTGCAATCCGTCATCGCGCGCCAAGCGCGGGCTGACGTTATTTGACGGCCGCCGCGGCTAGTGTCGCCGCATCGGGACCAATGACCACCGTCACCATGCGCGCGGGATCGACGCGGCGCGCAAACGCGGCGCGTATGTCGGCGAGCGTGACTTTCTCGACGCTGGGCACAAAATCTTCGAGATAGCTCAGCGGCAGGTGGTAGAACCCGATAACCGCGAGGTAATCGAGGATCTTGCGGTTGCTGTCTATGCGCAGCGGAAAACCGCCGACGAGGTTCTGCCTGGCCCGCAGCAATTCATCGGCGGTCGGACCCTGGTCGAGAAAATCCTTGAGTGTCGCTCGCACCACGGCAAGCGCCGCGCCAGCCTGGTCCTTGCGCGTCTGCAGGCCGATGACGAAGGGCCCGCGTTCCTGCATGGGCGCAAAATAGCTGTATGCCGAATACGCCAAGCCGCGCTTGGAGCGCACCTCCTCGGTGATGCGCGAGGTAAATCCGCCGCCGCCGAGAATGTAGTTACCGACGAACAGCGGAAAATAATCGGGATCATCGCGCTTGATGCCGGGCATGCCCATGAGCAAATGGCTTTGCGAAGCCGGGTGCGCGATGACGCGCATCTCGGCCTTTGCCAGAGACGGCACTGGCGAAATCGTTGGCGCCGACGCGGAGCGCGGCAATTCGGCAGTCAACTGCTCCGCGAGCGCCTCCGCTGCCGGCCGCGCGAGGTCGCCGATGATCGCCACCACCGCCTGGTCGGCAGTGTAGTAACGGCGGTAAAACGCAACCAGGTCATCACGCGTAACGCGCGCCACGGTTGCCGCCTCGCCGGCACCGCGCAAGCCGTACGGATGATTGCCATACGCGAGTTCGCTGAAATTCCTGCTGGCCATGGTTTCCGGCTTGGTATCCGACTCCCTGATGGCGTCGATGATGCGTTTTTTCTCGCGCTCGAGCACCGTTGCCGGAAACTCCGGGCGTTGCAGCATGCGCGCCAGGATATCCAGCGACTGCTTCATTTCATCGGGGCTGGAAAGCGTGCGCAGCGACATGCCGGAACGATCGCTGTCCACCCGGCCGCCGAACTGCGCGCCGGCGTCCGCCATGCGCCGCGAAATCTCGTCTTCCGACAGGCCGCCGGCGCCGAGCTTGAGCAGGCTTTGCGTGAGCGCTGCAACACCCGATTTTTCGCGCGTGTCGTATGCCGAGCCGGCCGGAAAATCCACGCTTACATCGAGCATCGGCAGGTTGCGCGTCTCGACAAAGTAGACACGCGCGCCGTTTTTGGTCTGCCAGTGCTGTATCGGCAACAGCGCCCATGCCGGTGCCGCTACCGCGCACAGCGTGATTACGCAAAACCAGCGCTGCACGTTATTGAACATGACGCGCTTCCGCCGGCGCCGCCGGCTTGGCAGCGTCCAGCGGCTGCGGATCGAGAACCGCGACCGTGAGGCTGTCATCGATCAGGTATTTTTTAGCCACCGCCTGCACCTGCTCCGGCGTTACTTGCCGCAGTTTTCTGATCATGGTGTCCATCGTCTGGTGCGGGTAGCCCGCGATTTCGAGCGAGCCGATCTGCTGTGCCTGGTAATAAATCGAATCGCGCTGGAACACCTGCGAGGAAACGACCTGCGCCTTGACGCGCTTCAGCTCGTCGTTGCTGATGCCGTCGGTGACGATTTTTGCAAGTTCGCGGCGCAGCGCCTGCTCGAGTTCCGCCACTGTCCTGCCCGCGCTCGGCACCCCGCTGACCATGAACATGCCGGGGCCGCGCTGTGTACTGTCGTAGTAGGTGCCCACGGCGTTGGCGATTTTCTCGCTGCGCACCAGCGCGCTGTTCAGGCGCGCCGCATCGTGCCCGTCGAGCACACCTGCCAGCATTTCCAGCGCATACGGTTCCCAGTCGTTTTCAACGTCGCGCAAAATCGGCGCGCGGTAACCCATCATCAGGGACGGCTGCTCCGCCGGCGCCTTCACGCTGATGCGCCGGATGCCGCGCTGCGCGGGCTCGTCCTGCGGCTTGCGCTCGGGCAATACCTTCATCTTGATGGCACCGAAATATTTGTCCGCCAGCGCAAAAACCTCTTTTGGATTGACGTCGCCCGCGACCACGATGGTCGCGTTGTTCGGCGCGTACCAGCGGTCGTACCAATCGCGCGCGTCGTGCCAGGTCATGCTTTCGAGATCGCTCATCCAGCCCACGGTCGGCGCGCGGTACGGGTGCGCAATGAACGCGGTCGCCATCATCTGCTCGAACACCAGCGCATTCGCGCGGTCGTCGGTGCGCAGCCGGCGCTCCTCCATCACTACCCGGATTTCCTTGGTGAATTCCTCCGGCGACAACACCAGGTTGGCCATGCGGTCGGCTTCAAGCTCGAATGCCAGCGGCAGTTGCGATTTGTGCAGCTGCTGGTGGTAGCCGGTGGCGTCGCGCGAAGTAAACGCGTTGTCGCGCCCGCCTGCCGCAGCGATGCGCTTGGAAAATTCACCCACCGGGACCTGCTGCGTGCCCTTGAACATCATGTGTTCGAGCACGTGCGCAACACCCGTGCTGCCGTTGACTTCGTCCATGCTGCCCGCCTTGTACCACACCATTGACACCACCGTCGGCGCGCGATGGTCTTCCTTGACGATCACCCGCAGCCCGTTGGCGAGCTTGTACTCACTCGTTTGCGCGTGAGCGGTGGAACTGAGCAGAGCCGCGGCGGCGAGCGCGCAAACACCCGCGTGCAGAGCATGGCCAATAAACTTCAATAACATGCGAGGTCTCGAAAGTGGGAAGATGGGTAGCCTGGCAGAAGCTTTCCGGCTAGAATTTTAAGTGAATTACCGTCCTAATGCTCGTAATACCGGCTCGCTATACCGGGTGCGTGCAAAACATTTTCGCCTACGCCAAGTCTGACTGCGCCTGCCATGTTAAGTTTCCTCAAATCAGACCAAAAACCGGGCACGGGCTGGGGCGCGCGACTCAAGGCGGGCCTCACGCGAACGCGTGAGATCCTCAATACCGACCTCACCGATTTGTTCGCCGGCGGCGCCATCGATGAGGCGTTTTTTGCGGAACTGGAGACGACCCTGCTGGTCGCGGATGTCGGCGTCGCCGCCACCGAATATCTGATTGGCGAACTGCGCAGCGCAGCCCGGCGCGAAGGGCTGCGCGAAAGACATGAATTAAAACGCACGCTGCGCGAGGCGTTGCTCGCGTTGCTGAAACCCATTGCAGTGCCGCTCGACGTCAACGCGCATAACCCTTTCATTATCGTGCTCGCCGGCGTCAACGGCGCGGGCAAAACGACGTCCATCGGCAAGCTCGCCAAGTACTATCAGCAGCGCGGCAAGACGGTCCTGCTCGCGGCGGGGGACACTTTCCGCGCCGCAGCCCGAGAGCAGCTCGAGGTGTGGGGCAAGCGCAACAACGTAGCCGTCATCGCGCAGCAATCGGGCGACGCGGCTGCGGTGATATTCGACGCAATCACGGCGGCACGGGCGCGCGGCATCGATCTCGTGCTGTGCGACACGGCGGGGCGCCTGCCGACCCAATTGCACCTGATGGAGGAAATCAGCAAGATCAAGCGCGTGATCGCCAAGGCGGCACCCGGCGCGCCGCACGAAGTCCTGCTGGTGCTCGATGCCAACACCGGCCAGAACGCGCTGAACCAGGTCAAGGCATTCGACGACGCGCTGGGTGTCACCGGGCTGGTTCTGACGAAACTCGACGGCACTGCCAAGGGCGGCGTCATCGCAGCGATTGCGCGCGCGCACCGCATCCCGCTGCGTTTCATCGGCGTCGGCGAAGCGCTGGACGACCTGCAACCGTTTGTCGCCGAGGAGTTTGTCGATGCATTGCTTGGGTAACGGAAGACGAGAGACGCTTGGCGAAAGACGGAAAAATCTGGTGCTTTTGCGCCTCTCGTCTCTCGCCCAGCGTCTCTCGAACCGATGATTTCCCTCAGCAACGTCTCCAAGCGCTACCCGGGCGGACGCCAGGCGCTGCACGACGTGGGTTTCACCATAGAGTCGGGGGAGCTCGCGTTTATCACCGGCCATTCCGGCGCGGGCAAAACGACCTTGCTCAAGCTGCTGGTCGCCATCGAACGGCCGACGGCCGGCAACATCGTCGTCAACGGCCAGAACGTCGGAACCCTGCCGCCGCGCGCGGTGCCTTTCCTGCGCCGCAAGTTCGGGCTGATATTCCAGGATCACAAGCTGCTGTTCGACCGCAACGTGTTCGACAACGTGGCGCTGCCGCTCGAAATCGCGGGCTACGGTGCGCAGGACGCGGCGCGGCGGGTGCGCGCCGCGCTCGACAAGGTCGGGCTCCTCAAATACGAGAAAGCGCTGCCGATTACGCTCTCCGGCGGCGAACGGCAGCGGCTGTGCATCGCGCGCGCGATAGTCCACCGCCCCGCCATTCTGCTCGCCGATGAACCAACCGGCAATCTCGACGCCGATTACGCCGCGGAAATCGGCGAGTTGTTCCGCTCCTTCAACCAGGTCGGCGTCACGGTGGTGGTCGCCACCCACGACCAGGCGCTGCTGTCGAGACTGCAACCGCGCGTCATCGCGCTGCGCAATGGCGAACTGGCGGCGGCCGCATGAAGGCCTGGCTCGCCCAGCATGCACGCTGCGCCGGCCTCACGCTGACGAAGCTGGCGCGCACGCCGCTCGGCAGCGCGCTCAACATTGTCGTCATCGGCATCGCACTCTCGCTGCCGGTCGGGCTCTATCTGCTGATCGACAATCTGCAGACGGCCTCCGGCCAGCTGGCGGCCGAACCACAAATCAGCGCTTTCCTTGCACTCGATGCGAGCCGCGCTGAAATCGCGCAAATCGAGACGCGCCTGAAGCAAAACCCGCACGTGCTGCGTTTCCGTTTCGTGCCGCGCGCCGAAGCATTGCAGGAACTCAAGCAATCGAGCGGGCTCGCCGACGTCATCGACAGCCTGCCGCAAAACCCGCTGCCGGATGCGTTCATCGTCACCGCGAAAGACAATGCGCCGCAGGCGCTCGACGCGTTGCGCGACGAAATCAAGCAGTTACCGCGCGTCGTCCACGCCCAGCTCGACGCCGCGTGGGCGCGGCGGCTGGATGCGACACTGCGCTTCGGCCGCCTCGTGGTCCTGTTCCTCGGCGGGCTGCTCGCGGTGGCGCTTATCGCGGTCACTTTCAATACCATCCGCCTGCAGGTGCTGACCCAGCGCGATGAAGTCGAAGTGGTCAAGCTGATTGGCGCTACCGACGCATTTATCCGGCGGCCTTTCCTGTATTACGGCGCACTACAGGGGGCGGCAGGCGGGCTGGTCGCGTGGCTGATCGTGAGCGGCGGCGTCTGGCTGGTAAACCATAACCTCGGCGAACTGTCACACGTATACGCGTCGCTTTTTCAGCTCATAGCCCTGACGCCGGCCGATAGTTTATGCCTGCTGCTGCTGCCGGCTGCTCTGGGTTGGTTCGGCGCCCTGCTCTCCGTGGGCAGGCACCTGGCGGTGATCGAACCTTAGTTGTTTAAACCATTGATAAATAAATAGTTTTTCATGACATCCCCGGCCGGATGTGGCGGAACTTTCCGGCTATTTGGCACTCATATACCCAGAGTGCTAAAATTCTTCGAAAGGGGCTAAAGCCATGACGAGTTTTGCGTTACCCATACCTTCCGCGACGGGCAGTCTGGATGGCTATATCTCGACGGTCAACCGCTTTCCCATCCTGACCCAACAAGAGGAAACGGATCTGGCGCGGCGCTTGCGCGACCATGAAGACTTGGACGCGGCACGTCAACTCATCGTTTCCCACCTGCGCGTGGTCGTTTCGGTCGCGCGCGGCTATCTGGGTTACGGCCTGCCGCAGGCCGACCTCATCCAGGAAGGCAATATCGGCCTGATGAAAGCGGTCAAGCGCTTCGACCCGGAACGCGGCGTGCGCCTGGTGTCGTTTGCCGTGCACTGGATCCGCGCCGAAATGCACGAGTTCATTCTGCGCAACTGGCGCATGATGAAAATTGCGACCACCAAAGCGCAGCGCAAGCTGTTCTTCAATCTCCGCAGCATGAAGCCGGGATTGAATACGCTCGGCCACGCTGAAGTCCAGGCGATGGCGAAGACCCTCGGCGTCAAGCCGGAGGAAGTCGTCGAAATGGAAACCCGTCTGGGCGGGCAGGACATCGCGCTTGAACCGCTGAACGACGATGCGGAAGAAAGCTACGCGCCTATCGCCTACCTGGCGGACACGGACAGTGAACCGGGACGCGTGCTTGAACACGCGCAGGAAGAACGGTTGAAATCCGCGGGCCTTGCCCACGCCGTCGAGAGCCTCGATCCGCGCAGCCGCCGCATTATCGAAGCACGCTGGCTGCGGGAAAAAGACCAGGCAACGCTGCACGATCTGGCCGCGGAATTCGGCGTTTCAGCCGAGCGCATCCGCCAGATCGAACACAAGGCCATGCAGAAAATGCGCGGGCTGATCGGCGCCACGGCCTGATCAGATCTCATCTGCAGAAAAGCGGGACGGCCATCAGCGGCCCGCCCGCTTTTTTTATTGCCCGCGGATCGCCACCCGCGAAGGAACGGTCAACGCTCCTGCCAATGCGTATGGCCGCCGGCACCCGGAAAGCCGAAGTCGCGGGGCTGCAGTCCGGCATGAAACCACGTGACGAACGTATAAACCGTGAAGATCGGCACGCGCAGATGTCTTTGCATGGCGGCAGCGTAAGGCCCCATGTTGTGGTTCTCGCAAACGATCGCACCGACGTCCGGATGGCGCGTGAGCAGCGCTTCGCCGGCGTCGAGAATATCGCGCTCGGCCTGCGCGTAATCCATGTCGAGCGTGTCGCCCAGCATGACGCGGGTAAATTCCTTGCCGCCCTCCGTGCCCATCACGGGGGTGTCGTGAGGCGCATTGACCGCGTCCCAATGGTCCGGCGTAATGCGGTTGCCCTGTACGGACAACACGCCCACGCGCTTGCCGGGCGGCAGCAGCGCCTGCACCAGCGGAATCTGCATCAATGAGGAGCTTGCAACCGGCACATTGACATGCGCGGCGAGCTGCTTCTGAAAGATCGCGAGAAAACCGCCCGTCGTGGTGATGCCGTCGGCGCCTTCGCGGACCAGTTCTTCGGCCGCCTTCAGGAAGGCGGGGCCCAGGCCCTTGCCCTGCTCGTGGATGACGACGCGCGCACTTGCACCGGGCACGACCTTATAGAGCACCGGGAACGGCCACGTCAGTGCATTGCCCGTATCGCCGGGCGGGCGCGGCCATTGGGTATCGAGCATGAGAATTCCCACGCGAGCGCCATAGATCGTTTTCCCGCCGTACCCTGTTCTTGCATTCACCGTGCAATCTCCGAAAATGAATAATGAATATCGTTAGACGCGCCCGGCATTGGCCGTAATCACGGGCGCGCACCTATAATACCGCACGCCTTTGCATTTCTAATCGGAAGACTTTGATGCGCAGTACGCTACTCATCGCAATGCTCGCCGGTGCCGCCACCAGTGCATTCGCCCAGACCAATTATCCGGCCAAGCCGGTGCGTCTCGTGGCGCCGTTCACCGCGGGCGGCCCCGTCGATATCACTGCGCGCATACTCGCGCAGAAGCTGACGGATGCGTGGGGCCAGCAGGTCCTGGTCGAGAACCGGACGGGCGCCAGCGGAATGATAGGCGCCGAACTCGTCGCGAAAGCACCGGCCGACGGTTACACGCTGCTCGTGAACTCTTCAATACACGTCATCGTGCCCAGCCTGTTCCCGAAAATGGGCTACGACCCGATGCGCGACTTTGCGCCGATCACGGTCGTCTCGAGTTCGCCTCTGCTGCTTGTCGTCACGCCCAGCCTGCCGGTGAAAGACGTAAAAGATTTCATTGCGCTCGCCAAAGCGCGGCCGGGCGAACTCTCTTTTGCGTCGAGCGGCAGCGGTTCGTCCACGCACCTGACCGCGGAGCTCTTCAAGACGGTCACCCGGACCAACATGCAGCATGTTCCGTACAAAGGCCAGTCGCAGGCGCTCACCGACGTGATCTCCGGGCAGATTCCTTTCATGTTCAACAGCCTGCCGCCCGTACTCGAGTTCGTCAAAGGCAAGCGCCTGCGCGTCCTCGCCATCACATCGGAAAAACGCTATGCGTCGCTGCCCGAGGTGCCGACGTTTGCGGAGTCCGGTTACAAGGAACTGATCAGTGGCTCGTGGTACGCAATCTGGGCGCCGGCAAAAACACCCGATGCTCTGGTCGCCAGACTGCATGCCGATATCGTCAAGATCATCAACCTGCCCGACGTGCGCGGGCGCATACAGGAACTCGGTGGCGAGCCCGTCGGCAACACTCCCGCCGAATTCGACGCATTCCAGAAAGCGGACATGGCGCGGTGGGCGCAGGTGGTCAAGAATTCCGGCGCGAAAGCCGAGTAGAGCGCGCCGACCCGCTCTAAAGCACGCCCGATGTGCCGCCGTCGACGTTGATGCACGAGCCGGTGACATAGCTCGCGGCGGCGGACGCGAGGAACACGATCACGCTGGCGACCTCGTCTGGTTCACCCAGTCTCTGCAGCGGCACTTTCGGCGCCAACTGCCGGTAATGTTCATCGATCGCCAGTCCCGCCTGCTTCGCGCGCAACTCCTGCTGGTGGGACTTGATCCAGCCGAGCGCAATCGCGTTCACGAGAATGCCGTCGGCAGCCACTTCTTTTGACAGCGCCTTGGTAAAGGCAAGACCGGCCGCGCGGCTGACGCTGGTCGGAAACGACGCCGCATGCGGCTGTTTGGCGCCGGCCATGCTGATATTGATGATGCGGCCCTGACCCTGCGCGCGCATCAGCGGCAGCACGGCGCGCGCCGCGCGCACCTGCGCCATCAGCTTTACTTCGAGGTCGTATTGCCACTTGGCGTCATCTGCCTCGGCGAACGGGCCCTGCGAGGTGCTGCCGGCATTGTTGACGAGTATGTCTATGCGGCCAAACCGCTGTGCCGTTGCGGCGATAAATTGCTCGACCTCGCCGGCGCGCGAGACATCCGCGGCGACTGTCATCAGTTCCGCGCCGCTGCCGGCGATTTCGGCGGCGAGACGGGCGAGCACTTCCGGCCGCCGCGCGCAGACTGCCAGTTTTGTCCCTTCGGCGGCGAAGCGCAGCGCAGTTGCCCGCCCGATGTCTGTGCTGCCGCCGACGATCACCGCAACACGTCCGCTTAAGCCAAGCTCCATCAGGGACTTTGCAGCAACAACCGGATGTCGTGCAGCAGCTTGGGTGCGCCCTGCCCGTAGCTGGCAAAGAGCCGCAAGTGCCCCGCCTTGTCGTAGACATACGTTCCTGCCGAGTGATCGACGCTGTAACCGCCGCCCGCCGGCGCCTGCTTCTGAAAGAATACCTTGAAATCCTTGGCGGTGCGCGCCGTCGCCTCGGCGTCGCCGTAGAGCCCCAGAAAATCCGCATTGAAAGCCGGCACATACTTTGAAAGCACTGCAGGCGTATCGCGCTCCGGATCGGCCGTGATGAACAGGACCTGCATATTCGCGGCGTCTTTGCCGAGTTCCCGGGCGACGATGGCGAGTTCACCCAGCGTGACCGGGCAGACGTCGGGGCAATGGGTGTAGCCGAAGAAAACGACGACGACCTTGCCTTTGAAGTCCGCCAGCGTGCGCGCCTTGCCAGTGTGATCGGTGAGGCGCACATCGCGCCCGAAATCGGCGCCCGTGATATCGGTCAACTCGAATGCCGGCCCCTTTTGCGCTGGCCCGCAGCCCGCGCTCAACACCGCGAGCCCCAGCAACAACGCGAGCGCGGAGCGCTTCATCCTAGAAAAAGCGAACCGCAAAGACGCAAAGGCGCAAAGATTCCGCTAAGATTTTGTTCATTTAAATTCGTCACCCATTTGGTGATCAGATCATTTCTGCAGCATTCATTTTCATAGTTTATTTACATTGCGTTTCCTTCGCGCCTTTGCGTCTTTGCGGCGCGAACTGCTTTTTATAGGTTAATCAAAACGGGAAGTAATGATCGACCAGCAACGCCGCGAACATCAGCGTCAGATACAGAATCGAGTAGCGGAAAGTGGTCTGCGCGAGACGGTCGCTGTAATCGCGATAAATGCGGATCGCGTAATAGAGAAACACGCCGCCCAGGACAATCGCCGCCGCCACGTAGATCAGGCCGCTCATGCGCGTGGCGTATGGCAACAGCGTCACGGCGATCAGGATCACGGTGTAAAACAGCACGTGCAGGCGCGTGAATTTATCGCCGTGCGTCACCGGCAGCATGGGCACGCCGGCCTTGGCGTATTCCTGCTTGCGGTACAACGCGAGCGCCCAGAAATGCGGTGGCGTCCACGCAAAAATAATCAGGAACAGCAGCAGCGCCTGAAAAGGCACATCGCCGGTGACTGCCGCCCACCCCAGCACCGGCGGCATCGCGCCCGACGCGCCGCCGATCACGATATTTTGCGGCGTCATCGGTTTTAACACGACGGTATACACGACCGCGTAACCGACGAAGGTCGCGAGCGTCAGCCACATCGTCAGCGCGTTGACTTCGAAATACAGCAGCGCGAGCCCGCTGCCGCCGACGGCCAGCGCAAACGCCAGCGTTTGCCGCGGCGTCAGATCGCCGCGCGGCAGGGGCCGGCCGCGCGTGCGCGCCATCATGGCGTCGATTTTCTGTTCCACCAGGCAGTTGATTGCCGCCGCTGCGCCCGCGACCAATGCGATGCCGACGGTCGCCGCCAGCGCGGCAGCGGCGAATCGGGCATCCAGCGCGCCAAACGGCACGGCTAGAAACATGCCGATCACGGCGCAGAAAACGATCAGCGACACCACTCGCGGCTTGGTCAGCGCCAGGAATTGGGTGAAACGCAAAGAGGTATGCTGCCAGGTGAGGGAAGTCATTGACGCTTAACGTGAACTGCCGCGGCGGGAAAGGGCGCAGTTTATCACCACCATCAACACCAACAAAGCCGCCGCGACGCCGTTGTGCGCGACCGCCACGGGCAGGGGCAATGTCAGCAGCACGTTGGCGATGCCCAGACTGATCTGGATCGCCAGCAATAGCGCCAACGCGCCGCCCAGACGTAAGCACCCGGGAACGCGCATCAACGCAACCGCCAGCGCGCCGATATAAAGAAACGTCACCAGTGCGCCGACACGGTGGGCCCAGTGGATCGCCGTCAATGCGTCGAGCGCCAGCGGAACGCCGGCCGCGGTCATGCCCAGTTCCCGCATGAGATGAAATCCGTGGGCGAAGTCCATCGCCGGCAACCATCCACCGTGACAGGTCGGAAAATCGCGGCATGCGAGCGCTGCGTAGTTCGTCGATACCCAGCCGCCGAGGGTAATCTGACAAATCAGGATCACAAGGCCAGCTACCGCCCACGGCCGCAGGCGCAGCGCGCCGGCAGGCGTTGGCGGCAGAGTCGTCTGGCGCAACGCCAGCCAGGTCAGGAGCGCGAGCGTCGCCATGCCGCCGAGCAAATGCAGGGTGACGATGACGGGCTTTAACAACATGGTCACCGTCCACATGCCGAGTGTGGCCTGAACGCCAACCAGCGCAACGATGGACGTCGGCAGCCAGGGCGACTGGCGCAGCGCGCGGCGCTGCCGCCACGCGGTCAGCATGATGGCGAATATCAGGAAGCCCAGCGCGCCCGCGAGGTAGCGGTGAAACATTTCCTTCCAGGCCTTGTGCGTCTCGACCGGCCGCTGCGGATACACCTGCTCGGCGCGCCCGATTTCTTCAGCGCTCTGCGGCACGCCGACCAAGTGGCCGTAACAGCCGGGCCAGTCCGGGCAGCCGAGGCCGGCATCCTGCAGGCGCACGTAGGCGCCGACGATCACCACCACGAACGTCAGGCACACCGCCGCGATCACCAGTTTTTTGTAATTCAACCTATCCTCGACGTTTTAAGCAGGCGCGAGAGATCCTTGATCATGCGCGCGGGCTCGGCGTCGCTCGCATAGCGCAGCACCACGTTGCCCAGCGGATCGACGACGTAAATATACCCAGCCAGCGGCCCGTCCGCAGGCAGGCGTTTGAGCAAATCACTGGCGGCGGCGCGCACCGCCCACGTGCCGTGAAAATCCTGCGCGACTTTGTCCGCAACGCTCTTTGCAATTTCGGCGTCGTCGCTGATGAGCCAGGCGCGCTCGATGCGGTCCATGTTCTTGCCCTGCGTGAGCCGCAACTGGCGCAGCGTAAAAAGCTTGCGCTGGCAGGCTTCACCGCACTGCGCCGCATCCGCCGTCAGCAATATCCACTTGCCGCGCAACTGGCTCAGTTGAAAAGCAGTGCCGTCGGCCAGCCGCAGCTGCGCGTCCGGCAGCGGCAAAGCGTCCATCAGCTCGCCATAATTGGTATGCCGTTGCGGCGGTAGCACGTAGTACATCACGTAAGACGCCACCACCGGCGCGATGCACAGGGCCAAAATCAACCACAGGCTGGCGCGGCTTTTACGTGCGTTTTCTGACATTGCACACCAAATAGATGATGACGATTGCGGCGGCCATGGCAAACCACTGGAACGCGTAGCCGTAGTGCTTGTCGATGCCGAGGTCGGGCGCGCTCCATTGGCGCTTGAGCCCGTCGTCGATTTCACTTTCCTGCTGTATCACCACCGGCTGCAGCGCAATCGGCATGGCCGCGCGATAGCGCTCCAGCGTGAGGTTCTGCCATACATTGCCTTCGGCCACCTGCTTCGAAAGTTCCAGATAGCGTTTGCTCGGCACCGTTGCCAGGCCGGTGATACGCACCTCTTCCGGCGGCGTTTTGATTTGCGGCAGGATGTCGCGCGAACCGGTTGCCGCCACCCATCCGCGGTTGACGAGCACATGGCGTTCGCCAGCGTTTATCCTGAGCGGCATCACGACCTGGTACCCAACGACACCGTGAAGGATGCGGTTATCGATCAGGACCGCGTATTTCGGTTCAAAGCGCCCGCGCACTTCGACGCGGTGCCACGCCACGTCTTCAGCCCTGGCCTCGGTTTGCGACAGCTCGATCTGCGCGTCGCGGTTTGCCGCGGCGATACGCTGTGCCAGCGCCGCCTTGTCCTGTCCGCGCCCAAGCTGCCAGTTGCCGAGCGCGACCGTCGCCGCCACACCCGCGATTGCCGCGAGCGTAGGCCACAGCGATGGCTTGAACTGGAGTTGCGGCATGGCTGGTCAGTGCACGCAGGCTGGGCTACACTGGCCGCCAGCGAGGTTGCAATTGAAAATCATAGTTTTAATATTCATCGTCCTGATACTGGCGAGCCTGGGCTCGGCGCTCTACTTCATGGTCAAGGACAAGGGCGGGGCTTCGACGCGTACCGCCAAGGCACTGACCTGGCGCGTGGTGTTTTCGCTCACGCTCTTCATGCTTTTGATGCTCGCCTATCATTTTGGTTTCATCAGCGGTAAGTTATAAAAAAAACGCCGCACTATCGGTGCGGCGCTGAGTCCCCTCCCTGCGGGAACCTCCCCCCCGTTATTGGTTCTGGCGCCTGGTGTTTATAACCAGTAGACCAGTATGAACAACAGCAGCCAGACGACGTCGACGAAGTGCCAGTACCACGCCACGCCTTCGAAACCAAAATGATGTTCTGCGGTGAAATGGCCCGCAATGCTGCGGCCGAGAATCACCATGAGCATCAACGTGCCGACGGTCACGTGAAATCCGTGAAAGCCGGTCAGCATGTAGAAGGTCGCGCCGTACGCGCCGGTCGACAGCTTCAGATTGAGTTCCGAATACGCATGGCTGTACTCATAAGCCTGGAAACCGAGGAACGTCATGCCGAGCGCCACCGTCAACGCGAGGCCGAGGATCAGATGCGTGCGGTTGTTCTTCAGTAGCCCCCAATGCGCCCACGTCACCGTTACGCCGGAAGACAGCAGCAGGAACGTATTCAGCGCGGGGATGCCCCAGGCGCCCATCGGCGTGAACATCTCGCCGACCCCCGGTCCCGCGGTCGGCCATTGCGCGGAAAAATCCGGCCACAGGAGTTTGTGCTCGAGGTCGCCGAGCCACGGCACCGACAGCACGCGCATGTAGAACAGCGCGCCGAAGAATGCGGCGAAGAACATGACCTCCGAAAATATGAACCAGCTCATGCCCCAGCGGAACGAGGCATCGACCTGTTTGTTGTAGCTGCCGCCTTCGCTTTCGTGGGCCACCGTGCCGAACCAGCCGATCATCATGTAGAAAAGCGTGCACACGCCGAAAATCAGCAGGAACTTGCCCCACGTCGCGTCATTCATCCACAACGCCGCGCCGAATGCCATGCACAGCAGCGCCAGCGAGCCGAAGATCGGCCACCGCGATGGGTCCGGAATGAAATAACGTGCAGATTGGTTCATCATAATACTTTCTCCTTCGTAACTTCAGATTGCGCCTGCCTTCTTCAGCTGAGTATAAAACGCACCAGCGTGATGAGGCTCAAAACCAGAACTATCGCGCCGATTATGCCGGCGACTATGACTTGCACGGGCTTCAGCCGCACTGCGTCCTTCTCGTAATCGGCGCGCCGGCGTATGCCCAGGAACGACCAGAACACCGCCTTGATCACCTGTGGCAGTGTCGCGCTCGCCGCTTTGCTTTCTTCCGCCATTTCCATCAGCCGGCTTTCCTGGCCGTGCCTTCGATCTCGAAAAACGAATACGACAGCGTGATCGTATTGACGTCGTCCGGCAATCCCGGACCGATGACGAAGACCACCGGCATTTGCCGCGTCTCACCCGCCTGCAGGGTCTGCTGGGTAAAACAAAAACATTCGAGTTTTTTGAAGAACTGCACCGCCCGCTGCGGACCGTAGCTCGGCACGGCCTGGCCGGTGACCGCGCGATCGGCTGTATTGCGGATTTCGTACATCACGGTGGTCATTTCACCCGGGTGTATGCGCACGCTCGACTGCAGCGGACGGAAAGTCCACGGCAGCTTGCCCGAGAGGTTGGAATCGAATTCGATCGTGACAAAGCGCGCGGTATCGATCTGCGTGTTCTCGACCGTGTCGGCCTTGAGCACGTTGTTGACGCCGGTGACTTCGCAGATTTTCTTGTAGAACGGAATCATCGCGAAGCCGAAGCCGAACATCGCCACGGCGACGACGAACAGCTTGCGCATCGTCAGCAGGTTCGACTGGGCCTGAGCGCTCATTGCCAATGCCGGATTATAACGCTGACGAAAAAAACGGCCGCGATCAATGCCAGTATCAGCGCGGTCTTCCGCCTGCCCGCTGGCGACCGTTCATCCATCGCGGCATGCATTACTTGACGACCGGCGGCGTCTCAAAGCTGTGATACGGCGGCGGCGAACTCAGCGTCCACTCGAGCGTATCGGCGCCTTCCCACGGGTTGTTCGGTGCCTTCTCGCCACCTTTGGCGCACTTGATGATGCCCCATACGAAGAGCAGCTGCGACAGTCCAAAGCCTAAGGCACCGATAGTCGCGAGCATGTTGAAATCGGCGAACTGCATGGCGTAATCCGGAATACGGCGCGGCATGCCGGCAAGGCCCAGGAAATGCATGGGGAAGAACGTGACGTTGAAGAAAACCAGCGAGGTCCAGAAATGCCATTTGCCGAGAGTCTCGCTGTACATATGTCCGGTCCATTTCGGCAGCCAGAAATAGGTACCCGAGAAAATCGCGAACAGCGAGCCGGCGACCAGCACGTAATGGAAGTGCGCCACCACGTAATAGGTGTCCTGCAACTGGATGTCGACGGGGGTGATCGCGAGGATCAGGCCGGTAAAGCCGCCCATCGAGAACACGAAAATGAAACCCACCGCAAACAGCATCGGGGTCTCGAAAGTCATCGAGCCTTTCCACATGGTGGCGATCCAGTTGAACACCTTAACGCCGGTCGGCACCGCGATCAGCATGGTGGCGAACATGAAGAACAACTGCCCCGCCGCCGGCATGCCGACGGTAAACATGTGGTGCGCCCACACAATGAACGACAGGATCGCGATCGACGAGGTGGCGTAAACCATGGAGGCGTAGCCGAACAGCGGCTTGCGCGCGAACGCCGGAATCACCTGGGAGACGATGCCGAACGCCGGCAGAATCATGATGTAGACCTCGGGGTGGCCAAAGAACCAGAAAATATGCTGGAACATCACGGGGTCGCCGCCGCCTGCCGCATTGAAGAAATTGGTGCCGAAATGGCGGTCGGTCAGCAGCATCGTGATCGCGCCCGCCAGCACCGGCATTACCGCGATCAGCAGGTAGGCCGTGATCAGCCACGTCCACACGAACAGCGGCATTTTCATCAGCGTCATGCCGGGCGCGCGCATGTTGAGGATGGTGGTGACGATGTTGATCGAGCCCATGATCGACGACGCGCCCATAATGTGCAGCGCGAAAATGCCGAGATCCATGCCCGGGCCCATCTGCGTCGATAATGGCGCGTAAATCGTCCAGCCCCCGGCGGGTGCGCCGCCCGGCACGAAGAACGACGTGACCAGCAGGATCGCCGCCGGCGGCAGCAGCCAGAAGCTCCAGTTGTTCATGCGCGCGAACGCCATGTCGGGCGCGCCTATCATCATCGGGATCTGCCAGTTGGCGAAGCCGACGAACGCCGGCATGATGGCGCCGAACACCATGATGAGGCCGTGCATGGTGGTCAACTGGTTGAAAAACTCGGGACGCCAGAACTGCAACCCGGGCTGAAACAACTCGGCGCGGATGCCGAACGCGAGCATGCCGCCGATGAAGAACATCGTCAGGCTGAAAATCAGGTAAAGCGTGCCGATGTCCTTGTGATTGGTCGTCTGGACCCAGCGCATGATGCCCGATGGGTGATGCGCGTGATCGTCGTGGCCGTGCGCCTGATCGTGTCCGTGTGCTGCTTCCATGGGAATCTCCTAGGTCCTACTTGCGTAATTTCTTGACGTCGGCGGGCGACACCATGTCGCCGGTCTTGTTGCTCCACGCGTTGCGCTCATACGTCACAACGGCCGCGATTTCGACATCCGACAACTGCTTGAACGATGCCATGGCGGTGCCCGGCTTGCCGTTGAGCACAATGCCGATATGGCCGTCCTTCGGCCCGATCGCGATTTTGGAGCCCGCCAGCGCCGGGAACGCGGGTGGCGTGCCCATGCCGTTCGGCTGATGGCAAACCTGGCAGTTCGCGGCATACACTTTTTCACCGCGCGCCTTCAGTTCGTCGGCCGTGTAGACCTTGTTCGGATCATCCGCCTGCGCCGCCATTTTTTTCTTCTGCTCGGCGACCCACAGCGCGTACTTCTCGGGCTCCACCGCCTCGACCACGATAGGCATGAAGCCGTGCTCCTTGCCGCACAGCTCGGCGCAATTGCCGCGGTAGGTGCCCGGCTTGTCGACTTTGAACCAGGTATCGCGCACGAACCCGGGAATCGCATCCTGCTTCACCCCGAATGCCGGCACCCACCACGCGTGAATCACGTCGTTTGCAGTGGTAATAATGCGCACCTTCTTGCCCACCGGCACCACCACCGGGTTGTCGACTTCAAGCAGATAGTTGGCGTAGGCCTCACGCTTCTTGTAGCCCTCGGGCGAATTGTCAGTGATCATTTCGCGCGGGGTGGAAAGGCTGCTGTAAAAGCTGATGCCTTCCTGCAGGTAGTCGTAACCCCATTTCCACTGGTGGCCCGTGGCCTTGATCGTTATGTCCGGGCTGGAAGTGTCTTTCATCGCGATGATGGTCTTGGCCGCCGGGATCGCCATGCCGATCAGGATGATGAACGGCACGATGGTCCAGATGATTTCGACCGTGGTGTTTTCGTGGAACTGCGCGGCTTTGTGGCCCACCGCCTTGCGGTGCATGATGATCGAGTAAGTCATCGCGCCGAACACCACCACGAAGATCACGCAGCAGATGATGAAGATCAGCGTGTGCAGATCGTAGATCTCGCGCGCGATGATGGTTTGCGGCGGCTGCAGGTTGTACTGGCTGGCGGCTGCGAGCGCCGGCGCCAGGATGCAGGCCGCCGCGGCTGCGGCCGCAAAACGCTTGGTCCACTTACTGATCATGCTTGACTCCAACAGTGCGTTAAATTCGTTCCCGCCGCGCGTCACGCGGGACTGGTCATACGGCGCGCAACGGTTGCGCGCCGCGCCGGCATTCCGGATCGGGCGTGCAAAACGTAAACAGCGCTGCGAAACCGGCCGCGGGATTCCGGCCGCAAGATGTCAGGGCGGGATAGCGATGGGTAGCCAACACCTGACCGACCCTGCCCTCTGTCGCCGCACCCCATTGAACCGTTCCCTAAATCAAAACAACATCAGCTAACACGCGAAAAACACTTGGAATTTAGCACACTGGGCGGTGTCTAGGCAAACCATAGCCCGAGTAAAATCCTCGGGTTTCGCCGTACAAAGCCGATCCATGCGCGCGACGCCGCAGGGTTCAGGCCAGATTGGACAAGTCGAGCAAGGCGGCGAGGTGCTGCGGGTCGGGCGTCACCGTGAATTCGATTTCGCCCAGCAGCGGCGCCGCAAGGCGTTCGGCGAGTGCGGTCACGTTTTCCTCGGCAACCGGCATTGCGGGGTCGATACGGTTGGCAATCCAGCCGGCGAGTTTCAGTCCGCGCGCGCGTATCGCCTGTGCCGTCAACAAAGCGTGATTCATGCAGCCGAGGCGCACGCCGACCACGAGTATCACCGGCAATCCGAAGTAGTACGCAAGGTCGGCAGCGTTTTCGCTGCTATTCAGCGGCACGCAAAAACCGCCGGCTCCTTCCACGACGACGACATCAGCCATGGCGGCCAGCCGCGCGTGCGCCTGCGCGATGCGGGCGCAATCGATGGTAACGCCCGCCTGCGCAGCGGCGATATGCGGCGCGATCGCCGGCTCGAAACAATAGGGATTGACCAGCGCAAGTTCGGCCTTGACGCTGCTGGCGGCGCGCAATTGCGCTACATCATCGTTGATTAGCCCCTCGGCGCTGTGCACCGCACCGGCTGCGACCGGCTTCATGCCGACGACGCGCAGGCCCGTGCGCGCAAGCGCGTGCAGCAGCGCGCATGCGATTAAAGTCTTGCCGACACCGGTATCGGTGCCGGTGATAAAAAAGCCGTGCGGCGTGAGGGGCGATGGCCCGGGGCCACGTAGGGCGTGAAGGGGCACGTCAAAATTCCTGGTGCGGCTTGATATCGATCACGCGCCTGCCATCCGGCGTGGTGCGCTTTTGCGGCAGCCACGCGTGACCGTAAATCACTTCAAATGTCGCCGGCAGGCGACCGGCCTGGCGAAAACCTTCGTAGTTGCGCTCGACCGCGGCAAATGTGGCGCGTGCGGTCATGCCCTGCCGGCGGCCGGCGGTCACGTTGTGCGCGCCTATCGCTTTCAGGTCGTGCATCACCGCGCGCACGTCGGCGTAAGTCAGCGTGATGTATTCCATGTCCATCACCGGGTCGGCGAATCCCGCGTGCACGAGCATGTCGCCGATATCGTGCATATCGATGAAACGGTTGACGTGCGTATAGCGGTCGGTGCCCTGATAGGCGGCGCGCAGCTCCTTCAGCGTGTCGGGACCGAAAGTGCTGAACATCAGCAAGCCGCCCGGCGCCAGCACACGACGCAACTCGGTAAACGCGTGCGGCGGGTCGTTCATCCATTGCAGCGCAAGATTGGACCACACCATGTCGACCGCGCCGGCGCGCAGCGGCAGCCGTTCGATATCGCCGCACACCGGCACCACGCCGCGCCCCAGCGCCCGCTTCCACCACGGCACGCGCGCGCAGGCACGCTGCACCATCGCCGTCGCAATATCGAGCGCGTAGAGCGTGGCGCGTGGAAAACGCGCGGCCAGTTCCGGCACGACGTTGCCGGTACCGCATCCGGCGTCCAGCAGCACGGACGGTTGCAGCTTGACGAAATCGAGCCGCGACAACATGCGTTGACACACCTCATGCTGCAGCACTGCCGCAGCGTCGTAGCCGGGGGCGGCTTTCTCGAACGCGACGCGTAGCAGGCGCTTGTCGAGCGCGGGCGCGCTATCCACGACAAAACTCCGTAATGCGCCGCGCGACATCCTGTGGTTGCGTCACGAATGGCGCATGCGCCGCGCCTGCGATAACTGCCAAGGTGGCTTGCGGCAAAGTACGCTCCAGGTATTCGCCGGCGGCAAGCGGCACCACGGTGTCACGCTCGCCGTGCACGATCAGGGCGGGTTGAGCAATGCGCGGCAGATCGGCACGCAAATCCGTGTCCCTAAGTATCTGCAGTCCCGCGGCCAGCGATGCCACGTCGCCTGCGCCGCGCACCGACAGGCATGCGCGCAGCCGGCGCGACACATTACGCGCGTCCGCGTCGCCATGCGCCTGCAGCATCGCAAATCGCTGTAACGCGCCCTGCGCGTCGTGCGCCAGATCCTGCGCAAAAGCATCGAATACCGCAACGTCCATGCCGTTGTTCCAATCAGAGCCACGCACAAAGCGCGGCGTGCTCGCGATCAACACCAGGCGCTCGACTTGCTCAGGATGCATGAATGACCAGCGCAGCGCGATCTGCCCTCCCAGCGACCAACCGCAAACCGTCGCGCGCGGCGCACAGATGTCCGCCAGCGCCGCAGCGACTGCATCAAGCGTATACGGCGCGCATGCAGGGCTTTCATGGCCGGGCAACTCGACGCTGTGCACGCGGAACTGCTGCGCGAGCTGCGCTGCAGTGTCGTCCCATACGCCTGCACTCATGCCCCAGCCGTGCACCAGCACGAGATCTGGACCGCTGCCCGCAACCTTGACATGCAAATTCATTACAGCTTCACCGCAAAGGACGCGAAGGAAATGCGAAGGACTTCCAGATAACGGCATCCAGCGGCATCTGGGCAATATTCGCAGTGAATTTTTTTATGTACATTTGAAGGCTCCAGACGTTCCTTTGCGACCTTCGCGTACCCCGCAAGGGGGCATTGAAAGGAATCCTTCGCGGTTCAAGATTCTTTTTCGACTTCACGCAAAGCTTCGACCAGTTGCGCAACGTCTTCCTGGGTGTGCGCCGCCGACAACGAGATGCGCAGGCGCGCGCTGCCCGCCGGCACCGTCGGCGGACGAATTGCCGGCACCAGAACGCCGCGCGCCGCCAATGCCGCGGAGACGCGCAGCACTTCGGCGTTGCCGCCGATGACGAGCGGCTGTATCGCGGTATCGGAAGGCATCAGCGGCCAGCGCAGGCCGGCCACGCCCACTTTAAACTGGGCGATCAGCCGCGCCAGCAAATCCCGCCGGCCCTGCTCGCTACCGATGATGTCGAGGCTCGCAAGCAGGGCGTGCGCCAGCAACGGCGGTGTCGCGGTGGTGTAAATATAAGTGCGCGCGCTTTGCACCAGCGTTTCGATCAGATCGGGATTGCCGGCCACGAACGCGCCGGCCACGCCGGCCGCCTTGCCGAGAGTTGCCATGTAGATGATGCGCGGTGAAGTCACGCCAAAATGCTGCAACACGCCGCCGCCAGTCGCGCCCAGCACGCCGAAGCCATGCGCGTCGTCGAGCATCAGCCACGCGTCGTAGCGCTCGCACAATTGCAGCAATTGCGGCACCGGCGCGATATCGCCGTCCATGCTGAACACGGCGTCGACGACGACGAGTTTGCGCCGCGCCTTCGATACCGCGAGCAACCGTTCGAGCGCCGCAAGGTCGCCGTGCGCGTAACGCTTGAAATCGGCGCGCGACAGGAGTACCGCGTCATTCAATGATGCATGGTTGAGTTTGTCGGCGAACACAGCGTCATTGCGTCCGGCGAGCGCGGTGACGATGCCGATGTTCGCCATGTAGCCGGTCGAGAACAGCAATGCGCTGGGCAATGCGACGAATTCCGCCAATGCCATCTCGAGTTCATGATGCGACGCTGCATGGCCGAGTATCAGGTGGGAGGCGCCAGCGCCCACGCCGCAGCGTTGCGCTCCCTCGCACGCCGCCGCTACCAGCCGGGGATCGGCGGCGAGGCCGAGATAATCGTTGCTGCAGAACGCAACGGCTTCGCACCCATCGACCAGGACGTGCGCGCTTTGCGGGCTTTGCAGCAGGCGGCGCTGGCGCTTGAGACCGCGCGCATCGAGCGCGGCAAGGTCGGCGGCGAGTTCAGTAAAAGGCATGGCAGCGGTGAGGCGTCAGGCGCGAAAAACGAAACCGTCGTGATGCCGGACCTAACGGTCTTACGCCTCTCGCCCTACGTGGCCTTGGGCCATCTCGCCTCGCGCCTCTCGCGTCATCGGACGCATTCCCAGCCGGTCCATCAATGCGCGATCGCGTTCGGCTTCGGGGTTGCCGGTGGTCAGCAGCTTGTCACCGTAGAAAATGGAATTCGCGCCCGCGAGAAAACACAGCGCCTGTATGCCTTCCGACATTTCCTGGCGCCCCGCCGACAAACGCACCATCGCCTTGGGCATGGTGATGCGCGCTGCCGCTATGGTACGCACGAACTCAAGAGGATCGAGCGCAGCGGTGCCATGGAGCGGCGTGCCTTCGACCTGGACCAGGTTGTTGATGGGCACGCTTTCGGGATAGGGATTGAGATTTGCGAGCTGGGCGATCAAAGCCGCGCGCGTGCGGCGCGTTTCGCCCATGCCAACGATGCCGCCGCTGCATACGTGCAGGCCCGCCTCGCGTACCTTGCCCAGCGTATCCAGCCGGTCGTTCTGGGTGCGCGTCGAAATGATCTCGCCGTAAAACTCGGGCGCGGTGTCCAGGTTGTGGTTGTAGTAGTCGAGGCCGGCGTCCTTCAGCTGCTCGGCCTGGCCTTCCTTCAGCATGCCGAGCGTGGCGCAGGTTTCCATGCCGAGCCCGCGCACCGCCTTGACCATTTCGACCACGCGGTCGAGGTCACGCTGTTTGGGGCCGCGCCATGCCGCGCCCATGCAAAAACGCGTCGCGCCTTTTTCGCGGGCAGCACGCGCTGCGGCTACCACCACATCGAGTGCCAGCATGTCCTCGTTGTCCACGTCCGTGTGATAGCGCGCCGCCTGCGGACAGTAACCGCAATCCTCCGGACAGCCGCCGGTCTTGATCGACAATAAAGTCGACAACTGGATCGCGTTGGCGTCGAAATTTTCGCGATGCACGCCCTGCGCGCGATAGAGCAGATCATTGAACGGCAGTTCGAGCAGTTGCGCGACCTGCTCGACGTTCCAGTACACGTTGCGGGGGCTGTCGGCAGTTGCCGGGGTTGGCGCGTTGTGGCTAAGGGTATCCATGGGCATAAGACTCGCGGGTAAGTGCAGACTTTTTAAAAAACTGATTTAGATCATGAGCTTTGCATCATCAGCGATCGCCAGCAGCTTGTCAAACTGGCGCCGGCTCATTTTGAACAATTGCGCGCAGATTGTACATGCGGCCCTGCCCCAGCACTGCCTGCTGTGCAACGCCGCGGCACCCGCCCAGGCGTTGTGCGCCGACTGCTACGCGGAACTGCCATGGCTGCCGGATGCGCATTGTCCGCAATGCGCGCTGCCCACCCATCACGGCCGGCTCTGCGGCACGTGCCTCGCTCACCCGCCGCGTTTTTCCGCGGTAAGTGCGGCATTCACTTACGACTGGCCGCTGGCGCCGCTGATCCACCATTACAAATATGCCGGCAATCTCGCCCTCGCGCGCCTCTTCGCCCGCGCGCTTACTTCACAGTTGGCAAGCTCTGTCGATCTCATCATCCCGATGCCGCTGGCGCCGCGACGACTGCGCGAACGCGGCTTCAACCAGGCGCTTGAAATCGCGCGCCATGTCAGCCGCACAACCGGCATCGAACTGGCGGCGGCAGCGTGCCGGCGCGTGCGCGAAGCCGCGCCGCAGGCGGCATTACCGTGGGAGGAACGCGCGAAAAATATTCGCGGCGCGTTTGTCTGCGACATGGATCTCACCGGCCGGCGTGTCGCTGTCATCGACGATGTGCTGACGACCGGCGCCACGCTCAATGAACTCGCGCGCAACCTGCGCAAAGCCGGCGCAATCGAAATTCAGGGTTGGGTGGTGGCGCGAACGCTGAAACAGGGTTGAAAAACAGGATTCAGGATTCAGGGTAAAACCCAGCGCGGGTTACGCCGTGCTCTGAATCCTGAATCCTGCCCTACTGCAGTTGCTTCAGGCGCTGGTCGACAAACGCCTGCAACTCCGGATTGAGCGTGTTGCTGCTCCTGGCGCGGCGAAACGCTTCCTGCGCTTCGCTGTTGCGGTTCACCGCCTGCAACGAGATGCCGAGCCCCATCAGCCACACGCCGGACCCCGGTGCCAGTCGCAACGCCGCCTGGTAATTGTCTATCGCCTCGCGGTGGCGCGCCTGGCGTTGCAGCAACCCGGCAAGGCGCGCCAGATAGTCGGGGCTGGATTGGGCTGCGGGCGCGGACGTCTGCATAATATCGATAGCGCCCGTAATATCGCCGCGCTCGTACTGCAAGCTGGCGAGTGCCACCGCGAACCCGGGCTGGTTGGGATTAAGTTTCAAGCCCTCCTGCAACAACTGTTCGGCTTCAGCGGTTTTTTTGGCCTCGACCAGCAAGCCGAACAACCCCTGCCGCGCCCCAATGTGCGAAGGACTTTGCTGCAGCGCACGCCGGAAACCGTTCTGCGCTTCGGCTATCCGTCCCTGGTTCAGAAAATTTGCAGCTTCGCGGTAGTCGTTTTCCGCGTGTTGCTGCGGCGTCAACGTTTGCGCGCGTTTATCGATTTGCGCATTCACCGGCGCTTTCGTTTCGGGCAACACCTCGACCGTTTTCGGGGTTGGCGGCGCGGGCTTGGGTGTTTCCACCGGCGGCGCCTTTGCCTGCGCGGGTTCAGCCTTGACTGCGGCGGGCGCCGGCTGCGCTGCCGCTTTCGGTTCTGCCACTACTGCAGCGGCGGCAAGCGGCGGCGGCACGGCCTTCAGCTTCGCAGGCGCCGGCGGACGCGCGGCAGCAGATGGTGGTTGCTCCAGATCAAGCGCCAGACGCGACGCTGGCGCGCCCGCAGCGTGCAGCGGCGCCGGAAATTCCACGAGCGGCGGATTGGGGGCAGGCTGGCTTTGCGCCACCGGCACGGACGGCGCAGACGGCGCCTGCCTGTTGAACTGCCACGCGAGCAACGCAATCAACACCACTGCGGCCGCAATGCCGATCAGCCACCACGGCATGCTGTGCGCTTCTTCGCGCGGCAGCACGCGCACCTGGTCCGGCAGCGCGCTGCGCTCGGCACCCGACGCGCGGCGTTTCTCGAGGTCCTGCAGCATTTGATTGATGAGGCTCATGCGCGCGCCGGTTATCTGTACATCATCATCCAGCCGATACCGCCGGCGGATACCACCAACATGGCAAACCCGAGCCACCACCAGCTTTGCTGGCGTGCCGAGGGGGTATCGTTCGTAGCGGCGCGCACGTGGTGGGGCGTTACCTGCTGCGCGCCTTCGCCGAAAGCGAGCAGCAGCGACTTGTGCGCGAGCACGTTTACCAGCCGCGGAGTCCCGCCGCTCGCCCGGTGCAGTGCACGCACCGCCGGCTTGGTGATCAAACGATTGCCGCGATAACCCGCGACGCGCAAGCGGTGCGCGAGATAGTAATCGAGCTCGTCGCGTCCCAGCTCGCCCAACCGGTACTGAAACGTAATGCGTTGACGCAACTGGCGCACGGAATCCTCCGCGAGCTTGTCGTCGAGTTCGGGCTGCCCGAACAAAACGACCTGGAGGAGCTTGCGCTTTTCGGTTTCGAGATTGGTCAAAAGGCGCAGCGCTTCGAGGCTTTCGATCGGCATCGCCTGCGCTTCATCGAGGCACAGCACCACCGACTTGCCTTGTCCGGCAAAGCCCAGCAGGGCCTGCGTCAGGCCCTTGATCAAATGATGCTGATCGTCTTCGCGCGCGACGGTAACGCCAAGTTCTTCCGCCAGCGCCAAGAGCAGGGTGCGCGGCTCCAGATACGGGTTGGGAATGTACGCCGACGCGTAGCTGTCGTCGAGCGTGGATAGGAATTTACGGCACAGCAGCGTTTTACCGGTGCCGACCTCGCCGGTGATCTTGATGAAGCCTTCGCCGTTCTTGACGGCGACGAGCAGCGTGTTGAGCGCTTCCTGATGGCCCGCGCATGCGTACGCGAAGCTCGTGTCGGGCGTGATGCCGAACGGCAGTTCGTGCAGTCCAAAATGAGCCAGGTACATGGGGCCCGGTTACTTGCTCTGAGTTGCGGGTTGTCCCGGCGTAAGATCGGGACGCCGCAGGTTTTGCATGCGTTCGTTGACCTCCTGCGCCTGTTGCTGCCACGCCATATCGCCCTTGATGATCGTGGTCTTCAGCAGTATTACGAGCTCGCTTTTATTAAGCAGCTGGCTGCGACTGCCAAATACGCTGCTGAGGAAGGGCGAATTCCGCGTCCCCGGCAGACCGGAATCATTGTTGGATTGCCCTTGCTTCATCAAACCGCCAATGGCGGCGATCGTGCCGTCCTGTACCCGCACGATGGTGTCGCTTTCATTGATATTGCTTGACGCCAGCGGCAAGGTAATGACGCCGAGCGTGCCGAGGTTGAGCGTCTTGGTTTTATCCGTCACCAGGCTGACTGACGGATGAACATGAAGGGTAATCTGGTCATCTTCCGAAATCTGCGGCGTCACGTCGAGCGCGATGCCGGAGAAGAACGGCTGCACCGTTATCGTCGGCGAAATGGTGTTGCCGGTTCCGCTGGTCGTCGTCGTGGTCGAGATGTTGGTGACAAAAAACTCATCGGTACCAACCTTGATCACCGCTTTCTGGTTGTTCAGCGTGGCAATGCGCGGGCTCGAAAGCACTTGCACCGTACCCTGGGACTCCAGAAAGGACAGCAGCGACGCGAAAGTACTCGACTGGAATGCAAGCCCGAATACGGAGGCCGGCACGTTGGAACCCGCCAGCACCCCGGCAACGCCGCCGGTAGTTGCGCTGATATTCGAGCTCTGCAATGGCGTGCCGTCAGGCGCGCGCGCAGTAAAGGCAGACAGTGTTCCGCTGTTGCCCAGCGTCGTACCCGGCTGCAGCACCCCGCCGGCAAAATTGCCCTTGAATGCCGCCCAGTTGATGCCGGTCGAGTACTGGTCGTTCAGGGTAACTTCGATAATTTTGGCTTCGAGCATGACCTGCCGCTCGACCACCAGCGACATTGCCTTCAGATACTGCTCGACGGCGCGCAGGTTGGCGGGCAGCGCGCGCACCAGAACCACGCCCGCCTGCGCATTGACTACTACGTTGGCTCCGCCATCGGCACCTATGATGGTGCGTATCGCGTTGCCGATATCCGTCCAGAAGTCGTTATCCGAAGTCGTGGTAATGCGGCTGCTGTCGGAACGCTGCCCGGTGGCGCTCGCTGCCGGTGCCGAGGTCGATGCGGCAGTCGTGGCAGGCGTGCCCGCAGCACCCGTGGCAGGCTGGATTGAGCCGGAAGATACGCGCATGTCGGCACTGCCGACGCGGCGCCCGGCGAGATAGTTCACCTGAAACAGGCGCGTTTGCACCGTCACCGGCTGTATATAAATTCGCGTGCCCTGAATTTTGTATTCGTAACCATAGAGTTCGCGAATCGCCTCCAGCGCCTCGTTCATCGTCACGTCTTTAAGATTGACCGAGATATTTTCCCTGATGTCGGGATGCACCAGCATGCTGTAGCGCGTGCCGGACACCAGCGCCATGAAAACCTGATTGGCGGGCGCCATATTCACATTCAGATCGAAGCGCGGATCGATCGGCTTGGAAGTCTTCGGCATGTCCACTGTCAGCGGCGGCAACAATGCCTGGCTGACTGCGTCAGGCTGCGCCGGCTTGGCGCGCGCCTGGCCTGCCCGCCCGAGTTCGGATTCGATCTGCCCCTGCACCGCATCTTTTTTGAACAGTTTGGATTCGCAGGCGCTCAGCGCCACGGCGGCCAGAATTACGATCAAGCAGTTTTTCATTGCTGTATTCCCAGGGATTTAGTAGCGGGGCTACGTTTCTTTTTCGCTGCCGGCTTGCGCACGGCTGGCGGCGCGGCCACCACGGGTTTCATTTCAATGCCCGGATACAAATGCAGCGTCTCGGTCCCGGTCGACGAGCGCAGCACCACTTGCGTTTCGCTGATTCTCACCACCTGCGCATCGCCGTATTTGCCACCCTGTTTTACGTGCTCGCCACCGATGATCGCGGAGCGCCCGGTGGGTGTAATCATTACGCTTTGCAGCAACGGGGCGCCGTTTTGCGCATCGCTGCCTTGCATGGTCGAAAGTATGGCAGCCGGCGGCCGCGTCGGATCGTTGGCGACTTGCGCGAGCGCTGAACTCGCGGCCAGCGCAATCGTTGCCACCGCGCATAAGCCCGGCTTGAAATTTTTCCGCATCATACTTCCAGCCATGCTTTGTCGAGACTCAAAGTGTATATCGTGACGGTCAGGGTGACCCGGGGATAGTCTTCCGCATTCAGACTCGCCCGCGACCAGAACATGCGCGTCGGCAAACCCTCCAGACGCGCAAGGTAATCGTAGAGGTCGGCATAGTTGCCCGACAGCCTGACCTCGACGCCATGCTTGAATACATTGCCGTCGCTCGCCAATTGCTGCTTGTCAGCGGCCGGCATATCGGCTGCGCCGGCGCGTTTTTCGACCAGCGTCGACAGCGGAAGTGTGCGCATGCTGACCAACTGAAGTCGCGGGTTGCGCGCCAGCATATCCTGCAGCAATCCGTTCATGTGTTGCGCCGGCACCAGGCTGTGCTGCATGCTCTTGAGGCTGTTATCTATGGTCGCGATCTGGCTTTGCAAATCGGTGCGGCGCGTGCGCGCCGCTTCGTCGGGGTCGGACAATCGCTTCCCAAGCAGTTGCGCCTGCTGCTGCAGATTCTGCAATTCCGTCTGCTGCTGCCGCATTTGCGAGGCCAGCAGTTTTTCGCGTTTCTGCGCCGGTTCGATGAAGAGCACGAACACCAGATATACCGACACCAGGATTGCCGCGCCAAACACCATCAGGCGCTCGCGCAACACCAGCGCGTCGATCCGGGCGGCGTACTTGTTCCAGGTTTCCTTCATTTGGCCGCCTCCGGCTTGCCGCCGCCGGCGCGCATGGCGGCATCCAGTACCGCTGTAGTGTTCGGCCCGCCTTGTGCCTGCAGCGCCGCCGCCGGGGCAGGTGCGGTGGACATCGCCGACTTCTGCCCCGAATCGGCTACTTCACTCGTTGATATGCTGAATTCCAGATAGCGCGGCGCAACCGGCGCGGTGTCTTTTGCCACTGCCGCGGATTTTGCATCAGCGGCGCCCTTCGATTCATCCCTGACCTGCGCCGGAGGTGCGCCGGGCGCCGCCGGTTCGGGTTTCGGCTGGCTGATGCGCAGCGCCGCAAACTGGCGGCCGTGTTGCCCTCGGCTTGCGCGTTCTGCACCGCGGGCCCGGATACCAGCGCCAGCGCCGCGATCAACACCGCGACTATGCGTTTGCGCTGCAGCGACAATCCGCGGGTTATCTGGTGCGGGGTCGCATGACCACAGACCACCAGCCGCCCGCCATGATCGGATTGGTGCTTGAGCGCATCGACCAGTTGCTGGCGCGTGATCTGGCCGGTGACGACCAGCAGATTACCGAGAAAAAGTTTGCCGGCCGTCGGCCCCTGCCCCGCCAGCCGCCGTTGAAATTCCAGCACCACTTCGCACTCGGATGCAGCAAGATTGCTGCGATCGATCAGGATCTCGCCGAGCTTGCGGCCGCTGCGTCGCTGCTCGGCCAGCACTTCTTCCCGTTGCGTCGGAGTCACTCGCTCCGCGGCGCACAGCAATTCACCCAGCCGTTGACGCTCGCCCGCCGCTAGCGACAAAACATCGTCCAGCCCGCTCGGTTGCCCGCGGTCCGTGCCGACGCCCAGCGCTGACATTACGGCGTCAAGTTCATTGACCCGCATCGTCATCACATCGGTTTCCGACCACATCTGCTGCTCTTGCATCCCCAGGAATGTCTCCATCAACCGCACTGGCAATGCACCAAACAATTGGCAATCGCAGCGTCAATATCGTCTTTGCCTTGGTTGGTTAGCTTACAACCCCGGGATAGGATTGTCTGTCAGGGACTCCTGACATCTGCCCGGACTTGGGCTTAACAGGGCGAATTAACGGTGTTCGGCCTTGGGATCGCGCAATAACAGCTCGCGCACCGCGTCGGCCGCCGGGATCTGTCCGTCCAGCACGCGGCACACGGCGCGCGTAATCGGCATGTCGATGACGAGTTCGCGCGCCAGCCGGTCGACTGCCCTGGCGGTGTAAACGCCTTCGGCGACGTGACCGAGTTCGCCCAGCACCTTATCGAGCGCCACACCTTGCGCGATCTTGAGACCGACGTTGCGATTGCGCGAAAGGTCGCCCGTGCAGGTCAGCGTAAGATCCCCGACACCGGCCAGCCCCATGAAAGTCTCGATGCGCC
>CANJHY010000037.1:0-31119 GCA_947474275.1 Betaproteobacteria bacterium
CATCGGCGCGCAGAATTTCTGCACCATCCGCTCCTATCTCGATACCATGCACAAGCAAGGGCATAATCTGTTCGAGGTCTTGCGCCTGGCTTTCATGGGATGCCATCCATCTCCTGCCTCAGGCTGAATAGTCACGAAGATAGACTGATTTATTTTTCGCTATAGCAGTTTGTATTAGAGACTTGACGCAGGCCCCGTTTCTGAAAAACAGAGGGAAGCTCACCGAGTTTGTGATCGCAAATTTCGTCTATGAGACAAGGTCCGGCTTCGCGCGGCCGCCGCCCATGTCAGGAGACTTGGCCTTTGAAGCAACCGGTATGTCGACAAACGTGCGGGCCCCTCGAGCCCTTTGGTCCACCATGCCGGCGACGAGTTCTGCCGTAGCCGCGGAAAGCGTCCAGCCCAAATGTCCATGCCCCGTATTGTAGAAAACACGTGGCGATTTTCCTGGGCCGACGCGCGGCATGAGATTCGGCATCATGGGGCGCAAACCGGCCCACGGAACAACGCTGCGAGTATTAATTTCAGGGAAGCAGCCATGTACCCAGTCCAGAAGCGGCCGAATTCGATCGGCGCGAATGTCATTGTTGGCACCATTGAATTCCGCGCTACCTGCGACTCTGAATCGGTCTACACCAAGGCGGCTGGCTACAAGCTTTGTTGCGTCATCAAGCAGGCTGACTGTCGGAGCCGCTGCCTGACTGGATAGGTCGAGCAGGTTAACGGTAATGGAATATCCTTTGACGGGATAAACATTCAACCGATCACCAAGCGAGGCCGCAATCGAACGGCTAACGATACCTGCACAGACAACCAGGCCATCAAAGGAGTAGTCAAACGCAATCTGGCGGCAGGTTCCGGAAATACGCACTCCATCGCCGCTCTCTTTTACAGCGTGGATTTGATGTTCGAACAGGTTCTGCACGCCGCGCCTTGCCCCGGCGTCTGCCAGACCCTGCGTGAACTTGTGAATATCCCCCGAGGAATCGCTCGGGGTGTAGAACCCCCCGTAATAGTCGCCCTTCAACGTCGGCTCTATGGCCCGCATCTCTTCCGGCGTCACGGGTCGCCGTTTGAGGCCCCCTTTGGCCAGTAATTCCGAGACTGTCGCGGCGTGGTCATACGCGCCCTTATCCCGATAGAAATGAAGAATACCCTCTTGCCGGGCGTCAAACTCGATGCCTTCCCGGGACGCCCACGCAAAAAGATGGTCGCGCGCCGCAATAGCAAGGCGTGCGGTCTGGATGGTGTTGTTGCGGTACTGGGGTATGGCGGCCATGAACTCCAAAAACCAGGAGATTTTGTGCCAGCTCGGCTTTGGATTGATCAAGAGAGGAGCATTCCCCTTAAGCATCCACTTGAGGCCTTTGAAGACTGTTGACCAGTGATTCCACACTTCCGCATTGGACGCCGACAACTGCCCACCGTTGGCAAACGATGTCTCCATGGCGGCGTATCGATTCTTATCGAAGATCGTAACTTTGTAGCCGCGCTTTGCGAGGGCGTAAGCGGTCGTGACGCCGGTAATGCCGGCGCCAATTACAGCAATTGATTGCATGATTAACAAGCTCCAGAACGTCGTAGGGAAGTAATCTCATGCACATGCATGCAGACACCCCCTCTGTTCTGGACCTGAGAGATTCGCAACGCGGGCTACATGCGTTACTTGCTCCTTCGGTGTCCCTCGGGTGACGAACCCAGGTTCTCTTCAGAGTGCGAACTGGAACATCGGTCCTTTGGCCTGAGAGTTTCCGGGGTGGTTGCTCCTTCGGCGCCTGACGATATCGAGAGGTCTCTCCCGATGTCCCGCTGGCTTTCGCCAGCAACTTGCATAAAAATTTTACAGGCTTTGGGCCGCCGGGGTCAACGCCTTCATGTCGATTTTCCAACTCTGGTTTCGTTTTTTCGGCTGGACACGGGCCCATGGTCGGCAAACGCGCGCTTCCAATTTTCCGCGGGCCAGCACCTTGATGTGGCCGCGGCTGTACTGAATCACGCCGCCGACCTGCAATTTGCCGGCAGCTTCGGTCACGCCTTCACGGCGTACCCCCAGCATGTTCACGAACATGCCCACCGCGATCCAGCACTTGCGCGATGGCAGGTTGCGCGCGCTCAACTCACCGGATCTCAAGGACAGGCTGACTTCGCAGGGCGCCGACCCCATCCACCAGAGCAGTACACCGCTTTCGTGCAAAGCGAAAGCGCCAAGTGGGCACAGGTGATCCAGGCGGCCGGCATCAAGGGCGAGTAGGGCAGACTAAGCGTTCTCGCCGAGCAGTCCCAAGGCGTTCAATCCGAGCACGCGATCGCGGTCGGCGGCGCTCAACCCCGGCACGGTGTCGAGTCGCGCGAGCGGATTTTCCTCGCCCATGTCGAACGGCGCATCGGTGCCGAGGGTCACGCGGTCCGCGCCGACCTGCTCGATCAGAAAAGCCAGGGCTTTGTCGTCGTGGGTAAGCGCGTCGAAGTAAAAACGGCGCAGCAGGTCGCGCGGCGATGATGCTTTATGTGCGTGCGGCTCTTTGCGCACTGCGTAGCCATGGGCAAGCCGGCCGATCTGGTACGGCAGGTAGCCGCCGCCGTGGGCGAGCACGATCTGCAGGTCCGGCAACTCGTCGAGTGCGCCGCTGAACATCAGGTGCGCCGCCATGGTCACCGTATCCAGCGGAAAGCCGACCAGATTGGAGAGATAGTAGGGTTCAAGGCCGCAGCGGTCGCCCGTGAAATGCGGGTGCGTGAAAATGAAAACCTTCAGCTCCTGCGCGCGTTTCAACACCGGGCGGTAGCGTTTTTCGGCAAGCTGATCGCCGACTATAGTGCAGCCGAGTTCAATTGCGCGGAAACCGTGTTCTTTGACGACGCGCTCGAGTTCAGCAACCGCGGCGTCCGTGTTCTGCATCGGCAGCGTCGCCATACCGCGCAAGCGGTCGGGACGTTTCGCCACCATATTGGCCACACCGTCGTTGGTCACGCGCGTTGCGGTGGCCGCGCGGTCGGCATCGAGATTGTAAAAATAAATCATCGGCGTCGGCGAGATCACCGAAATGTCGAGGCCCTTGCGGTCCATGCCCGCGACCTTTGCATCGGCATCGAAAAATTCGTCGAACAGCGGAGTCGCATGGCCGTCTTCGCGCAGGAGTTTCTCGCCGGCCGGCGTATTCGCGAAATGCATGCCGTAGTCGTGCGGGCGCGCCCGTATCAGGTCGAACATTTCGCGCGGGAACACGTGGCTGTGCACGTCGACGCGCCTGGTTTTGGCCATGGCGGATTTCCTTCTATTTTTTTGTCGGCAACGCTAATGCAAAGTGCGCACTTCCGGCGGCAGGCGCAGCCCCACGTTGAGCAGGGTAACGCGGTGGCCGAGTAAAACGATGCTGCCTTGAAGCCGGTTGTTGCCGGTATCGCTGTATTCGAAATCGTAAGCGCGCTGGAGTTTGACGTGGCCGTCATCGTCGCGCACCGGTTTCAGGTGGGCGATCGCCACCGTGTCGTCGAGCAGCAGCAAGCCGTCGGCTGAACATGCCGCGCGCGCGGCGCGCACCGCGACTTCGCGCGCTTTCAGGCTGTCGAGCCACAGCCACCCGATGGCGGCAAGTGCGAGCAGGCTGAAAATTTCGAAGATGGGCATCACGCCATTTTAGACTGCACTTCGGGGTCAGTTGGCACGATTCTCCGCGCCCTTGAGCACTTTCGCGAACTTTACCGTGTCTTCCCTGATGACGCGATCGAATTCTTCCGTGGTTCCGCCGATCACCTCGAAACCCTGGTCGAGCAGGCGTTGGCGTGTATCGCCGGTGTCGAGAATCCGGTTTACGTCGGCGTTGATGCGCCGGATGAGTGGTGCAGGCGTGCCGCGCGCCACGATAAGGCCGAACCAGTTGCGGAATTCATAACCGGGCACCGTTTCGCTGATGGCCGGGATCTCCTTGGCGACGGCCGAACGTTTGCCGTCGGTGACCGCCAGTATTTTCAGTTTGCCGGCCTTGTATTGCGGCAGCAGGTTGGGCAGCCCGGTCATGACCAGATTGATCTGGTTGGCCATCACCTCGATCATCGCCACGTTGCCGCCTTTGTAGCTGATATGGACGACGTCGATGCCGGCCGCCAGCTTGAAAATCTCGCCGGCGAGATAGCCGCCGCTGCCGATGCCGGCCGTGCCGTAATTGAGTCCGCCGGGTGCCGCCTTGGCCATGTCGATCAATTCCTTGATCGATCTCGCCTTGAAAGTCGGATGGGCGCCGAGCGCCATGGGTTGGGCGGCGACCAGCACGACGGGCTGCAGGTCGCGTTGCGCATAAGGCAACTTGGCGTGCAGCGACGGATTGGCCGCCAGTGAATTGGGCGACAAATAAATCGTATGGCCGTCCGGGTTCGACTTTGCCACCAGTTCGGACGCGATCAGCGTGGCGCCGCCGGGCCGGTTATCGGCGACCACCTGTTGTCCCCACAATTCGCCAAGCTTTTGCGCGACGACGCGTCCGACGAGATCAAAGGTGCCGCCGGCGGCGAACGGAATGATGACGCGTACCGGGCGCGTCGGGTAGTTGTCGGCGTGCAGCGGACCGGGCAGCACAGCGAGAGCGAGCAGGGCCGCATTGACGATGAACCTCACGTAAAAACCTCCTCCGGGTTGTCGGACTGTTGTATTTGTTGTATCTTGTAAGTCATACGTATGATACGCAAGTAAGCTTTTTTATCAACTGTTGCCACTTGCACCAACGAGACCATGGTTATCCAGGAAATCGCGCTGCGCCAGCTTAAATTGCCGCTCACCAAACCGTACCGGGTGTCGTTCCGCACCTACACGGAATTCGAGCCCATCATTGTCGAGGTCCGCGACACTGACGGCAATACTGGCTGGGGCGAAGCTTATATTCCCGCCGGCTCCACGGCTGAAACCGCCGACGGCGCGTGGGAATTTTGCCGGACAGTCGCGGCGCGCCTGCTCGGCAAAACTGTGGCGGAAGCAAAGTCGCTGGTCGACGGAGAAGTTGACAGCGCGCCGTTCGCCTCCTGTGCGATTTTGACTGCGCTCGCGGTGCTGGAGCGCCACCCGGCTTTGGAAGTCAAGGTGGAGACGCGCATACCGCTCCTGGTGCCGATTGCCGGCGCCAACCAAGCGGACATCGAAGCCGAAGTCGATGCCCGCTTTGCGCAGGGCTACCGCACGTTCAAAGGGAAAGTCGGCTGGCAGGTCGACGACGATCTCGCGCGCATAGCGTTGATCCAGGCGGCGGCACGGGGGCGCGCGCGCATTACGCTCGACGCCAACCGCGGCTACGACGAGGCGCAGGGATGCCGGTTTGCATCCAGCCTCAACCCGGACGGCATCGATTTGTTCGAGCAACCATGCGAAGCGGACGAATGGGCGGCGAATACGGCGGTGGCCAAAGTTTCCACGGTGCCCCTGATGCTCGACGAATCGATTCGCACCGATGCCGACATAAACAGGGCGGCCGGCATCGACGGGGTCAAACTGGTAAAGCTCAAGTTAAAGCGTGTCGGCGGCGTCGAGCGCGCAATACGTGCCATGACGCTGGCGCGCAGCCGCGGTCTCGATATCTGTCTTGGCGACGGCGTCGCTACCGAACTCATGTGCTGGGTGGAAGCCTGCGTATCGCGCGGCTTTCTCGCCCGCGCGGGAGACATGAACGGCTTTCTCAAGCCCAAGGTGCGTTTGCTCGCAAACCCGCTGCCGTTCGAAGACGGTTGCATTGTGCTGCGCCCCGGGTATTGGCCGGAGGTCGATCGCGCCGTGCTGAGTGCGCACGAGACGCGAAGCGAACGCTTTGCTCCCGTGGCGGTCGCCTAGAGACCGCCTTCACCCAGGCGATAGTGATATTTGGCGGCATCCAGATGGCGAACCCGAAACTCGACCGGCACATCGTTATACGTGTAGGCAATGCGCTCGATGCGCAGCAGCGGGCTGCCGGGTGCAATTTTCAGCGCGCGCGCGATGGCGGACGCCGCAACTGCCGCATGCACCCGTTCTTCGATGCGGATGACGTTGACGCCGCACGCGTCCTGGTAGACCGCGTAGAGGTTCTCGTCGCTGGCGCGAATGGTGCGCGCGGTGAGGCCGGCAAATTTTTTTGCGGGAAGCGTGATTTGCATCGCCGCCACACGCTGCAGACCAGTGGTAAGCAGGCATTCGATTTCGAATATCGCGGGGCGCGTTTCTCCCCGCAGCCGCAAAATTTCCTGCAGCGGCGCCGGTGCGGTTTCGCGCCTGAAGGATATCAACTCGCGGTCGGGAAACATCTGCAGGCCGTCATTGCCGAACACATGCGAAAACTGGTAGCGCTGGCGCTGTCGCGTGTGGCGCGCAACGAAAGTGCCTTTACCCTGTTTGCGCACCAGGATATTGGCGGCGACCAGTTCGGCAATGCCGGCGCGTATGGTGAACACCGCCACGCCGAAGCGCTCGGCGAGCTGGCTTTCGGTCGGCAGCTGGCCGCCCGGTTTCCATTCGCCCTCGGCCAGGCATTGCAGGATCTGTTTTTCAACCTGCCGGTACAGGGGTGCGGCAGCGTCCATTTCGAGCCGGGTGCGTAAAGCTTTGCGCGGCATGTGCAGTCGTCGGTATGCGGGATGGGTGAACCAGTCATGCGCATCATACGTTTGTTCTGAAGGAGGAAGCAATGCAAGCAGCCCGGGTTTCCGCGCCATCAGGCGCCCGTTCCACAGTGGTTGAAGTTGTTCCATCCGGCAAGGCGTGCGGCGCGGAAGTGCGCGGCGTCGATCTTGTCAACCTCACCGCCGCGATGTTTGACGGCATCCGGCAGGCCCTTTACGACCACCAGGTGGTGGTGGTCAGGGGGCAGCCGATCGACGATCCGCAATTGATCGCCTTCGGCAAGCGATTCGGCGAACTCGAGCCGCCAGGCATGAGCATCATTGGCAAACCTTATATCGACGCCTATCCCGACGTGCTGGTGATCTCCAACATCATCGAGGATGGTCAGCCCAAGGGCAATCTCGGTGCCGGCGAGGCGATCTGGCATACCGACATGTCATACCGGGACGTGCCGGTTTCGTACGCAATATTGCATGCGCTGGAGTTGCCGCCGGTCGGCGGCAACACGTATTTTTCCAACCAGTATCTCGCGTGCGACACGCTGCCAGCGGCAACGCGCAGCGCGCTCGACGGCAAAATGATCATCCATGACGAGTCGTACAACAGCGGTGGACAGTTGCGCAAAGGCTTCAAGGAAGTCAGCGATCCGCGCGCGGCGCCGGGCGCGCGGCACCCGGTATTCCGCGTGCATCCGGCCACCGGCAGGAAGGCGCTGTATCTCGGCCGGCGCCGCAACGCCTATATCCTTGGCTTGCCGCTGGATGAAAGCGAAGCGCTGCTCGACGAATTATGGGCGCAGGCGTCGCGGCCGGAATTCACCTGGGGCCATGAATGGAAGCTCGGTGACACGCTGATCTGGGACAATCGTTGCCTCGTGCACCGGCGCGACCCTTTCGATGCCAGCGAGCGGCGCATGATGCATCGCGTTCAGGTGAGGGGCGAGCGACCGCAATAGCGCTACTGCGGCACCAAGCTACTTCTTGGGCGTGCGCGAGAGGCAGGCGAACGGCAGGAAGGCGGCCGGAACATTGGTCCTGTTCTGGCCGTGTATGGTCATTTTTTCGGGCGCTTCGGCGTAGCCGCAGACCCAGGTCACCGGCACGACAGGCGCGTCTTCCACCACCGCCGCGCGCAGCGTGAGGATCTTGCCGTTGATGACGCCGTTCGCGCGGTTGCCGAACGTGATGTGTATCGAGCCGTCCTCGACCGCCACCGCACTGATCGCATTGTTGACGATTTTGTCGGCAGGTGGCAACACGGCGCTCGCATTGTCCGGCGGAAACGTCTGCAGCATCGCCCACGACGCGGCGTTCGGCGTTTTCGCGATGTCGGCGAGCGGTAGCGCGGCGTTGATCTGGTCGCGGATGATCTGGTCCTGGAAGCTGGGCGCCGCCATCAGCGCGAGGATGGCGACGATCGCCACCACCACCAACATCTCTATCATGGAAAAACCGGTGGAACGTATTGCCATGTTCGGGGCGCCTGATGCGGGAAGACGCGGGGCCGCAATCTTCAGATGGTCGATGCCGGAATCATAGCGGATAAAGCCTGCGGCGAGGAGCGCCGCGCCGCGTGCCGCGAATGGATGACGCGCAACGCGGCGCGCCGAAATGTGTCAGCCGCCCTTGCCTTTTTGCGCCAGGTGGATGAGCGCGGAAGTGCCGAACGCCGAACCGCCATATTGGGCCGCTACCTCGTAGGTCTGCTCGCGCCGGGACATTTCAATCAGCGCAAAAGGCGATGGTTCACGGTGCACCTTGACTGACGTGACACTGCCGAAAGCGGCGCAACTCTCCGTAATCGCGCGCTCGACGATAGGGTCGGTATCCTGCAGATCCACTTCCAGCATATTTGCCTCCTTGCCGCTCCAGCCGCTTTGATCAATGTCGGTCTATGTACAAGCCTGCGGGCTGGCGCAGGCCGTCTAAACTTTCTGCAATTTTCGGGCCAAGACGCATAAGTGGCTTAAAAGTGCGTTTTGACGATCCAAAGCGCTATTTATTGGGGGGAGGCACATGATGGACCGTAAAAGTCCGTGCAAGCCTGCCGTAAAGCAGGCACCGGCTGCCGAGGACTTGACGCTCTGGCGGGGTGGTGGCGCGCTACAGCATTTCGAGCGCGCTCGGCCCGTGCGGCGGCAGAAACAGTCCGTCGAGTTCCTTGAGTTGCGCCGCGGTCAGAGGGTGGGCTAGCGCGCCCAGATTTTCGCGCAGCCGCTCGCGCTGTCCGGATTTCGGGATGACGATGACATCGTCTGCAGCCAGCAGCCAGGCGAGCGCCGCCTGCGCCGGCGTCATGCCGTGACGCTGCGCAAAAGTCTTGAGTTTCGCGTTGCTCGCGAGCCTTGCCTGTTCGAGCGGCGAATACGCCATGACCGGAACGCGCCGCTCGCGCAGCCACGGCAGCAGGTCCCATTCGATGCCGCGGCGCGTCAGGTTATACAGCAGCTGGTTGGTCGCGACTTCGGCGCCGCCGGCGAGCGGCCACATTTCCTGCATGTCGGAGAAATCCAGATTGCTGACACCGTAGTGGCGGATCTTGCCGGCGCTTTTGAGAGCCATCAGCGCTTCCAGCGTTTCCGCGAACGGCACGCCGCCGCGCCAGTGCAGCAGGTAAAGATCGAGCCGGTCGGTTTTCAAACGCTTAAGACTTTTTTCGCACGCGCTAACGGTGCCGCGCCGTGTCGCGTTGTGCGGCAGGACTTTGCTGACGAGAAAAACTTCATCGCGCCGTCCGGCGATCGCTTCGCCGACGAGTTGCTCGGCGCGGCCATCGCCGTACATCTCCGCGGTGTCGATGAGAGTGGCGCCGAGATCGAGGCCCAGCCGCAACGCTGCAATTTCTTCCGCGCGCGTCGCGCGGTCGTCGCCCATGTACCACGTGCCCTGGCCGAACGCGGGAACGCGTTCGCCGGTATTCAGTGTGACGGTTTTCACGCGACCATGACCGGCAGAGCGACGGTTTTCATGCGCCGCCTATCCGCACGCTCCAATGGCGCCGCAGGCGGTGCAGAATTCGCAGCCGTCTTTTTTGATCACCGCCGAATTGCCGCATTCCTTGCACAGCTTGCCGTGTGCCGGACGGTAATCGAAGGTGACCGCCTTATGGTCATCGTCCGGCATTTCGAGTACGCCCATGTCGTTGACCGGAAAACCACGTTCGTCGAGTATGCCCAGCAGCGCGTAGCGATGAATGATGAGGCGCGCGACATACGCCACGGTGCTGAGATAATTTTCCTGGCGCTCGGTGCCCGGCACGCGCGCCATGAAGTCCCCGAGCGGCTCGTCGTACGACAAAAGCTTTCTCAGTTTCATGCCGATCCACGCAGGATCGATCACGCGCATGTCGAGCGACAGCACCTTGCACAGGCCGTCGAGCGCCTTGGGATAGGCGCCTGCCATCCACATCGAATAGGGCCGGCGCTGGCCATTGGGCAGCACCAGTTCTTTCAACATCAGCACGAAATCGTCGTCCGAGCTCGGGTTGTAGACGTCTACCGTCCACGACATCGTGCCGTCGGTGCCCGTCTTGGGTTCCTTGCTGGCGAACAGGGCGTTGAGCACGGGCGATTTGCCGCCGGCTTCGGCGAGCGCGCCGAGTTTGTCCACGCGATGGCGCACGATGCACGCGAACGCGGCAACGATGCTGGGCACGCGCAGCGGTTTGCCGTCCGGCGGCATCGCGCAGTCGAACGCGTCGCCGCCGGTGCGCGCCAGCACGTCGAGCTTCATGCGCAGCCACTGGGCGTCGAGAGCGCGCATGTCCATCGACAGCGTTTTCGCAATCGCGCCGAGGCCGCGCGGCTGTTCGTTGCCGTTGATCCACACTTCGAACGGGTAGGGCGCGCCGTTTTCCACGTGGCCGACGAAGATGGCGAAACGTCCGAACGGCGATTCAACCATGTAGGTCCACGACGGATTGCCGTCCGGCAACACGGGGCGTCCGGGCCAGCGCAGGCTCAGCAGCGCCGGTTCAGGCGCCGCATCGAGCCGGATGCGGCGGTCGGTATCGGAGGTATCGAGGTCGTTGGGCTCGGCGGTCGCGGCCGGAGTGACGGAGAGCACGCTGCCTAACACGGCATTCGGCCGGTAAGTAGCGATGCCTTTCAGTCCCGATTTCCACGCTTCGAAGTAAAGGTCTGCGAACTGGTCGTAGGGATAGTTCTCCGGCACGTTCACGGTCTTGCTGATGGCCGAATCGACGAACGGCGCGATCGCCGCCACCATTCGCATGTGGTCGAGCGCCGAGATTTCGAGCGCGGTGATGAAGTGCGCGGGCAGTTTCTCCACGTCGCCGCCATAGTGTCGGTACAGGCGCCACGCGTGATCTTCGACGTCATAGGTGCGATGCGTGTCATCGGGCATGCGCTTTTTGCGCTGATAAGTCCACGCGTAAGGCGGCTCTATGCCGTTCGATGCGTTGTCCGCAAACGCCAGCGAGATGGTGCCGGTCGGCGCGATCGACAGGAGGTGGCTGTTGCGCACGCCGTGCGCGGCGATTTCTTTTTTAAGCGCCGCCGGCAGGCGCGAGGCGAAGCGCGGCGCGGCCAGGTAGTGCTGCGCGTCGAACAGCGGAAATGCGCCTTTTTCCTTCGCGATGGCAAGCGATGCCGCATAGGATTCGTCGCGCATGAAAGCGGCAATTTTGCCGCCCATGTTGCGGGCTTCGCCAGTATCGTATTTGAGGCCAAGCATGACGAGCGTGTCGCCGAGGCCGGTGAAGCCGAGCCCGATGCGGCGCTTGGCGTGCGCTTCCGCCTGCTGCTGCTGCAGCGGCCACACGGTGGCTTCGAGCACGTTGTCGAGCATGCGCACTGCCGGGTGAATGACGCGCGCGAACGCTGCGAAATCGAAACTCGCCGTGGGGCGGAAAGCGTCGGTGACGAACAGCGTGAGATTGATGCTGCCCAGACAGCAGCAACCGTATGCGGGCAGCGGCTGCTCGCCGCAAGGATTGGTCGCGGCCAGCTGCTCGCAGTAAGACAGGTTATCGTCGTCGTTGATGCGGTCGATGAACACTATGCCGGGTTCGGCATGATCGTAAGTCGATTGCATGACCTGCCGCCACAGGTCGCGCGCCTTCACCGTGCGGTAGACCCAGGCGCCGTCCTCGCGCGGGGACCTCTGCCGCTCGTCGGCGCGCGTGTCGGGCGGCGTCTTGTGCACGAGTTCCCAGTCGCCGTCGGTCTCGACGGCGCGCATGAACGCGTCGGTCACCGCGATGCTGACGTTGAAGTTCGAAAGATCGCCGTGGTCCTTGGCATGGATGAAGGTTTCGATGTCGGGGTGGTCGCAGCGCAATATGCCCATCTGCGCGCCGCGCCGCGAGCCCGCGGATTCGACCGTCTCGCAACTGCGGTCGAACACGCGCATATAGGATACCGGGCCGCTGGCGCTCGAATGCGTGCCGCGCACGTACGCGCCTTTCGGCCGGATCGCCGAAAAATCGTAGCCGACGCCGCCGCCGCGCCGCATGGTTTCCGCGGCCTCCATCAGCGCGACGTAGATGCCGGGCCGGCCATCAACCGTTTGGGAAACCGAGTCGCCGACGGGCTGCACGAAACAATTGATCAAGGTCGCCTGCAAGTCGGTGCCGGCGGCGGAATTCACGCGTCCGCCCGGAATGAATCCGCCGACCAGCGCTTCGAAGAACGCCGTCTCCCAGCGCGCGGGATCGTGCTCGACCGCGGCCAGCGCGCGCGCTACCCGGCGCCGCACGTCGTCAGCGGACTTCTCGTCGCCTTTCGCGTACTTTTCCAGCAGCACATCGATGCTGACTTGTTGTTGCGGCAGGGCGAGCTTGGAATCGTCGGGTTTCATTTTCGGGCCTTGATATCTACAGGCATACATTGCCGCTATGGGCGCATTTTACCCGCCGGTCGGGCCGCTCGCACGGGAGCGCGCGAATATAACCGCCACCGCGGCCCGTTTTCATGAATAGTAGGCACGCGTCATGCGGCTTGCTTTGATCTGGATCAGTCGGGGCGCGATAGGTGCAACAACAAGCCGTCGCACGTCGCGCCGGTCCGTGCCGGGGCCGGTGGGTTATACTAAAAAAGATGACTCTTCAGTCGATGCCCTCGCCGCTCAAAGCACGCAAACATTTCTCGATGCTGCGGGGTTTTCATCTCGCCGACTTTTTCACGCTCGCCAATGCGGCCTGCGGGGTGGCGATGATTTTTCTCGCCATGATCTACGTCGGCAATGCATCAGCGGCCCATTTCTATGCCGCGGCGGCGATGGCGCCGGCGGCTTTCGTATTTGACGTCCTCGACGGCCGCATCGCGCGCTGGCGGCACACTCATTCCGCACTGGGGCGAGAACTCGATTCGCTGGCCGATGTCATCTCGTTTGGCGTCGCCCCGCGGCGCTCGGTTATGCAGCCGGCCTGCGCGGTGGCTGGGACTGGATGGTGTTGATTTACTTCGTTTGTTGCGGCGTTAGCAGACTGGCCAGATATAACGTGACCGCCGAAAGCCTGTCGCAAGGCAGCGACAAGGCGGCTTATTTTGAAGGCACACCGATTCCCACCAGCGTATTGCTGGTCGCGGTGCTGGCGGTGCTCGAGTGGCAGGACCGGCTGGGCGAGAATATTTACGGCGGCGTGTGGACCTGCGGGCCGTGGGATCTGCATCCGCTGGCGCTCATGTTCCTGTTGTCGGGCACGCTGATGATCAGTAAAACGTTGCGAATACCCAAACTTTGAAGGCAACCGGCCGGTGGGCCGGTGAAATCTAAATGTCTGCAGCAACTGTCTCCGCTCCCAGCTATAACGAACTCTGCCGCGTGTGGTCGCGTCTCTACCGCTTCAACCATCTCGCTTCCATCGTCGGCTGGGACCGCAACGCGATGATGCCGCCCAAGGGCAATGAGGCGCGCGCCGCCGCGGAAGCGGAGTTGAGCGCCTTGATCCATCGCACGCGCACGGAACCGCGCCTGGCGGAATTGTTGCGCGCGGCGGAGCAGGAGCCGCTCGCGGACGTCGAACGTGCCAACCTGCGCGAGATTCGGCGCGACTGGCGCGATGCCAACGCGTTGCCGGAAGCTCTGGTCGAAGCCAAGACGCTGGCGGGCGCGAAATGCGAGCACGCGTGGCGCAGCCAGCGCCCGGCGAACGACTGGCCTGGATTTCTTGAAAATTTTCGTGAAGTCGTGAAGCTCGCGCGCGAAGAATCGCAATTGCTCGCCGCCGACAGCGGACTCACGCGCTACGACGCGCTGATGGACCGCTTCGAACCCGGTGTGCGCGCTGCGGATATCGACCGCATATTCGCGGACGTTAAACAATGGTTGCCGGACCTGGTCTCGCGCGTGCAGGCGAAGCAGCGCGATGAAAAAAACATTGCACCAATCCCGCCGTTTCCCGTCGCGGGCCAGCGTACGTTGAATCTCGCTGTGATGCAATTGCTGGGATTCGATTTTGCCGCCGGGCGGCTCGACGAAAGCACGCATCCTTTCAGCGGCGGCGTGCCGGAAGACGTGCGCCTGACCACGCGTTATCGCGCTGAGGATTTCGCGCAAAGCCTGATGGGCTCTATCCACGAAACCGGCCACGCGCGCTTCGAGCAGAACCTGCCGCGTGAGTGGCTGGGCCAGCCGATAGGTGTGGCGCGCTCGTACGGCATCCACGAAAGCCAGAGCCTGTCTTTCGAGATGCAGCTCGCGCGCAGCCGCGGTTTCGTCGGCCTGTTGGCGCCCATGCTGAGCGCGCAATTCGGCGCGCAGCCGGCGTTCTCGGCGGACAATTTGTTCAGGCTGCTGACGCGTGTAAAGCCCGGCTTCATACGGGTAGACGCCGACGAAGTGACTTATCCGGCGCACGTGATACTGCGCTACGAGATAGAGCGCGCGCTGATCGAGGGCGAAATCGAAGCCGAGGACATACCTGCGCTATGGGACGAAAAGATGAAAGGGCTGCTGGGGCTCGATACGCGCGGCAATTTCAAGGACGGCTGCATGCAGGACGTGCACTGGACCGAAGGCGCGTTCGGTTATTTTCCAAGCTACACACTGGGCGCCATGTACGCGGCGCAATGGTTTGCCGCGATGCGCCGCGCCACGCCGGACCTCGACGCGCGGATAGCGGCCGGCGACCTCGCACCGGTTTTCGCGTGGCTCAATGCAAATATCTGGTCGCAGGCAAGCCGCTGGGACACGCCGGAACTGGTGCGGCGCGCGAGCGGCGAAGCGCTGAATCCGCAGCATCTGCGTAAACATCTCGAGACCCGCTACCTGGGATCTTGAGTTCGCGCGCGCCGCGTCCGGTGCGTGACGGCGGGATGGGTTACATTATCGCTCCGCCATCCTGAGGAATTCCGCCATCATGAGTGAAGATATTTCCGCCGCGCGCGCCGACCTCGCCCCCACGGGCACACTGCATGTCGGCATCAACTTTGCCAATATCCTGCTCACCGCGCGCGACCCCGTCACGCGCGCGCCGAGCGGTGTCGCGCTCGATCTCGCGCACGAGTTCGGCAAGCGTTTGGGCGTGCCGGTCAAAATCCTGCATTACGAATCCGCCGGCGGGCTGGCCGAAGCCGCCGCGAAAGGCGAATGGCAGCTTGGATTTCTCGCGATCGAGCCCAAGCGCGCGAACGAGATCACCTTCACCGCAGCTTACGTCGAAATCGAAGCGACCTATCTCGTGCCGCCCGGTTCGGCGTTCAAGTCCGTCGATGAAGTGGATCGGGAGGGCGTGCGCATTTCGGTGACAGGCAAGGCCGCCTACGATTTGTATCTCACGCGCACGTTGAAGCACGCAACGCTCTTTCGCACCGCCGATGCCGAGGCGACCTTCAAGCAGTTCGTTGCCGAGAAAATGGATGCGCTCGCCGGCTTGAAGTCGCAGCTCGAGATCGATCAACCCAAGCTGCCGGGCTCGCGCATCCTGCCGGGCAACTTTACCGCCGTGCTGCAGGCAGCCGGCACGCCGCGCGGTCACGAAGCCGGCGCGCGCTATCTGGCCGCGTTCATTGAAGACGTCAAAGCCTCTGGATTCGTCGCGCGCGCGATCGAAAAGCACAAAATACGCGGACTCACCGTGGCGCCGACGGCAAAGCCGTGAAATTGCACGGAGGGTATTTTCACATGGCAGTGTTCGCGCTGGCTGCTTGCGCAGGGCAAGCGAGCGCTGCCGATGCGACGTACCCCGTCAAGCCGATCCGCATGCTCATCGCCAACGTCGCCGGCGGCACCTCGGATATTCTGGCGCGCGTGATCGGCGCCAAGCTGACAGAGGCCTGGGGGCAGCAGATCATCGTCGACAACCGGCCTGGCGGCAGCGGCCTCATCGGCAATGAAATGCTCGTCAAGGCCGCGCCGGATGGCTACACCTATCTGCTCGCTGATTACGGCAGCACGACGACCACGGCGCTCATGCATGGCAAGGGCACGATCGATCTGCAGCGTGATTTCACGCCCGTGACGATCGTGTCGTATTCGCCGCATTTATTTTGCGTACATCCGAGCGTGCCGGCGGCCAACGTCAAACAATTCATTGCGCTAGCCAAAGCGCGGCCGGGCAAACTGAATTTCGCGACCTCCGGGCAAACCACCGCGCCGCATTGGGCGGGGATTCTGCTCGCGTCGCGCACCGGCATCGACTGGGCTTATATTCCCGGCAAAGGCGGCGCGCAGGCGGTGCTCGACGTCGCGTCCGGCCAGGCTGACGTGCTGTTCAACGGCATGCTCGCGACTTTGCCCTATGTAAAAGGCGGCAAGCTGAAGCTGCTGGCGGTCACCAGCGCGCAGCGCAACGCAGCGCTGCCGGAGACGCCGACGTTCGGGGAGTCGGGCATCGCCGATTTCGTGACGGGTTCCTGGCAGGGCATATTCGCGCCCGCCAAAATATCACCCGAGATCGTCGCCAAATTGCAGGCCGAGACGCGTCGCATCCTGTTGACGCCCGACGTAAAAGAAAAACTTGCCGTGCAGGGAGCGGACCCGATGGGAACCACTTCAGCGGAAGCCGCCGAGTTCATACGCCGCGAGCGCGAGCGCATGACAAAGCTGATCAGCGACAGCGCCGGTCAGAACCGGTAGCGCGCCGCATTCTTCAGGCTAACGCGATGCCTACCGCGGTGCGCCAGGTGCCGGTCTCGTCGCGCTGCGGTTGAGTCCCCGCGCTGTGGCGCGTTGCGAACGCGCGGTGCTCCGGATGGGTTACGCGGTAGCTGACGGCATTGCCGGCACGTGCTGTAGTAGTGAGCATGAAACGGCCATCGGCGTCGGTGGTCGCGTGAGCACGCAGCCCTGCATCGCCTGCCTGCCATGCCTCCACGGCGGCGCCGGCGAGCGGCTTGCAATCCGGGCCTGTCACGCGCCCCGATACTATCAACGCGCCGCCCGGTGCCGACAATTCGGCCGCCGCCGCGTGCATCGGTGTGTCCGGCAATGCGAAAACGCGAAGCGGCGAGTTTGGGGTCGGCGAGCGCCTGCGCGAGATTGTCGAGCACGAGGCGCGCATCGGGCGTGAGTTTCGCCGATGCGTATTCGAAATTGACCGCCAGATCGATGCTCGGTCCCGCGCCCGGCGTGGGCTCCGCGCGCCGCCGCCGGCCTTCTACCTGCACGGCGTTGCTTTTCAGGTCGTCCGGGCTCAACCGCGGTTGCGTGAGCTGGCGGATGATTTCCTCCGTGGTTGGCATGCGCGAGTCCTGCGCCGCTGCCGGCGCGGACAAAAGCATCAGTAGCGCCAGCATGCCGCCTGCGGCAGCAGTAAATTTCAGCATGACAGGTTTTCCGATCATCATGGTTTGGCTTGCGTCTTCAGCGGTACTGCAAGCACCGATACGGTACGCTGCCCGCCGCCGCTCCTGGGGCTCAACAGAAACGATTTGCGGAAAGACGTCAGGTAATCGCGGCTGGTCGCGGTGTCCGGCAGTTCGTCCGCAAACAGCGGGCTTGCCGAAGCGACGACCACCACGATCTCATCGCCGAACGGCGGCGTGATGCGGTAGACCGGTTCGCCGCCGGCCCCGCCGCCTAAAGTCATTTTGGTGTTGGGCGGCAGCGCTTTCGGAAACTTTCCTTCGGGCCAGTACAGGTTCGCCGCGTCGCCGCTCGCCTGCAGATAAGTGACGTAAAGATAGGTCGGGTACGCGGGCGTCACGACCTCGATGGCGAGCGAATCGCCGGCGGCGAATGCCTGCGCCGATGCCCCGCGCAATTTCGCCTTGAGTCCGCGCGGCGTCTTCAGCGTGTCCGCGAAATTGAGAAACACTTCGCACTGCGGCCACGGATACAGTGTCACTTTCGAATCGACGCGGCGCACGCCAGGCATGGTGAGCAGGTCCGATTCAAGTTTGGCGAGATCGCTGGCCGAGCCGGCAAAGCCGCGCAATTGCACGATCTGTTTTGCTTTGATCGCGCTGTCGATGCGCGCGCAGCGCACTTCCTGCACGCGTGCCTTGACCTGTTTTTGCACTGTCGCCACCGGCGGGATGACGACGGGCGGTGTGACTACCGGTTGGGGCGGCGGAGTCGGTGCCGGTGGTGCCACGACAACCGGCGGCGCAGGCGGCACCGGCGCGGGCTTGGGTTGTGGAGTTGGTGGTGCAACTACCACCGGCGGTAGCGGCGGAGTCACGACCGGCGGCGGGGCGGGTTGCGGTTTCACCACTGGGTCGGGCGCCGGCTTTGGCACGGGCGGTGCGACCACCACTGGCGCGGGCGGCGGCGGAGGTGGAATCACGACCGGCGCGGGCGCGGGTTGCGGCACTGGCGGCGCGATCACGACGGGTGGCGGCGCAGGTTTGGGCGGCGGCGCAGGCGGCACGTAGTCCGGCACTTCCATCACGAACATGAGATCGCTCAACTGGCGGACCGCGCGGTACGAGACCCAACCGAAACCGCCGTCGCCCCACTCGGTGCCCCACGAGTTCATGACCTTGAACGCCTGGCGCCGCTCGCTGTAGCCGACCAGCACCATCGCGTGTCCGCCGCTGCGCGGTGAGGCGGTGTCGTCGTAAATCTCGCGGCCGGCGAGGCTTTCGAAGCGTTCCGATACTTCCATGCCGAACACCACCGGATTGCCGCGCGCGAGCTGGCCTTTGGCGTCGTCCAGTCGCTTGTTGTCGAGCGCGCTCCAGCCGCTGATGCGGAACGCCGAACCGTCGCGCACCAGCTGGGGTGTAGCCGGCCGCGAGCAATCGCCTTCGACGTACGGGTAAGCGGAAAGCGTGGGCGAGCCTTCGTTCTTCAACACGCCCAGCGCTTCGGAAATCGCCGTGCCGGTGTCGCAGTTGCCGCGAAAATCGTGCAGCCGGTTGTAAATATAGGCGGGGCTGATGATCCGCTCGGGCGAGGAGAAATCCCAGTTGCGGCGGTTGCCTTCGTAATAACTGCGCATTGCGTAGCCCGTCGCCCACGCGGTGCAGGAACTCTGCTGGCCCTGGTCGCCGGGCGTCGGAAACTTGGAAGAAAGATCGACTTCCTCGGGCAGGTAGTTCTGGAAGCGCAGCATCAGCGGAATCGAGGCGACGATATGCGCGGGTTCGCGGACCCAGCCTTTGGCGCGGCGCGTCTGCGCGTCCGCCAGGTCGCAAATCAATATTGCCGTCGCGCAGAACACTGCAAGCGCGGCCGATTTCCATTTCTGGCACATCACGGGCCACTCCTCCTGCCTGCATTCTAGCCGTTCGCGCGACGGCGTGGTGTTGCCCGATTAATGCACGTTGAGTCCCGCCGCCTTTGTGACCTTGACCCATTTTTCGAGCTCGCGGGCGATATGCTCGTCGAGCTCGCGCGGGGTCGAGCCCAGCGGCACCATGCCCTCGGCATTAAAGCGTTTCACCATTTCTGGATTTTTCGCGCTCTGCGCGATTTCGCGGTAGAGGCGGTTTACGATCTCGGCCGGCATCCTGGCGGGGCCGAGCAGCGCCTGCCAGCTTGAGCTCTCATAACCGGGCACGCCGGCTTCGGCGACCGTCGGAATTTCGGGCAATGCGGGCGAGCGGTCGCGCGAAGTGATGGCGAGGGCGCGCAACCTGCCGCCGCGTACCAGCGGCAGCGCGCTGGCCATGCTGCCGAAGCTCAAATCGCATTCGCCGCCGGCGACCGCGGTAAGCGCCGCGGGCGCACCCTTGTACGGGACGTGCAGCATTTCGATGCCGGCCATCAGGCGGAACAGTTCGGTGGTCAATTGGGTGGCGCTGGCGACGCCTGGAGACGCATAGCGGAGCTGCCCGGGTTGCGCGCGAGCGGCCGCGATAACGTCGCGCACCGAGCGTGCGGCATTGGCCTGATTGACGACCAGCAGGTTGTAGCCGGCGCCCAACAGGGAAACGGACGTGAAGTCGCGCCGCGTGTCGTATGGCAGCTTGGCGATGAAGTTGGGATTGATCGCATGCGAAGTCGGCGCCATCAGCAGCGTGTAGCCGTCAGGCGGCGCGTGCGCCACGAGTTCGGTGCCGACGACGCCGGAGCCGCCCGCGCGGTTATCGATGACAATCTGCTGGCCGAGTTGTTCGGTGAGGCGTTGCGCGTAGTAGCGCGCGACGAAATCGGCGTTGCCGCCCGCGCTTTGCGCGACGACCAAGCGGATCGGTTTGGCCGGGTAGTTGGGTTGCGCCGCATGTCCGGTAGGGGCAATCAGCACGCCGCCGAGCGCCCATAGCAGCGCGGCGGCGCGTTTCACGGATGATCGGCGGGCAGTTGCGCGAGTTCGATCAGGCAGTTCTCGGTGGCGGACGGGTCGATGAATGCAATGCGGCAGCCGGCATGGCCAATGCGCGGCACCTGGTCGAGCAGCGGGATGCCCTTGGCCTTGAGTTCGGCCAGAGCTTCGTCGATGTCTTCGACTTCGAAGCAGATGTGATTGAGCCCGCCTTTGCCTTCGGCGATCATTTTCGCGTGTTTGCTGTCCGGCGTAGTCCCCGAGATCAGCTCGACCATCGATTCGCCGACCGGGTAGAGCGCCAGCTTGACGGGGCGCTCGGCAATCTGCTCGACGCTGCCCAGTGGAATGCCGAAGCAGTCTTCCCACAGCTTGCGGCTGGCTTCGACGTTACGCACGACGATGCCGACGTGCTCGATGCGTTTGATTTTCATGGTTGTCCCTGCTCGCGAATGTTTGGATTCGCGTAGTGTAATGCAAAGCGTTCAGTCGCGCGGAAAGTGCAGTCAACGTATCGTTGCCGCGACCTCTTCAGTCAGGCCGCGCGCCGGAGTCCTTGACGACCTTCGCGTACTTCGCGATTTCGGACTTGATGTAATCGCCGAAAGCTTCCGGCGTCGGCAGCGTGAACGGCAGTATGCCCAGCCCGTCGAGGCGTGCCTTGACGTCGGGCGATTCAAGCGAGCGATTGATTTCGCGGTGCAGTTTGATGACGATGCTCCGGGGCAGGCCGCGCGGGCCGACGAAGCCGTACCAGTTGTCAACGGTAAATCCCGGCACGCCGGCTTCGGCCACCGTCGGCAAATCGGGAAACAAGTCCACGCGGTTTGCCGTGGTCATCGCGATGGGCCGGATGCGGCCGGCCTTGACCGAGGCGACCGCGGTCGACACGGTGGCGAAGATCAGTTGAATGTTGCCGCCGACGAGATCGACCATCGCGGGCGCGCCGCCTTTGTACGGCACGTGCTGCATCTTCACGCCAGCCAGCGTATTGAACAGTTCGCCGGCCAGATGATCGGCGCGGCCTGCTCCCGACGAGCCGAAATTGAGCTTGGCCGGGTTTGCTTTCGCATAAGCGATCAGGTCTTTCACCGAGTTCACCGGTAGCGACGGATGCACGACGAGTATATTGAGAGCGGTAACCCCGCGCGCAATCGGCGTGAAATCGCGCGTCGGCTCGTACGGCAGGTTGCGGTAGAGGCTGACATCGACCGTCAGCGGCCCCATGGAAGCTTCGATGAGTGTGTAGCCGTCGGGTGTCGAACGCGCGCCGATTTCCAGCCCGACGGTGCCGCCCGCGCCAGCGCGGTTGTCGATGATGACCTGCTGTCCCCACGCGGCACTCAGCTTTTGCGCGAGTGCCCGCGCCGTGATGTCAGCGCCGCCGCCGGGCGCCACCGGCACTATCAAGCGGATGGGCTTGTTCGGGTAAGCATCGTCGGCGTGAACGAGCGACGACGCGAAACACAGCACGGCAATCAGGCAAAGTCGCATGGAATTCCCTGGTGAGAGTGGCAGTAAATAGTACAGTACAGCAATTGGCGGCGGCGCGCCGATGCGCGCAAGTCATTCAGCGACACGTTCGTGGCATAATTCTCGTAAGCTGGCAGCGGCCTTCGTCAAGAACCTGCTGCGCGTAAACAGAGGAGAAATCATGCATCAACGCAGAATTCTGGCGGGCGTAGCGCTTTTCAGCGTGGCGGCTCTCGCCTGCGCGCAGACTTATCCGAACAAACCGATACGCATAGTCGTGCCGTATCCGGCAGGCGGCCCGATCGACATGACGACGCGTCCACTCGCGCAAAAACTGACCGAGGCGATGGGCAACCCGGTGGTGGTCGACAACCGCGGCGGCGCCAACGGCATGATAGGCACCGACAATGTCGCCAAGTCGCCGCCCGACGGCTACTCGCTGGTGGTGGCGTCGGGCGGCGCCTTCGCGATCGGCCCGCACGTTTATCTGAAAATGCCGTTCGACGTGTTCAAGGATTTCGCGCCGGTCAGCCTCTTCGTTACCCTGCCGCAACTGTTGGCGGTGCACCCGGCGCTGCCAGTGCGCTCGGTGAAGGAACTGGCCGTGCTCGCGAAGGCGCGCCCCAATCAACTCAATTTCGGCTCGTCGGGCACCGGCAGCACGCCGCAGCTCGCTGCCGAAATGCTGAAGAGCGCAGCGAAAATCCAGATGACGCACGTGCCATACAAAGGCATGGGGCCGGCGACTATGGATTTGATCGCCGGCCAGTTGCAACTCGTGTTCGCCGACATGCCGGTGCTGCTGCAGCAGGTGAAAGGCGGCAAGCTGCGCGCGCTCGCCGTCGGCACGCAGACGCGCTCAGCGAGCCTGCCGGAAGTGTCGACCATGGCCGAGTCGGGCTATCCACAGGTCGAGGCCTACAACTGGTATGCGTTATACGCGCCTGCCGGCACGCCCAAGCCGATCATCGCAAAACTGAATGCCGAGGTCGCCAAGGTGATGAGCAATCCCGACATGAAGAGCTACACGCAGAGTTCGGGCGCCGATGCCGCCAGCAGCACGCCCGAGGAACTCGCGGCGCTGCACAAGCGCGAGTACGACAAGTGGAGCAGCGTGGTCAAAGCGGCGGGCATCAAGCCGGAATAGACTAAGCAGTCTTAAAGACAGTTTAGAGCCGCAGATAAACGCGGATAAACGCAGATGTAATTAGTTATGAGTGAAGGGCAAAGGGTAATGCGTTAAGGATGAAGTTACCCATTGCTTCGGGCCCATTCCCCATTACCATTTGAATTGTTTTCGATCTTATCTGCGTTCATCGGCGTTTATCTGCGGCGAATAGTTTTTTGTATTTTTATGATGAGTCTGGTCATTTCGTTCTGCGCGCGTTGTAGGCGAGCGTGAACTGGTCGAGCCGCGGCGCGTAGCTGATGGTCTTGGGTGACGCGATCGAGAACGAATAAAAATACAGCGGCATCACCGCGACATCTTCCATCGCAATTTCGCTGGCGCGCGCGAGCAGGTCCTTGCGCTTCGCGTCATCGAGAGTGAGGAAGGCCGTATTTACCAGGTCGTCGACCTGCGGGTTCGAATAGCGGCCGCGGTTGTTCACACCCCTGCCGTTGGGCAGGTCATGCGTCACGGCGACCGAGTTCAGCGCGGTGGCCATTTCCGACACCGCGCCGGAACTCATCATGTAGATGCTGAATTCGCGCCGGGTCGTTTTCGAAAAATACACGTTCCATGGCATCACTTCGACCTTGGTGACGATGCCCGCGCGCGTCCACATCTGCGCGATGGCCTGGATGACGCGGCTGTCGTTGGCAAGGCGGTCATTGGGGCCGTGCAGCGTGAGGGTCAATCCGTTCGGGAAACCGGCTTCCGTCAGCAGTGCCTTGGCTTTTTTTGGGTCGTAGGGCATTGGCGCGAGTCTGCCCGACGTGCCGAACAGGCCGGTGACCAGCATCTGGCCGGCGGGCGCAGTGGTGCCGGACATGATGCGTTCGCTGATAGCCTTGCGGTCGATTGCGTACGACAGCGCCTGCCGCACTCTTTTATCCAGCAGCGGATTGGCTTTCGCGCCTGGCGCGGGATTGTTGCCGGTGACGAAAGGCGTGACATCGCGTCCCATGTCGAGACCGAGGTAGACCGGCAGCGCCGGCCGGCTTTGCACGACATGGAAAGCGCCGCTCTGTTTTACTTTCGCGATCAGGTCCGGCGGCACGTTTTCGATCAGGTCGACGTCCCCCGACAGCAGCGCCGCCACGCGCCCGCCCTCGTTGCTGATGAAGCGCAGCGTGACCTTTTCCCAGTCGGCGGGCTTGCCCCAATACCTGTCGTTGCGCTTCATGATGATGCGGTCGCCGGGCAGGTGCGCACCGAAAATAAACGGGCCACTGCCGATCATGGCCTTGCCGGTATTGAACTCGTTGGTCGAAGCGCTTTTGCTCGCGGCCGGGATGATGAGGATTTCCGGCAGCATCATCGGCAGCAGCGGGTCCGGGTACTTGGTTTCTATCCTGACCTTGAGCGGATCGATGACGCTCACCTGCTTGATCGAGCGCGTAAAGAGCGCCAGCGACGCCGGCGAGTTCGGCACACTGGGCGCGCGCTCGAACGATGCGACGACGTCATTGGAAGTGAACGGCGTGCCATCCGAAAATTGCACGTTCGGCCGCAGTTGAAATTCCCAGGTCGTGTCGCCAACCCGCCGCCACGCGGTGGCCAGCGCCGGCGCCACTTCGAGTTTTTCGTCGAACTGCAGCAGCGCCTGAAAGAAATGCCGCGCCACCGCTTTGTTCGGGGAGTTGTTGGCGAAGTGCGGATCGAGAGAAGTGATCGGTGAACTCAATCCCACCGTCAGGTCTTCGGCGAGCGCGGGAGGCATGGAGGAAAACGCCAGCGCAAGCATTGACGCGAAAAAATAATTCAGCAGACGTTTCATGGCTGTTCCTCTGGAAGATGGATCGCGCGTTACTTTGCGGGGCGGAAAGTCGGCAGCGGATAGCGTGCCGCCTCCGGCATGGGCAGTAGTTCAACGCGCATTTTGCTGGCGATGGCCGCAGGCTCGCAGCTGATGACGCGGGCCAGCATGGCACCGCCGTCGTCGAGCACGATCTCAGCGAGGATGGTGGGTGCTTCCACAGAGAAGGGCGGCGTGACATGGCTGTAGACGTGGCTGTAGGAAACGATTTTGCCGCGCCCGCTGCTGCGCTTCCATTCGATATCGACCGACCAGCAAGTCGGGCACATATGGCGCGGAAAGAAAATCACCGCATGGCATGCGTTGCAGTGCTGCAGCATGAGTTCGCCGCGGCGCCAGCCTTCGATCAGCGGCGCGTTGGTGGAAGTGAGAGTCGGTTGGGGATAGACGGGAGTAGTCATGAGCGTCAGGTTTTCTCAACGATGATGGCGGCGGCAGCGAGCCCATGGCCGTAGGAAATCATGCCGAAGCCGGAAATGATGCCGCGCGCCGCGCCCTTCACCTGCCGCGCGCCGCCTTCGCCGCGCAACTGGCGCGTGGCTTCCACCATGCCGAGCAGGCCAGCCGAGCCGCCGGCCTGGCCGGTGGACAATTGGCCGCCGCCGGTGTTAAGCGGAAAGCTGCCGTCGTGCGTCATGCGATTGGTTTCAAGAAAGCGGCCAACCTCGCCTTTTTTGCAAAAGCCGAGATCTTCGATCTGGATCGCGGCCATGATCGGAAAATCGTCGTAGCTGTTCATGAAATCCATGTCCTTGTGCGCGTAGCCCGCTTCGTCGAACAGCGAGTCGCGGAACATTTCCCAGCCGCCGCGCACCGGCGCGATTTCGCCGACGGGATGGTTGTGCCGTTCACGCGCGGAGAGCAGGCGCACGCCCTTGCCGCGCGGCACGCGGTCGAGCGGGCCTATGATCAACGCTTCGGCGCCCGAGCATGGCATGACGCAGTCGTAGAGGCGCAGCGGATCGGCGATCATTTTTGCGTTGAGATAATCGTCGAGCGTCATCGGCCCGCGCAGCAGCGCTGCGTCGTTCAGGCGCGCGTTTGCGCGTTCGTCGACAGCGATGCGTCCCAATTGCTCGCGCGTGGTGCCGTAAAGCTCCATGTGTTTGCGCTGGATGATGCCGTGCAGTCCCGGCGGTCCGCCGGAACCGTGGGGCGCGAGATAATCGGACACCGCAAAAGTGTACTGCGCGATGCGCTGCTTGAATATCGCGACGTCCTGCGCGCCACCGCCGAAGCACAGCACGTAGTCGGCAAGCCCCTGGTCTACCGCGCGCACCGCGTTGGCGATCGACATCAGGGGGCCCGCGCCGGCGGCAGTCGATTTATACGCCCAGGAAATGCTCAGGCCGAAATATTCGGCGGTGGTCACGGCAGTGTCCGAGCCGAGATTGGTGGCGTCCACCGACAGGCCGTTCAGTTCGTCCTTGCTGATGCCGGCGCTTTTGATGGCGTTACGCGCCGCTTCGCCGAGGTAGCCGAAGATGGTCTGTTTCGGCTTCTTGTCGTAAGCGGCGCTGCCGTAGCCGATGATGCCGATGTCTTTCGATACCATTTATTCCCCTGACTAGAATCAGCGCCAAGCGTTGGCGGTGCGGTCGAAGATTTTCCGCTGGCGCTTGGCAGCGGTGCTTTCCAGTTGATGCTTGGCGATTTTGCCGGACGTCGTGTGCGGAAATTCGTCCATGTACTCGATGTAGCGCGGCATTTTGAAAGCGGCCAGCTTGTCTTCGCAGTACGCGATCACTTTCGATGGCGTGACCTGCTCGCTCGAAAACCCGGGTTGCAGCACTACATACAGTTTGACTTCCTCGCCGCGCTTTTCGTCGGGCACGCCGACTGCCGCAGTTTCGAGCACGCCGGATATGCCGGACGCCACCGATTCGATTTCGCGCGCCGAAATGTTTTCGCCGCTCCTGCGTATCGAGTCCTTGATGCGGCCTTCGATATAGAAGTAACCGTTTGCATCCTGGCGGAACAAATCGCCGGTGCGAAACCATTCGCCCACGAACGCGCTCTGCGTGGCGTCAGGCTTGTTGTAATAGCCTTTCAATATGCCGCGGCCGCTGACCCATAGCTCGCCGACCGTGCCGGGTGCGACGTTCTTGCCGTCGGCGCCGACGATACGGCACTTTCTATAAGGCGCGGGCAGGCCGCAGGAACCCGAACCCGTCATGGCCGAGGCTTCGATCGGCATATAAATGGTGGAACCGGTTTCGGTCATGCCGTAGAGCTCGCGCACCGGCGCGTTGAATTTATTTTCCAGCGCCTGGTGCAGGCCCTTGCTCAGGCCGCCGATGGATATCCACGAGATTTTTAGTTTGGCGACGGCAGGCAATACCGGCAGCTTGGCCACCGCGTCGGTCACCGAGAAAAAATCGATGTCGTGATCGACCAGTCGCTGCTGCAGCGCGGTCAGGCTGAAGCGCAGCGCCACGTACGCCGTCGAACCCATGAAAAGGCAGATCAGAAAGCGCCACTTGCCGCCCATATACGAAAGCGGTTTGTCGATCAGCATACGCCGCGGCACCGGGCCCTGGTGCGAGCGCACCCAACCCAGCACCAGCCAGTAATCCTGCGTCAGCATGCAGCCTTTCGGAAAGCCGGTGCTGCCCGACGTGAACTGTATGCTCATCAGCGTATCGACGGTCGGTAACGGCACGGCAGGTGCGGTGTCCGGTGCGGCCTCGACGATACGTTGCCAGTTGTGTGCGTACTTTGCATCCGCGGCGCCATGCACGATGAGATTCGACGGCGGCACCAGCGCATCGCGATTCGTCATTTCTGCAAATACGGACAGACAGCTTTCGTCGATGACAAGGAATTTCGCTTCGCTGTCCTGCAGCACGTATTCGAGTTCGCGCGGTTTGTACTGGGTGTTGACCGGCACCATGACGGCGCCGAGCCGCGCCAGCGCCATCCACGTGACGACGTACGCCGGCACGCTGGGCAGCATGACTGCGACATGGGTGCCGGGAGCTACGCCGAGCGCATGCAGCGCATTTGCGCATTTCAGTGTCGCGCGGGCGAATTCGCGAAACGATATGCGGCTGGCATCGTCGACCGATACCCACAGCGGCTGGTCGCCGAAGCGCGCGGCCGCGCCGTCGACGAGCGCGGGCAGGCTCGCGTAGGGCACATCCTGTTCAAGGTGGTTGGTGGGCAATTCGGACTTCGCGTAGAGGGGCGGATAATTTTACCGCAATTGTCCGCGCGGCCGCGGCAGGGGCCGCGCCCTCGTCGATCAGAGCGGCGGCGGACGCCGTTTATGCCACTCAGTCGCGTTTTCAAAGGCCCAGCCGATGCGCAAGACACGCGCTTCGTCGTAACCGCGTCCTGCGATCTGTAGCGAAATGGGCAGGCCGCCCGCGGTGAAGCCGCACGGCAGTGCGAGCGCGCACATGTCGAGCAGGTTGAGCGGCCGCGTGAGTATGCTCATAGGCGCCTTGCCCTGATCGATTTCCGCCAACGGTACTGGCGGCAGCGGCGTGGTGGGCATCAGCAAGGCATCGAAGTCGCGCAGCAGGGCATCGATTTGGCGTTGCAGTGTTTTTTTCTCGGCCAGTACCTGTATGTAGTCGGCGGCCGGCATGGTCTTGCCCCAGCGTATGCGGTCGCGCACGTCGCGGTCGAACGGCACATCGTCGCGGTCTATCCAGCCGCGGTTCAATGCATAACCTTCGGCGGCGATGATTTTGCCGGTGAGTTCGGCGAGCCGTTTGTACGAAACCGGCAGCGTGAGCGTGTCGATATGCGCGCCCAATCCGCGCAAGACGTCGAGCGCGGCCGCGAACGCGCGCGCCACTTCGGCGTCGACTTCTCCCAGTTCCTCCGCCGGCAACACGGCGAAGCGCAGTCCCGCAACGCCGGCCTTGAGCCCGCTCATCACATCGGCGGGCCGGTGCGGCCAGGTCTGCGCGTCGAAATGATCGGAGCCGTGCATCGCCGTGAACAGCAGGGCCGCATCTTCGACGTCGCGCGTCATTGGCCCTATGGTGTCGAGCGTTTCGCTCAGATTCAGCGTGCCGTAATTGCTGACGCGCCCCACGGTGGTCTTGAGCCCGACGATGCCGCACAGGCTCGCGGGAATGCGTACCGAACCGCCGGTGTCGCTGCCGAGCGCGGCGGGTGCCAGTGCCGCCGCCACCGCAACGCCGGAACCGCTGCTCGAGCCGCCGGGCGAACGCGGCGTGGCGAGGTCCCACGGATTCCACGGCGTGCCCATCGCCGTATTGGTGCCCCAGGCGCCGAACGCGAATTCCACCATGTGGGTCTTGCCGAGCGTAATCATGCCGGCGGCGGTGAGACGTTCGGCGACCGTCGCGGTGACGGGCGACACGCGCTCGCGAAAATACAGCGAGCCGCCGGTCGTGCGTTTGCCTTCGATGTCGATGAGGTCTTTCAGCGCGATGGGAATGCCATGTAACGGGCCGCGATGCCGGCCGGCCTTGAAGGCGTGGTCCGCATTCTCGGCCGCCGCGCGCGCCTCGTCAGCGTAGACCTCGACGTAGGCATGGAGTTTTTCATCGTGCTGCCGGATGCGCTGCAGATAGCAATCGACGAGCGCGCCCGCGCTCAACTCGCCGCCGCGCAGGCGTGCCGCGAGTTCGTGCACAGGTGCAAACGCAAGGGCGTCGTCATTGCCGCCCGCTGATTGAGGGGATTTCGCTGTAGTATTTTTGGTGGCCATGCCCAACTATACCTTGCGCCGGGCGCTGGTGAAACGACAGCGCAGCGTTGCGCTATGATGCATCATATGTATTAAGGCCACACAGTTTGCTTTGCCATAGTGGCAGGTCGCGGTTGCATGCAGGGTCTGCGTGACCTCAACCTCATCAGCACGCAAAGGAAAAATATGAACGTTCGAAATCTGGCGCCGGCCATCGCCGCGCTGGCACTGGCAAGTCTGGCGATTGCGACGGCAGTAGCGCAGGAGTATCCGAATAAACCCATCCGGTTGCTGGTGCCGTTCACGACCGGCGGCGGCAACGACACGCTGGCGCGCATTTTCGGCCAGAAATTCACCGAGGCCTGGGGCCAGACGGTCGTCGTCGAAAACCGTCCGGGCGCCGGCGGCACTATCGCCACGGCGCTCGCGGCGCATGCCAACCCCGACGGCTACACGTTGCTGATATCGTCCATTGCGACGCACGCCGTCAGCCCGAATCTGTACCGCGATCCCGGCTACGATCCGATCAAGGATTTCAGCGCTATTTCGCTGCTCGGCATCGCGCCGGTGGTGATGGGCATCAATCTTTCTATTCCGGCCAAGTCGGTGCAGGAATTCATCACGCTGGCGAAAGCCAAGCCCGGCAATTTCAAATACGGTTCGGGCGGCAACGGGTCCGTCATGCACACGTCGGCGATGGTTTTCAGCCAGGTCGCCGGCGTGCAGATGCTGCACGTGCCTTACAAGGGAGCGGGGCCGGCCTATATCGCATTGGTCGGGAGCGAAGTCGATCTCTGCATCGATACGACCGCCGCGCTACTGCCGCTGGTGCGCTCAGGCAGAGTGCGGGCGCTGGCGGTGGCGCGCAAGACGCGCATGCCCGAGGCACCCGAGATCCCGACGTTCGCCGAAGCGGGCCTGCCCGCTTATGAAGCCAACGGCTGGTACTCGATGCACGCGCCGGCGGGGACGCCTGCGCCCATCATCGCCAAACTCAACGCCGAAATCGCGCGCGTCATGAAGCAGCCCGACATGCAGGAACGCTTTCGCCAGCTCGGCGCCGATGGCGGCGGCGGGCCGCCCGAGCAATTGACCGCGTTCGTGAAAAGCGAACTCGCGAAATACTCGAAAGTCATCAAAGACGCCGGCATCAAGGCGGAGTAAGCCGCGGCGATAACGGAAATCCGCGGCGGTCGACCGCGGATTCCGGCGGTAGAATTCAAGGAAGAGGGCATGTTGGTTGCAAGCTATCGTTTTGGCGCGGTGTTGTTGGCGTGCGGCCTCGCGGTCCATGCGGGCATTGCCGCCGCGCAAAACTATCCGGCCAAACCGGTGCGCATCGTCGTGCCGTTCGGCACCGGCGGCTCCACCGATGCGGTATTCCGCATACTCGGGCCGCGGCTGGCCGAAGGTTTTGGCCAGCAAGTCGTGATCGACAACCGCCCCGGCGCCGCCGGCAGCATAGGTATCGGGTTCGTCGCAAAATCCCCGGCGGACGGCTATACGCTCGGCGTCGCCACGCTCGCTTATGTCGCGAATCCTTTCGTGCTTTCCAAGCTGCCGTACAACACCGAAAAAGACCTCGTGCCGGTCAGCCTCATCACGCTGGTGCCGCTGGTGCTCACCGTGCATCCGTCGATACCTGCGCGTTCGGTCAAGGCGTTCATCGCGCTCGCAAAAAGCAAGCCTGGCATGCTGAACTACGCTTCCGCGGGCAACGCCAGCGCCAATTCACTGGCTGCGGAGCAATTCAAATATCTGGCGGGCATCAACGTCACCCATGTCCCGTACAAGTCGGCGGGCGC
>CANJHY010000038.1:0-30968 GCA_947474275.1 Betaproteobacteria bacterium
CGGTCGAAGAGGCAATCGCAATGGAGGGGCTCGCTACCTCGCCGCTTGCGCCGACTCCTCCGGCCGAGCGCGTTACGTCACGGGAGGGCCCGTCTACGCCTGCCACCACGCAGCCGGATCTGCTCACCGACAACCCGGTGACCCGGTGGCTGTTTGGCGGCAACACGCTGGTGCGCATCGGCGTCATCGTGTTGTTCTTCGGCGTCGCTTTCCTGCTCAAGTACGCGGCCGAACGCGACATTGTGCCGATCGAACTGCGGCTTGCCGCGGTGGCGGTTGGTGCGATTGCGTTGCTCATATTCGGCTGGCGGTTGCGCGAGCGGCGCAGCGGTTACGCGCTGGTGCTGCAGGGCGGCGGCATCGGGCTGATGTACCTGACGGTGTTTGCGGCGTTGCGGCTCTACCATCTGCTGCCGCCGACATTTGCATTTGTCGTGCTGACAGGAGTTGCCGTGTTTTCGGCCGCGCTTGCCGTGCTGCAGGATTCGCGCGCGCTGGCTATCACCGGCGTCATCGGCGGTTTTCTCGCGCCCGTACTCACGTCGACCGGCGGCGGCAGCCACGTCGCGCTGTTCAGTTTTTACGCGGTGCTCGACGTCGGCATACTGGTGATCGCCTTCTACAAATCGTGGCGCGAACTCAATCTGGTCGGGTTCGTATTTACATTCGTCATTGGGCTGATGTGGGGCGAAAAATATTACCGGCCTGAACTCTACGCCACGACCGAGCCTTTTCTGATCCTGTTTTTCCTGTTCTACGTGGCGATCGCGGTGCTGTTCGCATTGCGCCAGGCGCCGCGGCTCGCGCATTACGTCGACGGCACGCTGGTGTTCGGCACGCCCCTGATCGCCTTCGGCATGCAGACCGCACTCGTGCGCGACATCGAATTCGGCGCGGCGTGGAGCGCGTTCGCGCTGGCGGCGTTCTATCTCACGCTTGCCACCATTCTTTATGCGCGCAAGCAGCAGACTCTGGTGCTGCTGGTCGAATCGTTTCTGGCGCTCGGCGTCGGCTTCGCAACGCTTGCGGTGCCGTTGGCGTTCGAAGGCCGGCTCACTTCTGCCGTATGGGCGGTCGAAGGTGCGGCCATCGTGTGGACGGGCGTACGCCAGGGACGTCTGCTTGCGCGCGCGTTTGGCTTGCTGTTGCAGATCGCCGCCGGCATTGCCTTTCTTGCAGGACACGGCCCGTTCGGCGCAACACCGATACTCAACAGCGCTTACCTCGGCGCCGTCATGGTCAGCGCGGCCGGGTTGTTCTGCAGCTATTACCTGCAGAGAAATGCCGAACGCGTGACGGCGACGGAGTTGGGCGCGGCCCACATGCTTTTCATCTGGGGCGTATTGTGGTGGTTCGGCGCGGGACTGCTGGAGATCGAGCGCCACGCACCCCATGGCTGGGGACTTCATCCGCAGTTGCTGTTCTTCGCCGGCACTTGCGCCATGTTCGCGCTGTTGTGGCGCGGCCTCGACTGGAATGCGGCGCGTTTCGTCGCGCTGGCCAGCGTGCCGTTGTCTACGCTGGTCTTGTTGTGGACGTTCATGGCGCCGGGCGCGCAGCCGCATCCATCCGCGTCCCAGGCGTGGATAGGCTGGATTGTTGCGTTTGCGGTGCATCTATACGTGTTGAAACTGCACGAGGGACGCGACCAGACTCAACTCGAACGATTGCACGCGGCGGGGTTGTGGCTGCTCGCGGTCGTGTTGTCGTGGGAAGTCGGCTGGCAGATCGACCATTACGTCGAAGGCCGGCGCGTGTGGCCGCTGATTGCGTGGGCGCTGGTGCCCGGTGCGCTGGTCACGCTGTTCGCGGCGCGCGGCGAAAGCCTCGGCTGGCCGGTCGCTGCGCACCGTCATGCCTATCTATATGCGGGCGCGCTGCCGCTGGCGGTCTTCCTGCTGGGCTGGGTACTTTTCGTGAACTTCGCGAGCAATGGCGATCCTGCACCTCTGCCGTACGTGCCGCTGCTGAATCCGCTCGACCTCGTGCAGGCGGGCGCGCTGCTGGCTGTCGTTACGTGGTTCATCGCGGTGCGCAGGCTCGAACTGGCCAATGCGACCCTGCCGGCCCCCAATGCCGCGCTGAAGGTGCTGGGTGCGATTACTTTTGTTGCGCTGAACGGCGTGCTGCTGCGCACGTTGCACCATTACGCAGACATCCCATTCCGATTCGACGCGATGATGCGTTCGGTGCTGGTGCAGGCGGCGTTCTCACTGTTCTGGACGTTGCTTGCGCTGGTCGCCATGGTGATGGCAACGCGCCGCCAGTTGCGCGGGCTGTGGGCGGTCGGGGCGACGCTGCTCGGCGCCGTGATCGTGAAGCTCTTTCTGATCGACCTCGCCAATTCGGGCACGGTCGAACGCTGGGTATCGTTCATCGGCGTCGGCTTGCTGGTGATCGTGATCGGCTACTTCGCCCCGGTTCCGCCCAAAACCAAGGAGGATTCCGCATGAAAGCATGGACGGTTGCCGGGATAATGATGTTTTGCGCGGCGCCTGCATTGGCCGCAGAGCAGCCCGCCGACTTCGCGTACGGCGCCGTCATTGACGCCGATGGCAGCGAAGCGCTTTACGAAATAGTGGCGCCGGTGACGCTGTACGAAGGCGTTGCGCGCGCGGACCTCGGCGATGTGCGCGTGTTCAACGGGGCCGGCGAGGTGGTGCCGCATGCGTGGCGGCCGCGTCGCGCTAACAGTACCGAAGCGCAGCCGATGCAGAAACTCACTTTGTTCCCGTTGCGCGCACAGTCCGGCGAGAACATTGATGCCCTGTTGATCCGCGTGCAACGCAGCGCAGGCGGCGCCGTGAGCGTGAATGTCATGTCCTCCGGCGGTGCGCGTCCGAGCGACAAGCAGTCGCGCGTGGCCGGTTATCTCATCGACAATACGGCGCTCGAACGCGCGTTGCGCGCGCTCGACGTGGATTGGAAAGCAGAGGCGGGCGGATTTTCGGGCAAGCTCAGGGTCGATGGCAGCGATGACCTCGCAACATGGCGCCCGCTGGTTACGGCCGCGCCGCTGCTCAGCCTGGAAGTCGGCGGGCAGAAGCTGGAACAGAAGCGCATCGAGCTGCCGCAGCAGAAACTGAAATATCTGCGCTTGTCGTGGCTCGCCGACGGCAGGGGGCAGGCCGAGCCTGAACTCACCATGGTGCGCGGGGAGCTTGCCGACAAGGTCGTCGATGTTCCGCGCGAATGGGCTCCGTTCAAAGCAGTGCAGGCCGAGAAACCCGGCGAATACGTGTTCGATACGCGCGCGCATGCGCCGATAGACCGTATCCGTTTCGAGTTGCCGGAGCTGAATACCGTCGCGCAGTACGAACTGCTGGCGCGGGACGCGACCGAAAAGTCGTGGCGCACGTTGGCACGCGGTGTTGCGTATCGCTTGCGCCAACCAAGTGGCGAAATCACCAGTCCCGATCTCGCCGTCAGCGTCACTGCAGACCGCTACTGGCTCTTGCGCGTCGATCAGCGCGGCGGCGGCATCGGTTCCAGCCTGCCGCAGATTCAGGCGGGCTGGCTGCCGCACCGGCTAGTGTTCAGCGCGCGCGGTGCGCCGCCGTTCCTGCTCGCGTACGGCAATGGCGGTGCGAAGCCCGCGGCTTTTGCCATCGAGACCCTGGTTCCAGGCTACCGAGAGGACGCGGTGCAACCGGTCAAGGCCGCGAAAACTTCCGCTGCGCAAAAAGTAAACGTGCGTCATGCGGCGGCGTTTCCGCAAAACGAACTCGGCGGGGCCGCGCGCCTGCGCGCGGCCATCGACTGGAAGCGCTGGAGCCTGTGGGGCGCGCTCGTCGTCGGCGTGCTGATACTTGGCGCGATGGCGTGGCGGCTGATGCGGCAGCTGGCGGCGGGCGCCAAAGCGGCGGAGCGCGACGACGCGACGAAGTAGTCAGGACGCGCTATGTTAAACTCGTGATCTACTTTTTCGGGTCGATACGAGCACATCATGTCTGGCAGCACACTCGGCAAACTGTTTTGCGTGACCTCGTTCGGCGAGAGTCACGGGCCGGCGATCGGCTGCGTGGTTGACGGCTGCCCGCCGGGGATGGAGCTGTCGGAAGCCGACATCCAACTCGATCTCGACCGCCGCAAGCCCGGCACCTCGCGCCACGTCACGCAGCGCCGCGAAGACGATATCGTCGAGATATTGTCCGGCGTGTTCGAAGGTAAAACGACCGGCACGCCGATCGGATTGCTGATCCGCAACGTGGATGCGAAAAGCAAAGATTATTCGAAGATCAAGGACTCGTTTCGTCCCGGCCACGCCGATTACACCTACTGGCAGAAGTACGGCATCCGCGATTATCGCGGCGGCGGACGGCAATCGGCGCGCGAGACCGCGGTGCGCGTTGCCGCGGCGGCGGTGGCGAAAAAATGGCTGCGTGAAAAATACGGGATCGTGGTGCGCGGCTATCTGTCGCAACTGGGGCCGATTGAAGTGCCGTTCAAAACCTGGGATGTCGTTGGCAGCAACCCGTTTTTCGTCGCGGATGCGGACGCCGTGCCGCAGCTCGAAGAATTCATGGACAAGCTGCGCAAGTCCGGCAATTCGGTCGGCGCGAAAATCACCACCATCGCGTCTGGCGTGCCGGTCGGCTGGGGCGAGCCGGTGTACGACAAGCTCGATGCTGATATCGCGTACAACATGATGAGCATCAACGCCGTCAAAGGCGTGGAGATCGGCGCCGGTTTCGCGGCGGTCGCGCAAAAAGGCACCGAGCATTCCGACGAGATGTCACCGCAGGGTTTTCTCACCAACAATGGGGGCGGCATACTCGGCGGCATTTCGACCGGGCAGGATGTCATCGTCAATGTTGCCGTCAAGCCGACATCCAGCATACGGCTCACGCGCCGCACTATCGACAAGGCAGGCAATGCGACCACCATCGAGACGCACGGGCGGCACGATCCCTGCGTCGGCATACGCGCGACGCCGATTTGCGAAGCGATGCTGGCATTGACCCTGATGGATCACGCATTGCGCCATCGCGCGCAAAACGGCGATGTGCAGTGCGCGACGCCGAAAATTGCGGCGCAGGCGCCGGGCGAAGTGGTCGCGCGACTGCGCTCGGCGGCTGCCACCGAGAATCCCGATCCCGACGAAGCGTGACGCGCGGCGTCAGGCTTCGCGCGGTGTAGCGCCATGCATGCAATGCCCTACTGGCGGCTCGCCGGTGTCTACTTTTTCTATTTCGCCTATCTCGGTGCGTTCGCGCCGTATTTCAGCCTTTACCTGAGTTCGCTCGGCATTGCCGCCGCCGGCATAGGTGCGATCCTGGCTCTGCCGCAACTGGTGCGCATCGTCGCGCCCCATGTGTGGGGATGGCTCGCCGATCACGGCGGACATCGCTTGCGTGTTGCGCGTATCGGCACCGCGATCGGCACCGCGGTCTACTGCGGACTATTTGCCGCGCAGAGCTTCGAAGCGTTGTTCGCCATCGTGTTGCTGATGAGTTTTTTCCTGAGCGCGGCGCTGCCGCAGGTCGAACTCACGACACTTTCGCATCTCGGTGCGCGCAGCACGGAGTATGGGCGCATCCGCGTGTGGGGCTCGCTCGGCTTCATCGCAGCGGTGCTGATCGTGGGTTACGTGCTCGACGTCGTGCCAATTGCGGTGCTGCTGTGGATCATGCTGGCGATCCTCGCTGGCATAACCATATTGCTGTTGCTCGTTCCCGAAGCGCCGCAGGAGGCGCATGCGCACGATCACACGCCGATTGCGCACGTCATGCGCGAGCCGCAGGTCATTGCGTTGATCGTGGCGTGTGCGCTGATGGCGGTCGCGCACGGGCCGTACTACACGTTCTACTCTATCCACCTGGTTGGCTACGGTTACACCAAGGGCGCGGTCGGCTGGTTGTGGTCGCTGGGCGTGATCTGCGAAATCGCAATTTTCTTCTGGATGGCGCATTTGTTCCGCGCTTTTACGCTGCGTCAGGTGCTGATTGCGAGTTTCGGGCTTGCCGCCATCCGTTTCGCCATCATCGCGTCATGCGGCGACAACCTGGCGTTGCTGCTGATTGCACAAACATTGCACGCTGCGACATTTGGCTCCTTTCACGCGGCGGCTCTCGGTTACGTGCACCGCTTTTTTCGCGGGCGCAACCAGGCTCGAGGCCAGGCGATTTACACCAGTCTCACGTTCGGCCTTGGCGGCACGCTGGGCGGTTTTTACGCGGGATATGCATGGGAGCACTTCGGCGCGGTGATGGCGTTCGCGGGCGCCGCGCTATGTGCATTCGCCGGCATGTTGATCCTGTGGTGGTGGCTCGATGGTGGCGCGGCAAATAACGCCGGTGGATCGGTATAGTCACAAGCGCCGGGATTATGGGATAATTTACGGTTCTCAAAGACACTTTTAACGGCGCTCATCATGGCAGCACGCACACTTTACGACAAATTGTGGGACGACCACGTAGTGCAGCAGGACGCGGACGGCACGGCGCTGATTTATATCGACCGCCACCTGGTGCACGAAGTCACCAGCCCGCAGGCGTACGAGGGCCTCAAAGTCGCCGGCCGCAAGCCGTGGCGCGTGAGTTCCATCGTGGCAACCGCTGACCACAATACGCCGACCCGCAATTGGGACAAGGGCATCACGGAACCGGTCTCGCGCCTGCAGGTTGAAACGCTAGACGCCAACATCAAAGAGTGGGGCGCGCTTAGCTACTTTCCGTTTTTGCACGAGAAGCAGGGCATCGTGCACGTGATCGGGCCCGAGAACGGCGCGACTTTGCCCGGCATGACGGTGGTGTGCGGCGATTCGCATACGAGTACGCACGGCGCGCTCGGCTGCCTCGCGTTCGGCATCGGCACTTCCGAAGTCGAACACGTGATGGCGACGCAGTGCCTGGTGCAGAAAAAAACCAAGGCGATGCAGGTGCTGGTCGAGGGCGAACTGGGCGCCGGCGTCACCGCCAAGGACATCGCGCTGGCGGTGATCGGCCAGATCGGCACCGCGGGCGGCACCGGCTATTCGCTCGAATTTGCAGGCAGCACGATACGCGCGTTGTCGATTGAAGCGCGCCTCACGCTGTGCAACATGGCGATCGAAGCGGGCGCGCGCGCCGGCATGGTCGCCGTCGACGACAGGACCATCGATTACGTCAAAGGTCGGCCGCTCGCGCCCACCGGCGCGATGTGGGACAAGGCCGTCGCGCACTGGCGCACGCTGAAAAGCGACGATGGCGCCAAGTTCGACAATGTGGTGACACTCGCCGCAGCCGACATCCAGCCGCAAGTGACTTGGGGCACTTCGCCTGAAATGGTCACGACGATAGGCGGCAAAGTGCCGGACCCGGCGAAGGAAGCCGACCCGGTCAAGCGCGAATGGATAGAACGCGCGCTCAAATACATGGGGCTCAAGCCGAACACGGCGATCACCGATATCCAGATCGACAAGGTGTTCATCGGCGCTTGCACCAACTCGCGCATCGAGGATTTGCGCGCGGCGGCTGCGATCGCGCGCGGCCGCAAGGTGGCGGGCAACGTGAAACTCGCAATGGTGGTGCCGGGCTCCGGGCTGGTGAAACGCCAGGCTGAGAAGGAAGGGCTGGACAAGATATTCATCGAAGCCGGGTTTGAATGGCGCGAGCCGGGTTGCTCGATGTGCCTCGGCATGAACGAAGACCAGCTGTCGCCGGGCGAGCGTTGCGCGTCGACTTCGAACCGCAATTTCGAAGGGCGCCAGGGCGCGGGCGGACGCACGCACCTGGTGAGTCCAGCGATGGCGGCGGCCGCGGCGGTCAGCGGCCACTTCGTCGATGTGCGCACACTTGCTTAGGATTTAACATGGAAAAATTCATTTCGCGTGAAGGTTTGGTGGCGCCGCTCGACCGCGCCAACGTGGACACCGATGCGGTCATTCCCAAGCAGTTCCTGAAATCGATCAAGAAGACCGGTTACGGCCCCAATCTGTTCGACGAGTGGCGTTATCTCGATCACGGCGAGCCGGGCATGGACAATACGAAGCGCCCGCTCAATCCCGATTTCATACTCAACCAGCCGCGTTACCAGGGTGCGCAAATTTTGCTCGCGCGCGAGAATTTCGGCTGCGGCTCTTCGCGCGAGCACGCGCCGTGGGCATTGCTGCAGTATGGTTTTCAGGCCGTGATAGCGCCGAGTTTTGCCGACATATTTTTCACCAACAGCTTCAAGAACGGTCTGCTGCTGATCCGCATGGACGCCAAGATCGTCGACCGACTGTTCAAGGAGGCTGCAGCGCAGCCGGGTTATCGGCTCGCGATCGATCTCGACGAGCAAAGCGTGACTACGCCCGGCGGCGAGTCGATCAAGTTCGACATCGATCCGTTTCGCAAGCATTGTCTGAAAAATGGCCTCGATGAAATCGGCCTCACACTGGAACACGCCGACAAGATCAAAGCGTTCGAGACCAAACGGCGCAGCGAGCAGCCCTGGCTGTTTAATTAGCCGGGCGGCGGGCGGGACGGCGGCGAACTTGCCCGCTGTTTTCGCTTCACTTTTCACACTCACACGGATTTGACATGAAAATCGCGGTATTGGCCGGCGACGGCATCGGTCCTGAAATCATCGCGCAGGCGCACAGGGTGCTCGAAGTGCTGCGGCGCGACGGACTCAAGCTTGAACTCGAAGCGGCGCCGTACGGCGGTGCCGGCTACGACGCGCACGGCGACCCATTGCCCGAAACCACACTGAAGCTCGCGCGCGCGGCCGACGCCGTGTTGTGCGGCGCGGTTGGCGGCCCGCAATACGACGCGTTGCCGCGCGAAAAACGTCCCGAGCAGGGCATTCTGCTTATACGCAAGGAACTGCAGCTGTTCGCCAACCTGCGCCCGGCCAAGGTGTTCGAAGAGCTTGCCAGCGCGTCGTCGTTGAAACCCGAACTGGTCGCCGGTCTCGATATCCTCATTTTGCGCGAGCTCACGGGCGACATTTATTTCGGCGAGCCGCGTGGGCGGCGCACCAATGCGCGCGGCGAACGCGAAGGTTACGACACCATGCTGTATTCCGAATCCGAGATACGGCGCATCGCGGACGTGGGTTTCCAGGCGGCGATGAAGCGCGGCAAGAAACTGACTTCGGTCGACAAGGAAAACGTTCTAGAAACGAGCCGGTTCTGGCGCGAAATCGTCAAGGACGTCGCCAAAAAATATCCGCAGGTCGAGTTGTCGCACATGTACGTCGACAACGCGGCGATGCAGCTCGTGCGCAATCCCAAGCAGTTCGACGTCATCGTCACCGGCAACATGTTCGGCGATATCCTGTCGGACGAAGCGTCGATGCTGACCGGCTCGATCGGCATGCTGCCGTCGGCTTCGCTCGATGCGAACAACAAGGGTTTGTACGAGCCGGCGCATGGTTCCGCGCCTGATATCGCCGGTAAAAACCTGGCGAATCCGCTGGCGACGATATTGTCGGCTGCGATGATGTTGCGCTACACGTTCAATGAAGAAGAAGCCGCCAAGCGCATCGAGGCGGCGGTCAAGAAAGTCCTTGGCCAGGGTTATCGCACCGCCGACATCTACGAGACCGAAATGCGGCGCGTCGGGACCATAGAGATGGGTGACGCGGTGGTCGCCGCGATGCAGTGATACGTCAACCCCGGCGATGCATGCAACGTTAGGATTTATTTAAGTAATGCAATCATGATGCGTACAGGTTTTGTCGGATGGCGGGGGATGGTCGGTTCGGTGCTGATGCAGCGCATGCAGGCCGAGCGTGACTTCGACCTCATCGAACCGGTTTTTTTCACGACTTCGCAGATCGGCGGCAAAGGTCCCGCCATCGGCCGGGACATCGAACCGCTCAAGGAAGCGAGTTCCGTCGATGCGTTGAAAGCCATGGATGTCATCATCACCTGCCAGGGCGGCGAATACACCACGGCGATGTATCCGCAATTGCGCGCGGCGGGCTGGCAAGGCTATTGGATAGACGCGGCCAAGACGCTGCGCATGAAAGACGATGCGGTCATTATTCTCGACCCCGTCAACATGCCTGTCATCAAGAACGCGCTGACCAAGGGCATCCGCAATTACATCGGCGGCAATTGCACCGTGAGCTGCATGCTGATGGGCCTGCACGGCCTGTTCCAGCACGATCTCGTCGAGTGGATGACGTGCATGACATACCAGGCTGCGTCGGGCGGCGGTGCGCAGCACATGCGCGAACTGCTGACCCAGTTCGGTCTGGTCCACGCCGAGGTCAAAGACCTGCTGGCCGACCCGGCTTCGGCCATTCTGGAAATAGACCGCAAGGTGCACGCCAGCCAGACGGGCGGCGCACTGCCGATGGAAAATTTCCGCGGCGTCCCGCTCGCCGGCAACCTGATTCCGTGGATAGACCAGGACCTGGGCAACGGCATGTCGCTCGAAGAATGGAAAGGCGGCGCCGAGACCAACAAGATACTCGGGCGCGGCGACGCCTTCGGCACGCCGGTAACGCCGGTCGAAAGCCTGTGCGTGCGCGTCGGTGCGATGCGCTGCCACAGCCAAGCGCTGACCATCAAATTGAAGCGGGACGTCCCGCTCGACGAGATCACCGGCATCCTGGCGTCGGCCAATGAATGGGTGCGCGTCGTGCCCAATCAGCGCGAGCGGTCCGAGCGCGAATTGACGCCTGCCGCGGTCACCGGGCAAATGCATATTCCGGTCGGGCGTTTGCGCAAACTGGCGATGGGCGGCGACTATCTGTCCGCATTCACCGTTGGAGACCAGTTGCTGTGGGGCGCCGCCGAACCTTTGCGCCGCATGTTGCGCATATTGCTGGAGCGCTAGTCAGTGCCCGCACACTTGGCGGCAGGCATTAAAAAAAGCGACCAAAACGCCGGATTCCAGGCATTTATCCACAGGGTTGAATGGGTGGTCACTGGTAAAATAATGATTGTCGGCTAGCCAATAGATTCATAAGGTTAGAGGCAAGGTTAGCTTGCAACCCTAACTATTTGATGTTAAGTTACTTGTAGCAGAAAATAACAAAAGGTTGGGCCGTGCGCAAAATCCCATATAAAACATGGTTATGGGCAGGTGTTTTCCTGCTGTACCCTTGGGTTGCCCATGCAGCCGGCTTGGGAAAATTCACCGTTTTGTCGTCATTAGGTCAGCCGCTGTCGGCGGAAATCGATCTGGTGTCCGTGCAAAAGGACGAATTAGCCACACTGACGGCACGCCTTGCTTCGCCCGAAGCATTTCAGCAAGCCAACATGCAGTACAGCCCGGCCCTGATCGGCGTGCGCCTGAGCATAGAGCGGCGCGCCGACGGCAAGCCTTATATCAAAATGACTTCGAGCCGCGCAATCAACGAGCCTTTCCTGGGCGTGCTGATCGAGTTGAGTTGGGCCCAAGGACGCCTGCTGCGCGAATACACGGCGCTGATCGATCCGCCGGGATATTCGCCAACTGCGCCTGCCCCCTTGCGGCCGCCGGTGGTGGCTGCGACACCAGACGCGCCGTCTGCGACGCCTGAGACCAAGGCGATTGCGCCGACGCCGCAGCCTGAAGCCGTTGCCGCCGCGCCTGCGCCGAAAGCGCCGGCCGCCAAAGCGGTGCCTTCACCAGCGCCCGCGAAGGCCGCCGCCTCTGAATACGCGGTCAAACGCGGTGATACGCTCGCCAAGATCGCCGCCAGAGTAAAGCCCGAAGGCGTGACTCTCGATCAGATGCTGGTCACGCTCTATCGCAATAATACGGATGCATTCGCCGGCAACATGAACCGTTTGAAGACCGGCAAGATCCTGCGCGTGCCGGAAAAAGAGAGCATTGTAGAAACGGTGTCGGCAGCGGCGACCAAAGAAGTTCGCGTGCAGGCCTCGAATTGGAATGCTTATCGCGCCAAGCTGGCGGACGCCGCAGGCACCACGCCGGCGCAGGAATCGACCAAGTCGGCGGCGAGCGGCAAGATTACAGCCGCCGAGGACAAAGCGGTGGGCAAAGAAGCGCCCAAAGAAGTGCTGAAACTGACCAAGGGAGAAGCAGCCGCGCCAGGCAAGGCTGGCAGCGGCAAACCGGCTTCGGTCAATGAGCGCCTGCGCATGATGGAAGAGGAGGCAACGGCGCGCGAGAAATCGCTGGCCGAAGCCAACGAACGCGTCGCGCAGCTTGAAAAGAATATCAAGGCCATGCAGCGCCTGCTTGAACTCAAAGGCACGGTGCCGGGCGCAAAACCGGTCGTAACTCCGCCGCCCGCGAAGGCTGAGGCGAAAGGCGAAGCAACTAAAGCGCCGCCGCCCGCCCCCGCCAAAGCGGAACCGCCGAAGGCAGAGGCAGCGAAGATGGCGCCGCCAAAAGACGCCGGCAAAGCCCCTGTTGAACCGCCCAAAGCTGATCAAAAAGCGGACCAGAAAGCTGTGCCGCCGGTAGTGGAGCCGCCAAAAGGCGAAGCAATTAAAGGCGATGCGCCGAAAGCCGATTTGGCCAAAGGCGAAGCGTCCAAAGGAGATACGCCCAAGGCCGATACGCCGAAAGCTGAGCCGGCACCAAAACCGAAACCCAAGCCGGCACCGCCGCCTGTCGTGGCAGAACCGGGCTTGGTCGATCAGATCATCAGCGCAGCCACCGATCCCATTTATCTGGCCGGCGGTCTCGGCGGACTTGCGGTGCTTGGCGGCGGTGCCTTCTGGTTCGCGCGCCGCCGGCGTGCGCAGGATGGCGATGGCGGCGGTAAAGCCGCGAAAACCGCGCCGACGATTGCCAAACCTGACGCAGCGCCTGCTGCTGCGATGACGGCTTCGCCGGTGATGGGTCCCGCGGTCGCAGGCAGCGATGACGTCGATCCACTGGCGGAAGCCGACCTCTACCTCAACTTCGGCCGCGATGCGCAGGCCGAAGAAGTGCTGAAAGAAGCGCTCGAGAAAAATCCGCAGCACGAAGAAGCGCACCTCAAGTTGCTGCAGATTTACGCCGCGCGCAAGGACAAGGGCGAATTCGAGAAAATCGCCAGCAAGCTGCACACGCAAACGGCGGGCGTTGGTGACAACTGGCTCAAAGCAGCCGGCATGGGCTATGCGTTCGATCCTGAAAATGCGCTCTACGAAGCCGGCAAGTCGGCGCCAGCGGCTGCGGCACCGGCGGTTGGCGGCGGGATCCCAGGTACCGACCTCGACTTCGATCTCGAGTTGGCGCCGGGCGCGGGCGGACCGACCAAGACCGACGTGGAGCTGGACAGCGGCGAGAAGACCATGATGATGCGCCCCGGCGAATTGGCGGCGGGCGCCTCGGGGCTGCCGCCCGACCCGGAAATGCACGATATCACCCAGGATTCGGTTTCCGCCCAAGCGTTTACTGAAGCGGCATCGCCCGACTTCACGCTGAACGTTCCTGCCGGCGCGGCTCCTGCAACCATGACTGACATTACGGTTGGTCCGGGCGGCGAAAACGACATGACCAAGACCAATGTCACCGGCGACTCCGCGGTGCCGATGGCAAGCGTGATCGATTTCAATTTTGATGCGACGGCTGCGGCGGACGCACCCGCCAAGTCGGCCGAACCCGCTGACTTCAAGCACGACAGCACGGTAGTTATCAGCCCGGAAAATCAGGACAATGCCGCCGGCCTGACGATGGATTTCGACATCGCCGGCGCGGCGCCTGCCGCACCGGTCGGCACCAGTTCGGTGGTGCCGCTCGACCTCGATTTCAAACTCGACCTCAGCGGCGACGTAACGATGGCGCCGGGCAGCGCTCCGACCATTCCCCCGCTCGACATTCCAGATATCAAGCTTGACGATATCAGCCTCAACCTCGACGACGCGCCCAAAGCGGACGCCGCGGCCGGGGCTGGCGCCAAGGACGATCATTGGTACGATGTGCAAACCAAATTCGATCTGGCCAAGGCTTACCAGGAAATGGGCGACAAGGACGGTGCGCGCGAAATCCTGCAGGAAGTCATCAAAGAGGGCGACGCGGCGCAGCAAACGGAAGCGAAGCAACTGCTCAACTCTCTCGGTTGACGCAAGGCGGCAGAGGGCTGGCGAAACGTTGCGCCGGTTCAACTGCTCGAAATCATGGACTGGCCGCGCTACGGTGCGGCCAGTTTTATTTTGGAGATTGAAATCCTGCGATGAGAATCGCGCTCGGCATCGAGTACAACGGCGCCACGTTTTGCGGCTGGCAGACGCAGCGGTCGGGATGCGCCGTGCAGGACGCGCTCGAGCGCGCGCTGGCCGCGATTGCAGGCGAAAAAATCGCGACCATCTGCGCGGGGCGCACGGATGCCGGCGTGCATGCGCTGGCGCAGGTGGTGCATTTCGACTGTAACGTCGAACGTCCCGCCTCGGCGTGGGTGCGCGGCACCAATACATCGATGCCGTCCGGCGCGGCGGTGACGTGGATGCAGCCGGTGGCGGCGGACTTCAGCGCGCGTTATTCCGCGCGGGAGCGCAGCTACCGTTACGTGCTGTTCAACCATGCAGTGCGGCCGGCGCTGAATCAGGGGCGGGTCGCCTGGTGTCATGCACCGCTCGATATTGCGCGTATGAGCGCTGCGGCCACGCACCTGCTGGGCGAGCACGATTTCAGCGCGTTTCGCTCCGCCGAGTGCCAGGCGAAATCGCCGGTACGCAATTTGCGGCGCCTGGCCATACGCCGTAGCGGCGACTACATCGTGTTCGACCTTGCAGCCAATGCGTTTTTGCATCACATGGTGCGCAATATCGTCGGCAGCCTCGTCTACGTGGGCAACGGCAAGCATGAGCCGGCGTGGCTGGCGGATGTGCTGGCAAGCGGCGAACGCGCGTTGGCGGCGCCGACGCTGGAGGCGGCGGGGCTCTATCTTGCGCACGTGAGCTATGATGCGAAATGGGGTTTGCCCGCGCTCGCGCGCCGGGCGTGGTTTGAAGAGATCTGATCGAATCTATGGCGACAGCAGTCAAAATTTGCGGCATTACGCGGCGCGCTGATGCGCAGGAAGCGGCGCGGCTGGGCGCGCACGCGCTCGGTTTTGTTTTTTATGCCAAAAGTCCGCGCAACATCGCCAACGAGCGCGCCGCGGAAATCTTCAAAGCAGTGCCGCCATTCGTCACGACAGTCGGGCTGTTCGTCAATCCGGCGGTGCGCGAAGTCGAAAACGTATTGAAGGAAGTGCCGCTCAATCTGTTGCAGTTTCACGGCGAGGAACCAGCGGACTTTTGCGCGCAGTTTGGCGTCCCTTATATCAAGGCGGTACGCGTCAAGGCAGGGCTCGATTTGTTACAATACGCGCAGATTTACGGTGCTGCGCGCGGCCTGCTGCTCGACGCTTTCGTCGATGGCACGCATGGTGGCACCGGCACGACGTTTGACTGGAATCTCATTCCGCGCGGCCTGCCGCTGCAGGTGATATTGTCCGGCGGGCTGAATCCCGCCAACGTGGCAGCAGCGATAGGCCGTGTCGCGCCATGGGCGGTTGACGTCAGTTCGGGTGTCGAAGCAAGTCCCGGTATCAAAGACCCGCAAAAAGTCGCGGCATTCATGAAAGAGGTGCGCAGTGCAGATGTATGACTTGCCCGACGATAAGGGACATTTCGGCCAGTACGGCGGCGTATTCGTGGCCGAGACGCTGATCGAGGCGCTGGATCAGCTGAAGGCCGAGTACGAGCACTACCGCAATGATCCGGTGTTCCGCGCCGAGTTCGAATACGAACTCAAACATTACGTCGGCCGGCCGAGCCCCGTCTATCACGCGAAACGCTGGTCCGAGCATTTCGGCGGCGCGCAGGTATATCTCAAGCGTGAAGACCTCAATCACACCGGTGCGCACAAGATCAACAATACGGTCGGCCAGGCGCTGCTCGCCAAGCGCATGGGCAAGCCGCGCGTGATCGCCGAGACCGGCGCGGGCCAGCATGGGGTGGCCACGGCGACCGTCGCCGCACGCTACGGCATGAAGTGCGTCGTCTACATGGGCTCCGAAGACATCCATCGCCAGGCGCAGAACGTCTATCGCATGAAACTGCTGGGGGCGACGGTGGTGCCGGTCGAGTCTGGCTCCAAGACACTGAAAGATGCGCTCAATGAAGCGATGCGCGACTGGGTCACGAACGTGACCGACACCTTCTACATCATAGGCACCGTCGCCGGTCCGCACCCGTATCCGATGATGGTGCGCGACTTCCAATCGGTGATCGGCATCGAGGCCAAGTGGCAGATGCTGGAAATGGCGGGGCGCCAGCCGGATGCGGTGCTCGCATGCGTGGGCGGCGGCTCGAACGCGATGGGATTGTTTTACCCGTATATCGGGGAAGAAAAAGTGCGCATAGTAGGCGTTGAGGCGGCAGGCCACGGACTTGAGACCGGCAAGCATGCGGCAACTTTGAGCGCGGGCAAACCGGGCGTGCTGCACGGCAACCGCACCTACCTGCTGCAGGACGACAACGGCCAGATCATAGAAACGCATTCGATATCCGCCGGCCTCGATTATCCGGGTGTCGGACCTGAGCATGCCTGGCTGAAAGACAGCGGCCGCGCGGAATACGTGTCGGTGACCGATGATGAAGCGCTAAAAGCGTTTCACGACCTGTGCCTGCTGGAGGGCATCATCCCGGCGCTCGAATCGAGCCACGCCCTCGCTTACGCGGCGAAAATGGCGCCGCGCATGAAGAAAGAACAGATCCTGCTGGTCAATTTGTCGGGCCGCGGCGACAAGGACATGCATACGGTGGCCGAGAAGTCCGGCCTGAAATTCTAGTCACAATGTCGAGAATCGCCCCCACCTTCGCCGCGCTCGCAAAGCAAAATCGCAAGGCACTGATTCCCTTTGTCACCGCCGGCGATCCCGACCCGGCGATGACGGTACCGCTGATGCATGCGCTGGCCGCGGCCGGCGCCGATGTGATCGAACTGGGTGTGCCTTTTTCGGACCCGATGGCCGATGGCCCGATCATACAGCGCGCGAGCGAACGCGCATTGAAGCACGGCACATCGCTGAAGAATGTGCTCGAGTTCACCGCCGCATTCCGTCTGACCAATACCGCAACGCCCGTCGTGCTCATGGGTTATGCCAACCCGATCGAAGCGATGGGCTGCGAAAAATTCGCCGATGCGGCGCTTGCCGCAGGGGTCGATGGCGTGTTGGTGGTCGATTACCCGCCGCAGGAAGCGGCACAGCTCGCAGCATTGCTGTCGGCGCGCAAGATCGACACCATATTCCTGCTGTCGCCGACTTCGACCGAGTCGCGCATCAAGGAAGTCGCGCGCTACGCTAGTGGCTATATCTACTACGTTTCGCTGCGCGGCGTGACCGGGGCAGCCAACCTCGATGTCGGCGAGGTCGCCAAGAAAATGCCCGAGATTCGCGCCCACATCAAGCTGCCGATCGGCGTCGGCTTCGGCATACGCGATGCGGAAACAGCGCGGGCGGTGGGGAAAATCGCGGACGCGGTGGTCATCGGCAGCCGGCTGGTGCAGGAAATCGAAGCCAGCCCGCGCGACAAGGCGCTGGACAACATCTCGATTCTGGTTAAGGATATCCGCAGTGCAATCGACCGCTAAACCGGTTTTGGAACAAGAGGGTTATCCCGCGGAGGGCGGAACAGGTTCCGTCGGCTTGCCGATGGATGTGACCCCGAAGCGGGATGTAACGCAGCGGAGATCCGCGTGCTAATGCGCGCCTTCACCGTCGCATCCCGCAAACGGGTCCCTGCTTCGCGTTCCGGCGCGCCCCCTTGTATATCCCCCACTTCAGAGGAAGCTTCGATGAATAGCCAGGGCTTCGCGATGGGACGAATGCCATGAGTTGGTTGAAAAAGCTGCTGCCGCCCAAGATCAACCGCGACGGCGGCAGTCCAAAAAAAAACGTCCCCGAAGGGCTGTGGAGCAAGTGCGACGCCTGCGAGGCGGTGCTCTACCGCACCGACCTCGAAAAAAACCTCTACGTATGTCCGAAATGCAATCACCATAACCGGCTGTCGGCGCGCGAGCGCCTGGATTCCCTGCTCGATCCGGAAGGCCGCTACGAGATCGGCTACGAAGTGCTGCCGGTCGATACGCTCAAGTTCAAGGACAGCCGGCGCTATACCGAGCGTCTGGACGAAGCGCGCAAGGAGACCGAGGAAGACGACGCGCTGATCGTCATGCAGGGCAGCATCAAGACCATACCGCTGGTTGCCGCAGTGTTCGAATTCAGATTCCTCGGCGGTTCCATGGGTTCGGTGGTCGGCGAGCGTTTCGTGCGCGGCGTACAGGTGTGCCTCGAGCAGAAACTGCCGTTAGTGTGTTTTACGGCGAGCGGCGGCGCGCGCATGCAGGAAGGCCTGCTGTCGCTGATGCAGATGTCGAAGACCTGCGCCGCGCTCACCCAACTTAGCGCCGAAAAACTGCCGTTCATCTCGGTGCTGACCGATCCGACCATGGGCGGCGTGTCGGCGAGCTTTGCGCTGATCGGCGACTTGGTGTTCGCGGAACCCAAGGCGCTGATCGGTTTTGCCGGTCCGCGCGTGATCGAGCAGACCGTGCGCGAAACGCTGCCGGAAGGCTTTCAGCGCTCGGAGTTCCTGCTCGAGCACGGGGCCATCGATCTGATCGTCGACCGGCGCGAAATGCGCGACAAGCTGGCGAGCGTCATCACGCTGCTGCAAAAGCTGCCAGCGGCAGCCTGACCGCTTCTACGAGGGTCCCTTTTCCGTGGATAAAATTCCGCCGCGTACGCTTGCGCAGTGGCTAGCTTACCTCGAGCAACTGCATCCGCAGGCGATTGCAATGGGCCTCGATCGCGTGTCGCGCGTTGCGCAGGCCCTGGGGCTCACTGCCAAATTTACCGTTATTACCGTCGGCGGCACCAACGGCAAGGGCTCGTGTTGCGCGATGCTCGAAGCGATGCTCCTGCACGCCGGTTACCATGTTGGCTGCTATACGTCGCCGCATCTGTTGCGCTACAACGAACGCGTGCGTATCGGCGGCCGTGAAATTGAAGACGAGATTTTGTGCCGCGCATTTGAACGCATTGAGGTGGCGCGTGGCGACACTTCGCTGACGTATTTCGAGTTCGGCACGCTGGCGGCGGTCATGGCGTTTGGCGAAGCGGGGGTTGATGCCGCCATACTCGAAGTCGGTTTGGGCGGCCGGCTCGACGCCGTCAATGTATTCGATGCGGACTGCGCGCTGGTTGCTAGCGTGGATCTCGACCACCAGGAATACCTGGGGGATACGCGCGAGGCGATCGGCCTGGAAAAAGCGGGCATCTTCCGCGCCGGCCGGCCGGCGGTCTGCGCCGATGCGGAGCCGCCGACAACGCTGGTCGCGCATGCGCGCGAAACCGGCGCCGATTTAATGGTGATCGACTGTGATTTTGGTTACGTAGCCGAGCCGCAGCAGTGGCGTTACTGGGGGCCGGGCGGCAAGCGCCACGGCCTGCCGTATCCGGCGCTGCGCGGGGCTTTCCAGCTCGGTAATGCCGCCGCCTGCCTGACGGCGCTCGATTGCCTGCGCGGGAGCCTGCCTGTTACCGCGCAGGACGTCCGCGGCGGATTGTTGCAGGCGGAAGTGGCGGGGCGCTTCCAGGTGCTGCCCGGGCGGCCGCAGGTCATTCTCGACGTCGCGCACAATCCACATGCGGCGCGCGCTCTGACGGCCAATCTGGCGAGTATGCCGACCGGCGGCAGGACGCTGGCGGTATGCGCGATGTTCAAAGACAAGGACATCGCCGGCGTCGTGGCTGCGACCCGTCCGTACATCACCGATTGGCTGGTGGCAGACGCCGAAGGCACGCGCGGCGCCAGCGCGGCGCAGCTCGCTGCAGTGTTGGCGCACGCGGGTGCGAGCGCACCGGTGGCGCAATATTCAAATGTTGCCGCAGCCTGGCATGCTGCCTGTAATTTGGCGGCCGATAATGATAAAATAATCGTTTTCGGATCGTTTCTTACCGTTGCCGCGGTGATGCGGGAGCGGCAGCGCAGGTAAAAACTCCGGACCGACATGGCGAAATCGATTAGCGAAGAAGAACTGCAACTCAGAAAACGCGCGCGCCGCCGCCTGGTCGGCGCGATAGCCTTGGTAACCATCATCGCCGTGTTCCTGCCGATGGTGCTAGATCATGAGCCCAAACCGGTCAGCCAGGACGTCAGCATCAAGATCCCCTCGCCTGATTCAAGCGCGTTTACCTCCAAGATCGTGCCGGTAGTCCCGGCCGCGAAACCCGCACCGGATGCTCCGAAGCCAGAAGCGCCGGCAACAGCGGAACCCGCCGCCCCGCCGCCCCCTGTCAAATCAGAAGCGCCCAAGGTCGCCGCGCCTGCGAAGTCCGAGCCGCCGAAGGTCGCGGCAGTTGCGCCGGATGCGAAACCCGTAGTGCCGCCCGCGAACGATACCGAAGCCGCCCCGCCCAAGGAATCCGCGCCCGAGAAAGCGGTGGCACCCGCCAAACCGGCCGTTGCCGAGCAGCCGAAGGTCGCGCAAAAAGCGGAGCCCGTGGAAAAAATAAAACCTGCCGCCAAAGGTGTTGCGGGTTTCGTCGTGCAGGTGGTGGCGCTCAACGATCCGGACAAGGCGAAGCAGATGCGCGACCAGATCGCGGCTGCCGGCGTCAAGACCTACACCGAGGTGGTGCCGACCGCCAAGGGCAATGTGACGCGCGTGCGCGCGGGCCCGTTTGCGTCGCGCGGCGATGCCGAAAAAGCGCGCGACAAGTTGAAGGGCATGGGGCTGGCCGGCAACGTTATTCCGAAATGACCTGGTTCGATTACACGGTAATCGCAATCGTTGGCATATCGATCCTGATGAGCGTCATTCACGGCCTGGTGCGCGAGCTGCTGGCGCTCGCATCGTGGGTGGTGGCGTTCGTGGTGGCGCAGAGCTTTGCGGCGAATGTCGCATCACTGCTGCCCGCGGCGCTGGAGAACCCGTCGTTGCGCCTGCTGGCCGGGTTTTTGGGCGTGTTTTTTGCGGTTTTGATAGCGATGACGCTGCTGGCGATGGCGTTGTCCGGATTGATCAAGGCTGTCGGGCTTGGTTTCGCGGACCGCGCGCTGGGCGCGGTTTTCGGGCTGGTGCGCGGATTGGCGATAGTGGTGATTGCGGTCTTGCTGGCCGGGCTGACCGCGCTGCCGCGGGATCCGGCGTGGCAGCGGGCGATGTTCAGCGGACCGCTGGTAAATTTGGCCAGTTGGGTTAAAGTCTGGCTGCCTGACGATATGGCGAAGCACATCAACTACGGGTAAGGATTGTTATGTGCGGAATACTTGGCGTAGTAGCGAAAAACGCGGTCAACCAGGTCCTTTACGACGGGCTGCTGGTGCTGCAGCACCGCGGCCAGGATGCTGCCGGTATCGTGACTGCGGAGGGCGCCACCTTCCATATGCACAAGGGCGGCGGCATGGTGCGCGACGTGTTCCGCACGCGCAACATGCGCGGCCTGCTCGGCGCCTGCGGCATCGGGCACACGCGTTACCCGACTGCCGGTTCAGCCTGGTCGGCCGCCGAATCGCAGCCGTTTTACGTCAATTCGCCGTTCGGCATCGTGCTCGGACACAACGGCAACCTCACCAACACCGATCAGCTGAAAAGCGATCTGTTCCGTCAGGACCTGCGGCACGTCAATACCAATTCGGATTCCGAAGTACTTCTGAATGTTCTCGCCCACGAACTGCAGGAGGGTACTACCAATTACAAGCTCGACCCGGCGACGATTTTCGCCGCGGTGTCGGGTGTGCATCGGCGCGTACGTGGCGCGTATGCGGTGGTCGCAATGATCGCGGGCTATGGCCTGCTGGCATTCCGAGATCCTTACGGCATTCGCCCGCTGGTCTACGGCAAAATGGAGACCGAGCATGGCACCGAGTACCTGGTGTCGTCCGAGTCGGTGGCGCTCGATGCACTGGGTTACGAACTGGTGCGCGACATTGCGCCCGGCGAAGCCATCTTCATCGATGAAGACGGTCATTTTTACGCGCAGCAATGCGCGTTGAACCCGACGCTCAATCCCTGCCTGTTCGAGTACGTGTACCTGGCGCGGCCGGATTCGGTCATGGACGGCATCTCGGTTTACGAGACGCGTTTGCGCATGGGCGAAAGCCTGGGCGACAAAATCAAGCGCAACTTTTCCAACCTCGATATCGACGTGGTGATCCCGATACCGGATTCCAGCCGTCCCGCCGCGATGCAGCTCGCCAACCGGCTCAACCTGCCGTACCGCGAAGGCTTCATCAAGAACCGTTACATCGGCCGCACTTTCATCATGCCCGGGCAGGGGATACGCAAGAAGTCGGTGCGCCAGAAGCTGAACGCGATCGGCATGGAATTCAAAGGCAAGAACGTGCTGCTGGTCGACGATTCCATCGTGCGCGGCACCACCAGCCGCGAGATCGTGCAGATGGCGCGTGAAGCGGGCGCGCGCAAGGTGTTCTTCGCTTCCGCGGCGCCGCCGGTGCGTTTCGCCAACGTCTACGGCATCGACATGCCGACGCGCGACGAGCTGATTGCGACCGATCGCAGCGACGAGGAAATCGCGCGCGAAATCGGCGCCGACCAATTAATCTACCAGGACCTGTCGGCGCTGATCGAAGACGTGCGCTCGGTCAATCCGAAGGTGACGCATTTCGAAGATTCGTGTTTCAGCGGCAAATACGTTACCGGTGACGTGACGCAGGCGTATCTCGACGGCGTGGAAGCGCAGCGCCGCGAGGGCGGCAAGCAGGCCGAGTTCGCGGCGTCGCAGCTTGATCTCAACCTGGAGGTCGTCGATTAACGACTGCAGTTGAATTTGACAAGTTATCCGCCAGCGGGTAACTTGCAATCTGCGCCGATTTGAGATCAGCTTGCGGGCGCCGCCGGTAGTAATAAAGTGTCACTACCGGACGAAAAATAAATACGGCTAAAGCGAGCCAGAACCCGGTCCGCGCTAGCTGATCGGGTTTTTTATTGGGAAATTATCATGAAGAACGGTTTTACGACGACGATACTGCACGCGGACCTCGATTCGCCGATCGAGCATTTTGCCGTGCACAAGCCGATGCACACCGCGGTGGCTTACGGTTATGCCGACTCGCGGGAGCTCGCAAAGGTATTCAAGGGCGAGCAGTCAGGCTACGTCTATGGCCGCCAGGGCAACCCGACCACCGCCGCGCTGGAAGCGAAGATCAGCAAGATGGAAGAGGGCATTGCCACCGCCTGTTTCAGCACCGGCATGGCCGCCATTGCCGCTACGTTTGTCGCGTTGCTGCGCGCTGGCGATCACGTCATTTCGAGTTCGTTTTTATTCGGCAATACCAATAGCCTGTTCGGTACCCTGGACACTCTGGGTATTGAAATAAGCTATGTCGATGCAACCGACGTCAATAACGTCGCCAAGGCGATCCGGCCCAATACCCGGCTGGTATTCGTGGAAACCATCGCCAATCCGCGCACCCAGGTCGCGGATCTCGCGCGCATCGGCGAATTGTGTGCCGGCCACGGCCTGCTTTACGTGGTGGACAACACGATGACGTCGCCTTATCTGTACCTGCCGAAGCGGCATAAGGCGGGCCTTATCATCAATTCGCTGACCAAGTACATCGGCGGCCACGGCAACGCGCTGGGCGGTGCGGTAACCGATACCGGGCTTTACGACTGGACGCGCTTTCCGAATATTTACGACAATTACAAGAATACGCAGACCGCGCTCTGGGGCATATTGCAGATCCGCAAGAAGGGATTGCGGGACATCGGCAGCACGCTGGCGGCCGAACCCGCTCACCGCATTGCGGCGGGCGCTGAAACGCTGGCGCTGCGGATGGAGAAATCCTCGGACAACGCGTTGCAACTCGCGCGCTTTCTCGCCGTTCATCCCAAGGTGACCAAAGTGTATTACCCAGGTCTCGACGACCACCCGCAGCACGGGCTGTCGAAAGAATTTTTCAAGACCTACGGTGCGCTGATGAGCGTGGAGCTGGCGGATGGCATCGACTGCTTTGATTTTCTGAACCGCCTGCAGCTCGTGATTTCATCCAGCCATCTGGGCGACAACCGCACGCTGGCGATCCCGATCGCACACACGATCTACTGGGAGATGGGGCCGCAGCGCCGCGCCGAAATGGGCATCGCTGACGCGCTGATCCGTCTGTCGATAGGCATCGAAGATCTGGACGACCTGATCGGAGACTTCAGGCAGGCGCTTGGCTGATTCAGGGCCAGGCGCAGCCGCGTCACGTTGATTGCGCTGCGGGCAGGATGATCGACTGACATCCTGCAGCGTCGCAGCGCAGGTAACTGCCTTGCGTATACCAGTCGGCGAGCACCCAGCGCTCGCACGCATGTCCGTCGACAAGATGCCGGTGCAGGGCCGGGCGGTGGGTGTGGCCGTGAATCAGGCGCGGATAGCCGTGTTCGCGCAAAACAGCGTCGACGGTCGCCGGCGTCACATCCATGATGGCCTCGGACTTGAGCAGCTTTTTCTCCGCATTTTCCGTGCGCAGGCCGGCGATGATCTGCTTGCGCGCGGGCAGCGGCTGCGCAAGAAACTGTTTTTGATAGGACGGGTTGCGCACCTTGGTGCGGAATTCCTGGTAGCCGGTGTCTTCCGTGCACAGAGTGTCGCCGTGCATCAGCAGCGTGTGCGTGCCGTTGAGATCCACCAGCGTTGGGTCGGGCAGCAGCTTGGCATGACAGGCAGAGCCAAAGCGCTCGCCGATCAGGAAATCGCGGTTGCCGTGCATGACATACAGCGGAACTCCGCCGTCGCTGAGCGCGCGCAATGCCGCCAGCACAGACGAGTTGAACGGGTCGTCATCGTCGTCGCCCGCCCAGTATTCGAACAGGTCGCCGAGGATGTAAAGCGCTTCAGCCTGCGCCGCGGGACCGCGCAGGAAAGCGAAAAACGTCTGGTTGATGGCAGGACGGGTGGGGCAGAGGTGCAGGTCAGAGACAAAAATGCTGTGCATTTTTGGTGATGGGTAATGGGTTATGGGTTATGGGAAGAGCCAAATGCCGCGGTTTAGCTCATCACCCATTGCCCATTACTCATCACAAGCTACTAGGCCACTTCCGCTTTTTCGATGATCACGTCTTCCACCGGCACGTTCTGGTGGCCGCCCTTGTTGCCGGTCTTGACGCCCTTGATCTTGTCTACTATGTCGGCGCCGTCGGTCACTTTGCCGAATACGCAATAGCCCCAGCCCTGCGCATTCGGCGCGGTGTGGTTGAGGAAATCATTGTCGGCGATGTTGATAAAGAATTGCGCGGTGGCCGAATGCGGGTCGCCCGTGCGCGCCATCGCGACGGTGTACTTGTCGTTCTTAAGCCCGTTGTCCGCTTCGTTCTTGATCTGCTCGCCGGTCGGCTTCTGTTTCATGCCGGGCTCGAACCCGCCGCCCTGGATCATGAAGCCGTCGATCACGCGATGGAATACGGTGTTGTTGAAATGGCCGCTTTTGACGTAGTCAAGGAAATTCTCGACCGTCACCGGCGCCTTGGCGGCATCGAGTTCGAGGGTGATGACGCCGTGATTGGTGTGCAGTTTGACCATGGTGGTTCCTTTATTTTGCGGCCGGCTTGTCGGCGCCGAGTATCTTCACGTCTTCGATCACGACGGGTTTGCGCGGCACATCGGACTGGAAGGGGCCCATCGGGCCGGTTTCAAGCGCGGCGATCTTGTTGACGACGTCCATGCCCTTGGTGACCTTGCCGAACACTGCGTAGCCCCAGCCCTGCGGCGTGGGGGAGCTGTGGTTCAGAAAGTCGTTATTTTTGTGATTGATGAAAAACTGCGCAGTCGCCGATTGCGGGTCCGAGGTGCGCGCCATGGCGATTGTGCCAATGTCGTTCTTCAGGCCGTTATTGGCTTCGTTCTGCACCGGAGCGCGCGGTTTCTTCTGCGCAAAATCATTGGTGAAACCGCCGCCCTGGATCATGAAGCCATTGATCACGCGGTGGAAGATCGTGCCTTTGAAGAACCCGTCTTTTACATACTGGAGGAAGTTTTCGACCGTCTTCGGTGCTTTGTCGGCGTAAAGCTCAAGCGTGATCGTGCCCATGTTGGTCTTCAGTTCGACTTCAGGGTTGGCTGCGACGGCGAGACTGCTGAATGCGAGCGCGGCTACGGCAACAAGCGTGCTGATTTTCATGTGGGTAAACTCGTCAATGGAAAGAGGAAAAAATAGATAGCAGCGTCTGCAGCAAACCGAGTCCTGCTGCTCAAGCCCCGCCTTCGTAAAGTATGCGCCAGGCGCCTTTTTCGAAAATCCAGTACTGGCGTTTCTTCATCTGGTTGGAAAGATTGCTGCTCGCATAATCCTGGTCGAAGCTGACCACGGCGAGATCGTCGCGGCCCGGATAAAGAAAAGCGCTGACGCGGTCGAGCTTCAGCTTGACGTAAGTTTTGGCGGCGTTGACCTGGCGTTTTTGCTGCGACCACGCGGCAAGGTCCTGCGTGCCGGTCGAAAACCCCGGTGCGTAATGCTTGAGATAGGTCTTGGTATCGAGGCTTTCCCAGTCGCGGCGCCATTTTTCGACGCTCGCCATCAGGTCTTTGCGCACATCTTCAAGGGCCGCGGGTTTGATCCAGTCGATGCCGTCGGCAATGATGACCGGCGTAACGCCGATGCGCAGGTTCTTGCCGAGGGTTTCGAGGTCCTGGTTGGTGAGCACGACGCAGCCGTCGCTCGCGCGCGGCGGGCGGCTGTAAGTGTCGAGCGGTACGCCGTGCAGCCAGATGCCGTTGCCATTGCGGCCTTCGCGCCGGTCCATTTCGTTCGGATAGCTGATCGGGAACGCGCCGACGCCGTAGAGCGCGCCCAGTTTTTCGCGCGGCAGATTGTCGGTCACGTGATAAACGCCGAGCGGCGTTTTCTTGTCACCTTGCTTGGTCTTGTCTGAGCCGTTCTTGCCGCTGCTGACGTAGTAGTCGGCGAGATAGCGCGGCACGCCCTGGTTATTTTCGAACACATACAGCGTCGACTGGCGCGTATCGACGATCAGCACGTGCTTCTGCTCGGCGGTCATCTGTAGCAGGTATTTCGGCACGCGGTCGGCAGGGCGCTCGAAATTGACGCGCGCCAACCGCACGCGTGCTTCGTCGCGCAGGTCTTCGATGCGGTCGCGCGGCGCGTTGGGCGCTTCGCCGAGTTCGCGCAGGGGCCTCGAGCGCGCGAGCAGCAGGTCACCCTTGATCAGGTGGGCAAGGCGGAAATTCGGGTAGCTCCGGATGACCTTGTCGACTTCTGCGAGAGCCGCCTCGAGACGGTTATTGCGGATCTCGAGCAGCGTTTTCACCAGCATCGCTTCGGGTTCGATCTGTGCCGCTTCGCTGCTTGCCGCCGCAGTTTTTTGTACGGCCTGGCGGCTGCCCATCGCCGCGGCATCGAGGGCGATGACGGTGCACGCTGCGGCGACGATCAGTCGCCATACGGGGCTGAAGGTGCCGACGTTGCGCGCTGTCATGGCGGACATCAACTGCCGACGCGCTCCTGCTGGATCAGCCAGTGGCCGCCGGTTTTGACCAGCACCAGCGTCTTGGTGCTCGCGACCTTGAGGTTCGCCGAGCGGTAACTCTGGCGGAACGTGACGGACACACGATTACTGTCGGCGAATTTCACTTTCGGCGACTCGACGCGCACGTCGATTTTCTTTGGCTTGGCAATGCGCGACTTGCGCGCGGCTTCCCAGTTGGCGCGCGGTTCTCCGCCGGGGGTCTGGAAGTCTGCCGCATAGAAACCGAGGTAACCCTTGACGTCGTTGTCCGACCACGCCTTGGCCCAGCTGTTGACTGTCTTGAGGACATCACTGTCGCGGGACGCGGTGGATTTCGCGGGCTCTGCAGGCTTGGTCGCGGGGGCCGGGTTCGCAACAGACGGCGTTGGCGTTACCGCGGGCGCCGTGGCCGGCGGCGGGGCGACCGGCGCCGGCTTGCTGGTGACGGCCGCGACGACGGTGGAAGGGGTTTTACCCGCGGCGGGCTTGCCGGTGCCGCGTGTGCCGCTCGAGAACAGCTCTTTGATCATCTCCAGCTTGGTCTGTGCCGCGGTATTGCTTTTATCGAGCTGCAGCGCCTTGTCGTAGGCCTGCGACGCCATCTTGGCGTAAATGTCGCCAAGGTTTTCGTGCGCGGTCGCGTAGCTCGGGTGGGTGCGGATCGACATTTCGAGCGCGACGCGCGCCTTGTCGTACTGGCCTTGCGATGCATAGAGCACCGCTAGGTTGTTGTACGGCTCGGGCAGCTCAGGGTAATCTTCGGTCAGGCCGGCAAAAATCCTGATCGCGTCGGCAGGCTTGCTTTGCTCGGTGAGGATCAAGCCTTTCAGAAACCGGCCGCGCGCGTCTTTCGGATTGGTTTTGAGAAAATTATCGACGCGCTCAAGCGCCTGCGCCTGCTGGCCGGAACGGAACAGTTTGCCCGCTTCCGCATAATCGTCGGTTTGCGCGCCGGCGAATGCGGCGAACACGAGGCCGGCGAGGAGCAGGGCGATCCGTGGAATCGAGTTCAGCGCGTGCATAAAAGTCATTGTGCTATACTTTTTGAAATTTCAGGGTGTTAGTCTGCTAATCTCACAGATTTTACCAAGAACCCCGGCCAATTTAAACACGTGTTTTTCCCTTCCCGGAAATAAGCCGGGCGCCTGCCCCCCGGGGCCGGCCGCCGGATGGCAAAACCCCTCCCGCTACTGGCCAGGATGGCGGGCAAAAGGAAGCCGTTAATCGCGTCAGTTACCCCGGTTCCCGTCATGCTCAAACTCTACAACACGCTTGCCCGCGAAAAACAGGAATTCAAGCCGATAGTCCCCGGCGAGGCGCGCATTTACGTCTGCGGCATGACGGTTTACGACTATTGCCACCTCGGCCATGCGCGGGTGATGGTGGTGTTCGACGTGATCACGCGCTGGCTGCGTGCCTCGGGCCTCAAGGTGACCCATGTGCGCAACATCACGGACATCGACGACAAGATCATCAAGCGCGCTGCCGAAAACAAGGAGCCGATGGCGGCGCTAACCGCGCGCTTTATCGCCGCGATGGACGACGACGCCGCGGCGCTCGGCGTCATCAAGCCCGACTTCGAGCCGCGGGCGACCGAATATATCCCGCAAATGCAGGAAATCATCCGCGTGCTCGAGCAAAAGGGCCTGGCTTACGTGGCGCCCGACAAAGACGTCAATTACTCGGTGCGCGATTTCCCGGGCTACGGCAAGCTGTCGGGCAAGTCGCTCGATGATTTAAACGCGGGCGAGCGCGTCGAGATCCAGAAAAACAAACACGATCCCCTCGATTTCGTGCTGTGGAAGCATGCCAAGCCGGGCGAGCCGGCATGGCCCAGCCCGTGGGGCGACGGGCGCCCGGGCTGGCACATCGAGTGCTCGGCGATGTCGAGCGCGCTGCTTGGCAAGCATTTCGACATCCACGGCGGCGGCCAGGACCTGCAGTTCCCGCACCACGAGAACGAGATCGCGCAATCCGAGGGCGCGCACGGCCATACCTTCGTCAACTACTGGCTGCACAACGGTTTCGTGCGCATCGACGACGAGAAAATGTCGAAGTCGCTCGGCAATTTTTTCACCGTGCGCGAAATACTCGCCAAGTACGATGCCGAAGTCGTGCGTTTCTTTATCCTGCGCGCGCACTATCGCAGCCCGCTCAATTATTCCGACCAGCATCTCGACGACGCGCGGCAGGCATTGACCCGGCTCTACACGGCGCTCAAGGCGCACGATGCAGACGCTGCTCCGATCGATTGGAACAACGAAGTCGCCGCGCGTTTTCGCGACGTCATGAACGATGACTTCAATACGCCGGAAGCGGTGGCCGTCCTGTTCGAACTGGCGGCAGAAGTGAACCGCAGCAATTCGAGCGATGCCGCGGTGCTGCTGAAGTCGCTCGCCGGCCTGCTCGGTCTGCTGCAGCGTGCGCCGACCGCATTCCTGCAGGGCGCGCCCGGCAATGACGATTGGACGCCGGCACGCATCGAGGCGCAGATTGTCGCTCGTGCTACGGCCAAGCAGGCGAAGAATTACGCCGAAGCCGACCGCATACGCAAGGAACTGCTGGCCGCGGGCATCGTCCTCGAAGACGGGCCCAAGGGCACTATCTGGCGCCGTAATTAACGGCGGCGCGCGGGGACACATATGTTGCCGGTCCTCCAAAGCGCGTTCGGGTTTGTTGCAATTCTGGGGCTGGCCTGGCTCGCCAGCGAAAACCGCCGCGTAGTGGCGTGGCGGACCGTGATTGCAGGCGTTGCGCTGCAAATCGTGTTTGGGGCTGCGTTACTGAAGCTCACCGTCTTCAAACAGTTTTTTCTCGCGCTGAACGATGCGCTGCTCGCGCTCGAAAAGGCAGCGCAGGCCGGCACGACATTCGTGTTCGGCTATCTCGGCGGCGCGGCGCTTCCGTATGCCGAGACCGGAGCCGGTTCCACTTTCATACTGGCTTTTCGCGCGCTGCCGCTGGTGCTGGTGATCAGCGCGTTATCGTCGCTTCTCTTCTACTGGCGCATCCTGCCGTGGATAGTGCGCGGGATTTCGCGCGTGCTCGAAGCGACCATGGGCGTGGGCGGCGCGGTAGGCCTGTCGACCGCGGCGAACATATTCGTCGGCATGGTCGAGGCGCCGCTTTTCATCCGGCCCTATCTCGCGCAAATGTCGCGTGGCGAACTCTTTATAGTCATGACGTGCGGCATGGCCGGCATTTCCGGCACCGTGATGGTGATTTACGCGAGCTTTCTTGCGCCGGTCATTCCCGATGCGCTCGGCCACATCTTGATCGCGTCCATCATCAGCGCGCCCGCCGCCATCGTGGTTTCGGTATTGATGGTGCCATCGGCCGGCGTCGCAACGTCCGGACGGCTGGTCCCGGCGCAGCAGGCGTCGAGCAGCATGGATGCGATCACCACGGGCACGCTCGACGGGCTCGATCTGCTGCTGAATATCATCGCGCTGCTGATCGTATTGGTCGCCCTGGTGATGCTCGCCAACTTCATGCTCGAAGCGCTGCCCGCGTTCAATGGCAGGCCGATCACACTGCAGCGCATGCTCGGCATACTTTTGTCGCCGCTGGCGTGGCTGGTCGGCGTGCCGTGGAGCGAAGCACCGGCGGCGGGTGCGCTGCTGGGCACCAAAACCGTCCTCA
>CANJHY010000039.1:0-30871 GCA_947474275.1 Betaproteobacteria bacterium
TGATCGCTTCCGGCGTGAACAATAACTTGAGGAATCCCAGCGGCCCCTGACGCGACAGCAGCATATAAATCACGAGGCCGATGACTACCGTGGGGAAAGACAACAGCGCCTGCACCAGCACGACCACCGCGCGGCGGCCTGGAAAATCGACTATCGCAATGAGAAACCCGAGCGTGATTGCCGGTGGAGAAATCAGCAGCAACGCGACCAGCGAGCACGCCAGCGACGTGAATATGATGCGCCAAAGGTCTGCATCACCGCTCAGCAGCAGCCCGAATGCATGAGAGGTCGGGCCGAAAAAATCCATCTATTTTGCGGTCGGGTAGAACATCTGCACGCCATTAATCTTGAAATCGGCGACCGCTTTTTGCCCTTCGGTGGAGGTAAGCCAGTTTGCGAATGCGGTTGCGCCCTGGGTATTGATGCCGGGATTTTTTTGCGGATTAACCACAATCACGCCATAGGGATTGAACATTTTCTGATCTCCTTCGACCAGCGTAGCCAGCCCGGTCTTGTCCTTGTACGCGGCATACGTCGCGCGGTCGGTCAAAGTATAACCCCCAAGCTGCCCGGCCATCGTCAACACCTGTCCCATCCCCTGCCCGGCGGACACATACCAAGCCCCTTTGGCGTCGACGCTCGCACTTTTCCAGTAGTCCTTTTCCATCTGGTGGGTGCCCGACTCGTCGCCGCGTGAAATGAACTTGGCGCCGCTCGCATTTATTTTTTTCATCGCGGCGATAACGTCTTTCATCCCGCGCACACCGGCCGGATCGCTGACGGGACCGACGATGATGAAGTCGTTGTACATCACGTCCTTGCGTAGCGAACCGAAACCCGCTGCCATGAATTTATCTTCAAGTTCGCGCGCGTGCACAAGCACCACATCGGCATCGCCGTTCTCGCCCAGCTTCAACGCGGCGCCCGTGCCAACCGACACCACCCTCACCTTGCCGCCGTATTTCGCCTCGAACATCGGCAGTATCACTTTCAGCAGGCCGGAATTCTCGGTGCTTGTCGTAGTAGCCAGGCGTATGTCTTCCGCCGCCCATGCGGTTGCAGCGCAACACAACGCCAGACCGATGCACGCGAAAGTAGGTGCATGGAAAAAACGAGTTCGTAACACCACTTTTCTCCTGATCCCGCGTCACACACGACAACTTTCACGAATAATAACCCCTAACCATGCGTGCACCCATATTGCGGCTGCACTGCGTGGCGCCGGATTCCGGTAGAATTTGCCACCGCCAGTGAAAACCTGCAAAGCACCCATGAACAATTCTGTTGACTCCATCCGCGCCGCCAGTTGCGCCGATGATTACGATCCCAACTCGATGCCGGTCGCCAAGGCACGCGAGTTCATCGCGCGCTTTCTGTCGCCCGTGGCGGTCGTCGAACGCGTGCATATCCGTGCAGGGCTGGGCCGCGTGCTCGCCGAAGACGTCGTGTCTCCGCTCGACGTGCCGTCGCACGATAATTCCGCGATGGACGGTTATGCCGTCCGTTTCGCCGACCTCAAGGCCGATGGCGACGTCACGCTCAAGGTGGCCGGGAGTTCATTCGCGGGCGTACCGTTCCAGGGCGAACCCAAAGCCGGCACGTGCGTGCGCATCATGACGGGCGGCGTCATGCCCGCAAGCTGCGACACCATAGTCATGCAGGAGCACGTAAAAACTGCGGGCGATAACGTAATTATCGGCGGCGGCCATCGCCTCAATCAGAACCTGCGCCGCGCCGGCGAGGACCTGAAAACCGGGCAAGTCGCGCTCAAACGCGGCGAATTGCTGCGGCCGGCTGAAATCGGCCTCATTGCGTCGCTCGGCATTGGTGAAATTTCCGTGTACCGAAAATTGCGCGTCGCATTCTTCTCGACTGGCGACGAATTGCGCTCGATTGGCAGCACGCTGGGCGCAGGACAAATCTACGACAGCAATCGTTACACCATACACGGCATGCTGACCCGGCTGGGCTGTGAAGTCATCGACATGGGCGTCATCGGCGACGACCCGAAACTGCTGGAGCAGGCATTCAACGAAGCCGCCCAATGCGCCGACGTGGTCATCACCAGCGGCGGTGTGTCGGTCGGCGAAGCGGATTTCGTGAAAGAACTGCTCGAGCGTCTGGGCGAAGTCGTGTTCTGGAAAATCGCGATGAAGCCCGGGCGTCCGCTCGCCTACGGCCGCATCGGCGGCGCGCATTTCTTCGGCCTGCCGGGCAACCCGGTGTCGGTGATGGTGACTTTTTATCAATTCGTCCGCGATGCGCTGCTGAAACTCTCAGGCCGCGACCCGCTGCCACCGCTGCCGACTTTCAAAGTGCCGTGCACTAGCAATCTAAAAAAAGCACCCGGCCGCACTGAATTCCAGCGCGGCATTCTGATGCAGGACGCCGCGGGCGCCTGGAGCGTGCGCGTCACCGGCGAGCAGGGCTCCGGCATCCTGCGCTCAATGACAGAAGCCAATTGTTTCATCATCCTGGCGACCGACCAGGGCAATGTCGCGGCCGGCACGCTGGTTGAGGTCCAGGTCATGGAAGGCGCAGTTTGACGCGCGTTCAGGCGGTGTGAAGCTTGCTCAGCTTTAATTCCCTGGCCTGCGAGCGCGGCGAGCGCCGTCTATTCACCGGTCTCAACTGCGAACTTGCCGCCAGCACCCTGCTTGAAGTACGCGGCGCCAACGGCAGCGGCAAAACCAGTCTGCTGCGAATGTTGTGCGGACTGCTTGATCCGGCAGCCGGCACCATACTCTGGCGAGGCGAGGAAATTCATGCGCTGGGCGAGCAATATCGCGGCCAGCTCGCTTACCTCGGCCATGCCGGCGGCGTGAAGGACGAATTGACGGCCGCCGAAAATCTGCGGTTCTCCGCGTCGCTCGCGTCGATCGTTATTGATATGACAAGTGAGGCGGCAGCCTTGGCGTGGTTTGGGCTCGGAAATCATGCTCACCTGCCTTGCAAGACGTTGTCTCAGGGCCAGCGCAGGCGGGTAGCGCTCGCCCGCCTGCGCCTCTCGGCAGCGCGTCCGCTGTGGATACTCGACGAGCCGTTTACGGCCCTCGACGCGCACGCCGTGCAGTTGACGCAATCTCTGATCGAATCCCATCTGGAGCAAGGCGGCATCGTCGTGCTGACGACGCACCAGGACGTCGCGATCAAGGCACCGACGGTGCAACGCATAGAGCTTGCGGCATGAGCGAATTATCTCTATCCGGCACTCTGCACAGCCTCGCGCAACGCGATCTCATGATTGCATTCAGGCGCCGCGCGGACGTGCTGACGACAGTGTTCTTTTTCGTGATCGTTGCGAGCTTGTTTCCGCTTGGCGTGGGCCCCGAAGCTGCGCTCCTGCGCAGCATGGCGGCCGGCGTCCTATGGGTGGCGGCCCTGCTCGCTTCCATGCTCGCGCTGCATCGCCTGTTCGCGGCGGACCACGCAGACGGCACGCTGGAACAGATGCTGCTGGCGCCGCAACCTTTGAGCCTGCTGGTTCTCGCCAAAATCGCCGCGCACTGGCTCACCACCGGCCTGCCGCTGGTGCTCGTCGCGCCGTTGATCGGTCTCCAGTTCGGCCTCAATACCGCGGAGTTTCCCGTTTTACTCGCCGCGCTGCTGCTGGGCACACCCACGTTAAGCCTGATCGGCGCGATCGGCGCAGCGTTGACGCTGGGGCTGCGCGGCAGCGGACTCATCGCGTTGCTCGTGTTGCCATTGTATGTGCCGGTACTGGTATTCGGCGCCGGCGCAATCGAGGCGAGCGCGGCGGGCCTGGGTGCGGCCGCGCACTTGTCGGTACTCGGCGCGCTGTTATTGTTCACCCTCGTCTTCGCGCCGTGGGCGACCGCGGCCGCGCTGCGAATTGCTGTAGAGTAGGCTTATGAACTGGTTCAAATATTCGTCGCCGCAGACCTTTTACCCGCTCGCCGGCAGGCTGGTACCGCTCTTTTATGTCACCGCGGCCATGCTCGCGGCAGCGGGAATTTACATTGGTTTCTTCGTGGCACCGACCGACGCCCAGCAGGGTGAGGCCTACCGCATCATTTTCATCCATGTGCCGGCGGCGTGGATGTCGATGTTCATTTATGTCGTGATGGCGATGTGGGCGGGCATCGGACTCGCCTTCAACACGCGCCTGTCGTCGATGATGGCCTCGGCCCTCGCCCCGACCGGCGCGCTGATGACCTTCATCGCATTGTGGACGGGCGCGTTGTGGGGCAAACCGATGTGGGGCACGTGGTGGGTGTGGGACGCACGCCTGACCTCGGAGCTGATTCTGCTCTTTCTCTATATTGGCTTCATGTCCCTGCAGGCGTCGATCGACGATCCGCGCCGCGCCGATAAAGCAGGCGCGGTCATCGCGCTGGTCGGCGTCATCAACGTGCCGATCATTTATTTTTCGGTCAAATGGTGGAACACGCTGCACCAGGGCGCATCAGTGAGCTTGACGCGCAGCCCTAGCATGGCGACCACCATGCTCACCGGCATGCTTATCATGGTATTCGCATTCTGGTTTTACAGCATAGCCGCCGCGCTCATGCGCGTGCGCTGCATCATCCTCGAGCGCGAACGCAACAGCGACTGGGTCAAGCAGATGAACGGGCCGCGCACATGAACTGGAGCAGCGTCGGCGAGTTTTTGGCCATGGGTGGCTACGCCGGCTACGTCTGGTGGTCTTACGGCATGGCCGCCGCGTGCATAGCGCTCGAAATCACCGCGCTCATTGCGCGCGGACGGCAGGCGCGCCGGGAATCGGAAAATACCGCCGGCGGCTAGGGCACGACCTGGTCGATGACGATTTTGATGTTGTCGGCGCCTATCTGCACCGTCGCGCTCAAACCCTGTAAATCACCGCTCTGCGGCGTAGCACTGCCGCTTTTGGAAATGCGTGCGCCGACGATGACGTCGCGGAATTTTGAGAGATTCATTTCCGGCGCCATCGCCTGACTGTCGTCGAGCGTGAAAGTAAACGGCAGATCCTTTACCTGACGGCGCACGACCGCGAGCGGCATGCGTGGGCCCGCCGCGGCACGCGCGAAGATAAACAGGGAATCCGTCGGCGCGACCTTGCCCGCCAGCGCCGGACTCAAGCTGACCGTGCCGCGCACGCTGGCTGCCGCTGATGATGCAGCAGGCTTGGCGGCGGATTTCGTCCCATCGGGCGCAGACGGCGTTGCGGCCTTGGCCAAAGGCTTGATTCCCTCCGGCACCGGCGACATTGTGGGTTTGCCGGAGGCTTTAATCCCGCCGAGTTGCTGCGCTTCGGCGATATTTTCGGCGACGATGCGGCCCAACTCGGAAGTGGGCTCGGTGCGCGCCTGCAAACGCTGCCAGAAGACGACGGCGTTCTTGTAATCCTGACGGTCAAATGCAGCGGATCCCGCGATGGCGAGCGCCTTCCATTGCTGAGGGTCGATACGCAGAGCCGCGTCGACGATTTGCATGACCTTGGCGTCGATGCGCCGGTTTTGCGTCATCGCCACGGAGTCCGCAAAATCCGCGAGCAAGTCCGCGTCATCCTTGATCAGCGCCACCGCGCGCGCATACGCGGTTGCCGATTCCTGATAACGCTGCATGATGAAGTACGAACGTCCGAGCAGCGCCCAGCCGTTGCCATCCTGCGGGTTCTTCTCCAGCTTTTGCGCCAATTGCCCGACCATGGCTTCGACCTGGGGGCTCTTTGCATTTCCGCCGGACGTCGACGCCGCGTTAAATGTCACCGCGCCGGGGGTGCCAAGCTGCCAGTAAAGCCCCGCCGCGCACAGCGGAATGACTATGGCGAGCGCCACCCCCGTCCGGCGCGTATGCGCAGACTGTGCGTGCGGAGTCGCCGCAGTCGCACGTCCTTCTTCCAGCACCCGCCGTTCGAGATCCTGGCGCGCCGACAGGTATTGCTGGGCCGGCAGCGTGCCATTGCGCAAATCGCGCTCGAGTTCGGTCAGCCCGTCCTGCAGAATCGCCAGATTGGAAGCTTCCGCGGAAGCGGTCGTCTCCCCTTTTTGCCGGCCCAACAAGGGCGGCAATATACACGCCAAAGCGATGGCGATGAAAATCGCCGCAACCAGCAAAAACGTCGTCATCGCTGCTTTCCTTCATCGCCGACCAGCAGCGACTGCGCAGCGCGCTGTTCCGCGTCGGTCAAAGGTCCTTGCTCAATGCGCGTACGGCGCGTCCGCACGTAGCGAAGCAGCAGGACGATGCCGAGCACGAGCAACAACGGCGGCCCGAACCACAACAGCCAGGTGGCGGTCCTCATCGGCGGGCGATACAGCACGAACTCGCCATACCGCTCGACCATGAAATCGACGACCGCCGAATCGGATTTACCCTGCGCGATCTGCTCGCGTATCTGGCGCCGCAGGTCGACCGCGAGCTCGGCATGCGAATCTGCCAGCGACTGGTTCTGGCACACGAGGCAGCGCAATTGCTCTGCCAGTTGCACCGCGCGCTTATTGGTTACCGGATCGTCGGGCGTGGGTTGCGCGGTCTGCGCGAGAACGGGGAGCGGCAGCACTAAAAGTAAAATGAGCATCAGTATTGTTGTTTTCATGACTGCTGCAGTTGCCGCACCAGCGGCAGGATCTTGTCTTTGAGCGCCTGCGGCGTGACCGGCCCGATATGCTTGTAACGAATGACGCCCGTCTTATCGATCACAAATGTTTCCGGCACGCCGTACACGCCGTAGTCGATGCCGACGCGCCCGTTGCTGTCGCTGATGCTCAGGTTGTACGGATCGCCGAATTGTTTCAGCCACGCGAGCGCATCGTCGCGCTTGTCCTTGTAATTCAGGCCCTGGATGGTCACCACGTTGTGCTTGGCGAGTTCGAGCAGCAGCGGATGCTCCTCGCGGCACGACACGCACCATGACGCCCATACATTGAGCAGCCACACCTTGCCCTGCATGTCCTTTTGCGTGAACGTCAGCTCTGGACGGTGCAACTGCGCGAGCTGGAATGCGGGCGCCGGCTTGCCGATGAGCGGCGACGGCACTTCGCGCGGATTGAGCCCCAGGCCGATGCCGAGAAAACCGACCAGCGCGACGAATAGCGCGAACGGAATCAGGTAGCGTGTCATGCGGCGACTTTGCCGCCGACGGGCACTGTTTCCGCTGCACGCTGAGTGCTTTTCCGGTAGCGCCGGTCCGTCAGCGCCACTAGTCCGCCGAGCGCCATGATCAGGCAGCCGCCCCAGATCCACGTCACGAACGGCTTGTGATAGACGCGCACGCTCCACGCGCCGTTGTCGACCGGCTCGCCGAGTGAAACGTAGATATCGCCGAACAGACCCGACGAAATTGCCGCTTCCGTCATCGACATCTGCTGCGCGTTATACGTGCGCTTCTCGGGATGCATGACCTTCAGCACCGCGTCGCCACGGCTTACGGTGACATTGCCGCGCGCGGCGCGATAATTCGGGCCCGTCACCGGCTCGGCACCGTCGAAACGGAACGTATATCCGCCAACGGTGACAGTATCGCCGACCTCCATGCGCAAATCGCGTTCAGTCTCGTAACCTTTGACCAGCGTTACGCCGATGATGAATATGGCAACGCCGCAATGCGCAATCAACATGCCGTAATAGCCGCGGGGCTGGTTTGCCAGTCCCGCCAGCCAGCCGCCGGCCGACAAAGCCAGCCGTTCGCGCAAATTGAAAGCGGCCGTGACCAGTATCCACACTGCGAGCAGCAAGCCGAAACTCACCAGCGGCGTCCAGTTGCCGATGGCGAAAGGCAGCAGCAGCGCCGTAACCACGCTGACGCCGAACGCCCATTTCAGGCGCACTATTAGTTCCGGCATGTCGCCCTCTTTCCAGCGCACCAGCGGACCGATCCCCATCAGGAACAACGCCGGCGTCATCAGCGGTACGAACACGCTGTCGAAATACGGCGGGCCGACCGAAATCTTGCCCAGGTTCAGCGCGTCGAGAAACAGCGGATACAGCGTGCCGAGCAAAACGGAGCCCGCGGCGACCAGCAGCAGCACATTGTTGGTGAGCAGCATCGATTCGCGCGAGATGATGTTAAAGCTGCCGCCGAGACCGACGCGCGGCGCGCGCCATGCGAAGAGGACCAGCGAGCCGCCGATCACGATGGCCAGAAACGCGAGTATAAAAATGCCGCGCTTCGGATCGGTAGCGAACGCGTGCACCGATGTGAGAACTCCCGAGCGCACCAGAAAAGTCCCGAGCAGGCTCAGGCTGAAAGCACAGATCGCGAGCAGCACTGTCCAGCTTTTGAAGCCGCCGCGCTTTTCTGTCACTGCCAGCGAATGCATCAGGGCGGTGCCGACCAGCCACGGCATGAACGAGGCGTTCTCGACCGGGTCCCAGAACCACCAGCCGCCCCACCCGAGTTCGTAATACGCCCACCAGCTGCCAAGCATGATGCCGACGGTCAGAAAGCACCACGCCGCGGTGGTCCACGGCCGCGACCAGCGCGCCCACGTCGCGTCGAGCCGGCCGCCCAGCAAGGCTGCTATCGCGAACGCAAAAGCGACGGAAAAGCCTACGTAGCCCATATAGAGCATGGGCGGATGGATGACCATACCGGGATCCTGCAGCAGCGGATTCAAGTCGCGGCCGTCCGGCGCCGGCGGCAGCAGGCGATCGAAAGGATTGGAAGTCAACAGCATAAACAGCACGAAACCGATGGACACCAGCCCCATCACGCCCACCACGCGCGCGACCAGCGGCGCCGGCAGGTGGCGGCTGAATACGGTCACCGCGACAGTCCACACATTGAGCATCAGCACCCACAACAGCAGCGAGCCTTCGTGCGAGCCCCACGTGGCCGCAAAGCGGTAAAGCACCGGCAATTGGGAGTTGGAGTTGGTGGCGACGTTGAGCACCGAGAAATCGTTTTGCACGAACGACCATGCGAGGCACGCGAACGCTATCGCCACGAACGTGAACTGGCCTTGCGCCGCGGGACGCGCTACCGCCATCCAGGCCGCATTGCCGCGCGCCGCGCCGGCGATGGGCAACACGCCCTGGATCAGCGCGAGCAACAGCGCGAGTATCAGTGCAAACTGGCCTATTTCGGGAATCATGTACGCCTTCTTATTTGGTAATTACGCTTTTTTGCGCTTTTTGCGCCTGCTCGATCGCGTGCTTGGCGTCGGGCGGCATGTAATTCTCATCGTGCTTGGCTAGTACTTCGGTTGCCTGGAATACGCCGTCGTTGCCAAGACGGCCCTGTGCAACCACGCCTTTACCCTCTTTGAACAAGTCGGGCAGGATGCCGGTATAGACGACGTCGATCGTTTGCACAGTGTCCGTCACGCGGAATCTTACCGTAAGCCCATCGCTTCCGCGCTTGAGACTCGCCTGCTCGACCATCCCGCCGATACGAAACACCTTGCTGCGCGGCGCCTCGTTGGCGAGGACTTGGCTCGGGCTGAAGAAAAACACCAGGTTGCTCTGAAACGCACTGAGCACCAGCGCGCTCGCCGCGCCCAGTGCGGCAAGGCCTGTCGCGATCATCGCAATGCGTTTATGGCGGGGTTTCATCGGTAGGAGTCAGGTCGGTCAAGAATCGAAAGGCAATCGCGGCTGGCCGGCAAGCACACCGTCACGCAGGTTCCTGACGAAGCGGCGTATTTTAGCGGATTGAGCCAGAGATATCCAAAAAAAACCCGGCCGCAGCCGGGTTCGCGATGCGGGTGGATTGCTGCAATTATTTCTTGGCTGGTGCTAGTGCTGGCGCCGGTGTTGGTGCCGCCGGAGCGGCGGCGGGCTTGGCCGCGGGCGCGGCAGGTGCGGCCGCCACCGCGATCGGCGTAGGCTTGACCGTAACGCCTTTGGCCTTTTGCGCCTTGACATAGCCGGCGGCAACGCGGTCCTGCGATTTGCCCAGCGCTTCAGCATCCTTTTTGGCTGCTTCGGCCGCCTTGGCTTTGGTTTCTTCCGCCTTGGCTTTCTGCTCATCGGTCAACTGTGGCGCCGGCAATTTTGCGTAAACCGCACCGGCGACAGCCCAGCACAGTGCTGCTATAAAAATGGCTTTTTTGGATTGCATCGTTTTCTCCCGCGTATGTCCGCTCAGGCCTTGATCGCTTCGGCGATCTGGGTTTTAACTTCCACTGGCGCGTTGTCGGCAAAACCCTGGCGCGCCTTGCCGGCTTTGACTTCCTCATACCAGACTTGGTGGTGCTCTTTCGCCCAGGTCTCGTCCACATAGCCTGTCCGCATGGCCTCGTAGGCGCCCTTCATGCCTACAGTGCCGAGATATATATGGCCGAGGGAAGCCGCGACAAAAATCACCGCGGCAACGGCGTGTATCACGTTGGCCTGCTGCATGATTTCTCGCGTTTGTGCGAAATTCGGAAAATTCAGCACCAAGCCGGTCGCGCCGACGACTATTCCAAGCAAGGTGACACCAAACCAGAACCACGTTTTTTCGCCGCCATTGAAGCGTCCTGAAGGTACCTCGTGCCCGCCCAGGAGGCCGCCCGCCTTCGCCAGCCACGCAAAATCCATGGCCCGCCAGATGTTGTCGCGAACGAAGGTGACGAACATCACCAGCGTGCAGAACACGAACAGCGGACCCACAAAGTTGTGCAGGTTCTTGCTGAGGATGGCGAGCCACGAAAATGCCGTGTAACCGAACACCGGCAGCATCACGTGCTTGCCGAACAGTATGATCACACCGCTGACCGCCAGCACCACGAAGCTAATCGCTGTCGCCCAGTGCACCATCCGCTCCCAATCGCTGAAGCGCTCGATCATGCGCCCGGTCGGTTTGTCGTGCAGCGACAGCGGCCCTTTCCAGCGGAAAAAAGCGAATATCAGCAGCGGTACGACGATCAGGATCAACCCGCCATACAGGGTAATCGGGCCGTTACGCAGTTCGCGCCAGGTCTGGCCGCCGGACTGCACCAGGATATTGGTTTCGACGCCGCGCACCTGGGTCGTCTGATACGGATTTGCGCCTTCACGCACATCCCGCCACATGGGCGCATTATTGCCGGGCTGGGTAAGCTGCCGCTGCGCCTGCTCCTTCGCACCATTGTCCTCCGCACTCCAGGCGGCGACTGGAACGAGCAATATGCCCCCCAGAATTGCCAGCAATGGCCACATACGCATGCAGACCGACAATCTTGTCATGGCTGTTCCTGTTATTTGGCGCTCGCGACGGCGCGAGTGTATTCGTCCTGGCCCTGGTTACGCGCCTTGACCGCTTTTTCCCACTCAACCTGGTTGCCGTTGAACTGGCCGTTGTTCCAGGGTTTCGCATCTTCCTTGCCCTGATATTCGCCCTGCTTGTACACCTTGGGCCGTTCGCCGCCGCACCCCGCCAGCAACAGCGCCAACGCGCAGGCCCCCGCCATCGACAAAATCTGGCGCGCCGTCATGATTTCGCTCCGGGCGCCGCGGCCGGCGCCGGCTTGGCCTCGGGCTGGCCGTAGGCGGTTCCCCAACCCCAGACTTCCGAGCCCTTGCCGCGTCTCAACACGCGATTGCGGTAGATGTCCGAAATAACATCCGCATCGCCGCCCAGCAGCGCTTTGGTCGAGCACATTTCTGCGCACGCCGGCAATTTGCCTTCGGCCAGCCGGTTGCGGCCGTATTTTTTGTATTCTGCCGCAGAATTATCCGCTTCCGGTCCGCCGGCGCAAAACGTGCATTTATCCATCTTGCCGCGCAATCCGAACGCGCCGTCCTGCGGGAACTGCGGCGCGCCGAACGGGCACGCGTAGAAGCAGTAGCCGCAACCGATGCACAGATCCTTGTCGTGCAACACCACGCCTTCGGAAGTCTTGTAAAAGCAATCGACCGGGCACACTGCCATACACGGCGCGTCCGAACAGTGCATGCACGCGACGGAAATCGATTTTTCCCCGGGCACGCCATCATTCAGCGTCACCACGCGGCGGCGGTTCACGCCCCACGGAATATCGTGCTCGCTCTTGCAGGCGGTCACGCAACCATTGCACTCGATGCAGCGCTCGGCGTCGCACAGGAATTTCATTCTTGCCATGTCGGTACTCCTCGGCTCTGGTTGTCGTTATGCCGCTTTGCTGATCTGGCACAGCGTCGTTTTCGTTTCCTGCATCATGGTCACGATGTCGTAACCGTAGGTCGTGGCGGTATTCACCGCTTCGCCGCGCACAATGGGTGCCGCGCCCTCCGGATACTTGTCGAGCAGGTCCTTGCCCATGAACCACCCTGAGAAGTGGAACGGCAGGAACACAGTGCCCGACGCCACGCGCTCGGTCACCTGGGTCTTGACCTTCAGACGCGCCTTGGTTGGCGTCTCTACCCATACGTATTCGTCGTGCTTCAGTCCGCGGTCGTTGGCGTCCTTCGGATTGATTTCGACGAACATTTCCTGCTGCAGTTCGGCGAGCCACGGATTGGAACGCGTCTCCTCGCCGCCGCCTTCGTACTCGACCAGGCGTCCGCTCGTCATGATCAGCGGATACTGCTTGCTGGCGTCCTTGTTGGCCTGCTGCACGGTCTTGAACAGCACCGGCATGCGCCAGCGGCTCTTCTGGTCGTCGTGCGTCGGATATTTGTCGACGAGGTCAGGCCGCGGACTGAACAGCGGTTCGCGATGCAGCGGCACGGCATCCGGGAAATTCCACACCACGGCGCGCGCCTTGGCGTTGCCGAACGGATGGCAGCCATGAACCTTCATCGCCACGCGTATGATGCCGCCCGACGAATCGGTCTTCCAGTTCTTGCCTTCGGCTGCTTTCTTTTCATCGTCGGTGAGTTCTTCCCACCAGCCGAGTTTCTTCAGCAGCACGTGATCGAACTCCGGATAACCGGTCGCAAGATCTGCGCCGAGGGAACACGAACCGTCTTCGGCCAGCAGGTTGACGCCTTCGCGTTCGACGCCGAAGTTCGCGCGGAAATTGCCGCCGCCGTCCATCATGTTCAGCGACGTGTTGTAGAGCACCGGGGAGCCAGGATGCTTGAGTTCCGGCGTGCCGTAGCACGGCCACGGCAGCCCAAAATAATCGCCGTCCAGCACGTAACCGGTTTTGGCGTCCTTGCCGCCTTTCGCGCGCAGCGTCTTCACATCGAATACATGCATGTTGCGCATGTGCGCCTGCAGTCGCTCCGGCGAGTGCCCGGTATAGCCTATCGTCCACACGCTGCGGTTGATTTCACGCAGTATGTCTTCGACGTCGGGCTCTTCCATGCCGCCCTTGCCTTTGACCAGCTTGATTTTCGTTTTGCCATCGGCCTGCTTGCCGATCAGTTGATCGGCAAACCCGAGCTTCTGCGCGAGTTGATACATCAGCATATGATCGGTGCGCGATTCGAACATCGGTTCGATCACTTTTTCGCGCCACTGTATCGAGCGGTTGGACGCCGTCACCGAGCCCGCGCATTCAAGCTGCGTCGCGGCCGGCAACAGGTACGCGCCGTCCTTGCGCGCCATCGCCATCATCGCCGCCGTGGCCGATGGATACGGGTCGATAACGACCAGCAGGTCGAGCTTTTTCATGGCCTCGATCATTTCGGCGCCGCGCGTCTGGCTGTTCGGTGCATGGCCCCAATAAACCACCGCGCGTAAATTTGAATCCTGGTCGAGACTTTCGTTTTTTTCCAGCACCGCGTCGATCCAGCGCGATACGGTGATGCCCGGCTTTTCCATCATCGCCGGCGAGGGAAACTGTTTCTTGATCCAGTCGAGATCGACACCCCATGCGCGCGCGAAGTGCGCCCACGATCCAGGCGCCAGACCGTAATACCCCGGCAACGAATCCGGATTGGGCCCGACGTCGGTGGCGCCCTGCACGTTGTCATGGCCGCGGTAAATATTGCAGCCGCCGCCGGCCACGCCGACGTTGCCGAGCGCGAGTTGCAGTATGCAGCTTGCGCGCACGATCGCATTGCCGTTGGTGTGCTGGGTCTGGCCCATCGCCCAGACGATGGTGCTCGGGCGGTTCTTTGCCATCGACTCGGCGACGTCGCGCACTTCCGCTTCTTTCATGCCGGTCACTTCCTCGACCTTGTCCGGCGTCCATTTGGCGGCTTCGTCTTTCACCTTCTCCATGCCGTAGACGCGCGCCTTGATGTAATCCTTGTCTTCCCAGCCGTTCTTGAAGATGTGATGCAGCATGCCCATCAGGAAAGCGACGTCCGCACCCGACCTGATGCGGTAGTACTTGTCGGCTTTGGCCGCCGTGCGCGTGAACCGCGGATCGACGCAGATCACCTTGGCGCCGTTTTCCTTCGCGTGCAACGTGTGCATCATCGAAACCGGGTGCGCTTCCGCCGCGTTACTGCCGAAGAACAGTATGCATTTCGAATTCTGCTCGTCGTTGTAGGAGTTGGTCATCGCGCCATAGCCCCAGGTGTTCGCCACTCCCGCGACCGTCGTTGAGTGGCAGATGCGCGCCTGGTGGTCCATGTTGTTGGTGCCGAAGAACGACACGAACTTGCGCAGCAGGTAGGCCTGCTCGTTATTATGTTTGCTCGAGCCGATCCAGAAAGTCGCATCTGGCCCGCTTTCCTTCCTGATCGCCAGCAGCTTGTCGCTGACTTCTTTCAGCGCATCGTCCCAGCCGATCTTCTTCCACTTGCCGTCGACGAGCTTCATCGGGTACTTCAGGCGGTGTTCGCCGTGCCCGTGCTCGCGGATCGATGCGCCTTTGGCGCAATGCGCGCCGAGGTTGATAGGCGAATCGAACACCGGTTCCTGACGTATCCATACGCCGTTCTGTACCACGGCGTCGATTGCACAGCCGACCGAACAATGCGTGCATACGGTGCGCTTGACCTCGATCTTGCCGCCTTCGGCCTGCTCGGCCGCTTTGGCCTTGCCCATCATCGAGAACGGCAACTGACTCACCGCCGCACCCGCGCCGACCGCCAGACCGGAACGCTTGAGGAAAGCCCTGCGGTCTATCGTTTTGCCGAGATAACCCGCGACGTTGCGGCTCAGTCGGCTGGATGGTGCCGCGGCAGTGCTCGCTTTTCTGGTCAATAGCATGATGGCGTCTCCGGCGAATTAAACTTTGGTGGTACGGTAGTAATTGCGCACGTGTTCCGTAAGCTGGTAGCCCTTGCCCTGCGGCGGCGTGGCCGCGGCCGCGCGCTCCGGCTCTGCGCCCTGCCGCGTGAGCGCGACGGTGGCGGCGGCAGCGCCGCCGACGCCGAGCGTGGCGAGAAACTTTCTGCGGCTGGAACTGGGTTTGATCGTCATGGCGTGCTCCTCGGTGACATCAGCCCATGTCGAAGGCTGTATTTTCGACGGCAAAAAATTCGCGCAATAGCTGCGCGACGTGCTTGTAGAAATCGGTTTGATTGGCGCTGATGACGGCGGCGCTGAGCTGCGCGTGCCAGGGCTGAAGGTGCCGGTGAAAAAAATCGCGCTGTAAATCAAGCGCCGCGGGTGCCGTATCGGCATCGCCCGCTATCAGAAAACGCATCACGTCGCACAGCGCTGACACATGATCCTCCGATTCGTGACGATCGCCGCGCCGCGCCAGTCCCATCTTGGTGAGATCATCGCGCAAATACGCCAGCGGCTTCTCGTGTAGGAACCCTGCTACATAAAACGAGCCATACAACATCACCGGTTGCCGTCCCGTCCCGATAAATGCCGCATCGAACTCGTCCTTCACCGCTTCTGCATCCGCTTGCGCGGCGGCTTGTTGCAATGCACGCCATGCGAGGCAAAAGTCGGAAACTGGTTCATCATTGCATATGACGGAAGCGGTTGCAATAACGTGGAGCAATTCTTTCGTCGGTGCCTGATAAAAAAGGCTGCTGAGCAGCGCATATACCTCGGCGCGCGCGCTTTCCCCGGTTTCCACCGCTTCGTTCACGGGTGCAATTTTGTGCGACGCATCATTGTTGGCCATCATTTGAAATCGTGAATAGACCCGTGCGGGGCGTTGTGCATGAGGTCGATCACCCGACAGTCAGCGCACATCTTCAGCCGTTCGAGCGCACCGGGTGCGCTGAACATGGAGTGAGCACCCAGCCGGCCCAGCATGTTGTCTATCATCTGCCTGGTGGCGAACGGCTTGCCGCACTTGGTGCAAGCGAATACTTCCGCCTCGTTCAACACCACTTCGGTCTTGGCCGCAGGCGTCAGCAACAACCTGCTCGCCAGACTGATGGCTTCTTCCGGACAGGTTTTTTCGCATAAACCGCATTGCACGCAATTGCGCTCGATAAACCTCAACTGCGGCAGCTCTTTGGAATCGAGCAACGCGCCTTCCGGGCAGGCGCCGACGCAGGCCATGCACAAAGTGCACTTCTGCTTATCAACCGCCACCGCGCCGAAAGGCGCGCCCGCAGGCAAGCCGATTTCTTGTTGCGGCAATGGCGCATATTTGAGCAGGTGCTCGAAAATGAAGTCGAGTGTCGTGCGCTTTTCGTTCGACAGATTGAAAGTTGCGGCGGATGGCGCCGCGGGCGCCGCCGGCAAGCCCCAAATCGCGGCTTCGAGCGCCGCGCTGTCGCGAGCTTCGATCAGCTCGAAATGCTGCTTGCCATAACCGAGCGCCGTCAGAATTTTTTGCGCGTAACCCATCTCGCGTTTTAGCGCTGACAAATAATCCGGCGCCTCAGTTCCGGCACTGACTATCACGACCTGCGCCGCGCCATACGCGATCGCGCCGAGCAGAGTATCTATGCCCAACGACGCGATATGAAATGCTTCGAACGGGATCACCCGGGCCGGCAGCCCTTTGCCGCGCCGGCCGAGCCGCATGATGAGTTCGCGGCCATCGGTCGCGTTGTGAAAGAGCACGCACGCCTGCTTGCCGCCGGCCTTGGCGTAGGTGCCCAGCAGCGTTTTCAGGCGCATACCGGCATCGGCCACGCGCGGATAAGCATAGGTCATCGCACCGGAGGGGCAGACGCTCGCACACGCGCCGCAGCCCATGCACAGATGCGGCTCGACTTTGACGTGATCGCCGTCGGCGCTGATCGCTGCGGTCGAGCAGATATCGATGCATTGCGTGCAGCCGGCGATCTCGGATCTGCTGTGGGCGCAGATTTTTTCGCGGTAAACGAAAAATTTCGGCTTTTCGAATTCGCCGGTCATGGTGGCCAGTTCGCGCGCCGCCTGCGCCTGCTTGAGCGGATCGCTGCCCGGCGCGAAATAACCCTGCGGCGGTTGATGCAATTTGATCAGTGGCTTGGCAGACAAATCGAGCACGAGATCGCAACGCTCGTTGCGCGCAGGTTCGTTGCGTTCGAAATCAATGGCGCGCACGTCGCCGCACGCTTTCACGCACTGCCGGTGCGCCTTGCATTTATCCAGATCGATCTGATAGCTATAGTCGATCGCATGCTCGGGACACGCGGTAATACAGGCGTTGCAACGTGTACAGGCTTCGAGATCGATCGGATTGCCCTGCTCCCATGCGACGTCGAATGCGCCCAGATACCCGGCGACTTTGAAGTCGCGCCCGGAATACACCGGGTAGCGGCGTTCCAACGGCAGTTCCGTGCGGCCGCTGCCGTCAGCGATCAGCACACTGACTTGCAGTTGCGCGGCAAGACTGTCGGCCCATTTCAACGCGGCGTCAGCCGGCCCGATGATCAGCAACTGTCCGTGCGACTGGTACGGCACCAGCGGCACCGGTTCGGGCTCCGGCAAATCCGCGACCGCCAACAGCGCTGCAATTTTCGGCGCCGCCGCGGCCGCATCGGCCGACCAGCCTGCTGTCTCGCGAATATTGGCGAAGCGGATATTGCCCACCGCCTGGAATTGCTCATGCAGTTCGGTGAAAAGCGGCGCTTCCTGCGTGCACGCCACCAGCAGGTCCTCCCCGCTTTTGACGGCAGCCTCAAATGCAGCGACATGGCGGCGGCACAACTCGCTGTGGATGTGCGGTCCTGCGCTTGCCCCCAGCGCGCCCGCGACCGCTTTGCCATCGAACTGCATGGTACGATTGCAATTGCACAACAACAGTTTATGCCGTGGCTCGGTCATGAAATGAGAGATCGAATGATGGGCACCATAATCAACGTGCGCAGATACTAGCTAAATCCTCTGCCCGGCGCTACGACTTCCGTTCGGCGGCCGCGTCCGCCGCCGGTTCCGCTGCAGTTGGCTGCGCATTCGCTGCCGGCACTACCTCAGGCGGCGGCGCGATTTCGTCGGCGGGCAGCGTCGATTGTTCCGTGGGCGGCAGCGCGCTGTTTTCCGCGGGCGGCGGCGCAAATCTTGCCGCGGTTTCTTCTTTGGTTTCTTTCGCCCATGCCAGGATATTCTGCGCCTGTCGCAAGCCGGCAAGCATGGCGGGCGGAATGGGATTGGGCTGCGAGTAATCGTCGATATAGGTATCGAGACCGTCCATGATATTGAAATGCGGGTCGCTGAACAGTTTTTTGAGCGCTGCGCGGCGCAGGTTGTCGTCGACCTTGGGATGCATGAAACCGCTGAAATCCGATTCCAGTGTCAGTTCGTTCACCGGCGGCAACGCGGGGACAGGTGCGTCTGCTGCAACCACGGGTTGCGCCGCCGGCGGTTGCTCGCGCGCCTCCTGCTTTCTACGCGACCAGCGCGACAGGAATTCGCTGTCACCGGACTCTTTTTCGTCGTCGCTCATGCGCTTATCCGCTGTTGCCCATGCGGCCCTTGTCCTTGCTGCTCGCGTAGCGCCTGGCCTTTTTCACTTCCGGCGTGTAATGCAGCGTGGCGAATTCGCGCATCCAAGGCACCAACTCCGGCGGCAGCGACACGCCATCCACGTTTTCATCGCTATCCATCCAGCGCACGCCTTCGTGATAGCTGACAGTCACGCGCTGGGGCCGCGCCACCTCGTCTTCCATGCGCCACAGGACGAAAACCTTGGGGTCCGGCGAGGTGATGTTCAGCAAATAGCCTTCGGCTTCGTCGCGATACAGGCGTATCTCATGTCCGGGAAATGCGATGCGGGTCAGCTGGTCGCTGCGCTCGATGACCTGCTCGGCGCTACCGGCCGGCGCCGTGTCGCGCACGACGCCTTTCGCTTCCCATTGCACGGTCTGCCAGCGGTTGCCCGCTAGAGCTTTGCAGTCCATGATGACCGTCACTGGATAGACGGTGGCGGGTCGGCTGGCGTTCATAGAACGGCGATTGTGCGCCTGCCCTACGCGGAATTCAATCGGCAGCTCAGGCCATCCGCTCAAAGCGCTGCTGCGCGGGGCCTCGCTGGTTACGGCAGCTTGACCGCCTGGATATCGGCCTTGGCGCCGATGCCGAGGGTCTTGACGAACGAGACGTGGTGACCGCGCGTCGTGATGTTGTCGTCATGCGCCGCGAAGCCAACGTTGTAGACGCCGCCTTCCTTCAACGATTTGTCGTCGTCGTTGGCAAGGCCGAGCGGACGGATGACTACGACGGTCCATGTGCCGTCCTTCCAGTTCGCAATCGCGTTGTTGTCGGCGGCCGAGCCCTTGGCGTCCTCACGGCTGAGCAGGTAGTCGGGAATCAGGTCGCCCTCTTTCCAGCCCGCGTTGGCGTCGAACGGCACCGCGTTCTGCTCGCGGACCAGGAAATGGTCGCCTTTGCGCAGATCTTTTTCCGTGATGGACTTGTAACCGACTTTCTTCTCGTCCCACATGAATTTGGGTGTATGCATTTTCGCGTCGGCATTGCCGCTGAACATGTCCTTGCCCGCATCCGACAGGCGAAACTCGAGGACGTACCCGTCATCCGCCATGCCAACGCCGTGCGAGCGGTGGCCGCGCCACTGTATGAGGTCGACGAAACCGCCGGCCGCTTTGAGCTTGTTGATCTCTTCAACCGACTTGCCGGTCTTCCAGTCCGACGGGTCCCTACGGGTGGCGGGCAAATACTTGCGCACGTCGCCTTTCTTGATCGCCGTCAGCAATGCGTTGGCCTTCACCTCGTCGCTGGTGAACTGTTTGGGCATGTCGCGCTGTCCGTCGTGGCAGGTCAGCCAGCAGCCTTGCTGCGCGAACTGCGGCACCTTGCCGTCGTCGATCATGATCGTCATTCGTGATTCGTAGATGCCCGCCTGCTTGCCCTCCTGTACCGGCTTGTCGAGCTTGGGATAACCGTAGACCTTCCATTCCTTGCCGTCGAAGCGCAAATACTGGTGCTCGGTGCCGGCATCCGGCAACTGCGTCTTCCACTGGTAACGAAGGTAGGCATTTTTGGCATCGTAGGCGGCCTGGAATTTCAGATCAACAGTGCCGGCCTTGCCTTTGACTGGCATGGGCTCCAGCGGCCCTCCCTTGACGAGTTTGTCGCCCATGGCCTTTTCCTTGCCTGTGTGGCACGTGACGCATGCGCCACCGGTCTGCACCACGCCAGAACCCGGGTGGGCGACGCTGCGCACCCACTCGTAGGATGACTGGCCGGGATAGAACAGTGTCACGTCGGTGACGGGCACCTTGCCCCAATCTATCTTGGCGGGATCGGCGGCGATGGCCGGCGAGGCGGCGAATGCTAAAGCCAGTGTCAATGCGGCGGTTTTCATAGTGGTCTCCTAAGGCCGGGGCGTGTCAGTTCGAAACGGAAGGTAGCAGACGCAACCGGCAACTGTACTGATCCAGATCAAGTCACCACCCGTGGCGGGCGACGACCGGCAAATGCGTGCGGGTATAGCGTCGCGCTCCGTATAACGACTTTTAGCATTCGCGCGGTCCGGAATTCTGTGCGGCAACGTAGACAAGACGCATGTCGAGGTTATTGATTCAACCGCGCTTTTTACCGTGTTCGCATTGGCCACAAACAATAAAAAGCCGGCTTGCGCCGGCTTTTTGAGCGAATTACCGAGGTTCTACTTCTGTGACAGCACGTATTCGACCAGGGTTTTCAACTCGGCATCCGAAGCGGCAATCTTCATGTGCCCTTTGCCTTCCTTGAGCTTCGCTATGAGCGCGGCCTCGTCGGGTTTCTTCGCGGCAATGTCTTTGAATGCCGGGCCGACCTTTTTCTTGTCCAGTTCATGACAATTCATGCAGTTCTTCGATTTTGCAAGTTCCGCGCCCAACTGAGCATTTGCTGCACCCGCGAACTGCATGCACGCGACAACCAATAACAATGACATCGATTTCATACGCTCTCCATGATAAGCGAATTGTCGAACCTATCAGCGCCGCCTTGCCAACACGTTCCTGCGCACACCCGGATTGGACAACGTTTCGGTTGTATCATCGGTTGACAGTAGCAGCCACCGCCCATGGATAAACAAGAGGGATTATCGCCGATGTTCGCGCTTTAGAACTTGTATTTGCCGAGCAAGTACAGCATGCTGGCCGTATAGTTTTGGAAGGCGAACGCGCCGCTCAGATAGCTTCGCGTCAGACCGGCACCGAGGGTATTGCGGTAGCCGTCATACGCCGCGTCGTCGAAGCGGTATTTCTCATACGCAAAGCCGCCGGTCAACTCGATTTCCTTGTTGAACTGATAAACGCTGCGCACGTTTAACGTGAACTTGCGGGTGTTGTCCAGGCTCGGCAGCGGCACCAGGCTCACGCCGGTCTGCGAGGCAAAATCCGTATTGCCGTCCGAAATGCTGTACATCAACGAACCCTTGAGCATCATGCGGTCGCTATACGGCCAGTCCGCGCCCGTGCCGAGCGCCCAGTTTCTCTCATACGCCTTGGCGGTCCAGTTATAGGTGGCCGCAGCGGCGAAACCGCTGTTCGGATCGCCTGAGCCGACGGGGCCCACTGCTCCCGTAATGGCGCGATGCGAAGAGTCATAGTTGATGAACTCGGTGTCGAAGAAAACATTGACGCGGAACACCTTGGGATCGCCATACGAGCCGTTCAGGAACACTTCCGCCCGGCGGTCCTTGGTGCGGCCGATCTGCGTTTCCCTGAAGTTATTGTGCTTGTAGATGGTCTCGACGCCAAGATCGAGCATCGGCTGCGGACTCCAGTCGGCGGCAAACTTCACCTGATGCTGATCGACGTTGGCCGCGTCGAAGCGCTTGACGAAGAGTTCGATGAACGCGCTGTTGACGCTGGTGGCGGTACCCACGTCCGTGACAAATGTCGACCTGCGCATCAGATACTGGTACTTGATTCTGCCGGTGACCGTATCGAGCATGCTGTTCTTGTACTCGAGGTAAACTTTCTTGTCGATGCTGCGATTGAAGTCGCGGCGGTTGCGGTTGATATCGAGCCAGTCGAAGCCGCCCGAGACCTTGTTCTCGCGATTGAACCGGTAGCCAAGATCAATGCCGAGATTGGCCTTCTTCAGATTGAAAAGTTCGGTTGAACAGACGGTTCCAGTGCCGAATCCGCACGCATCGACCGCCGTGGTCCAGGTCACCGCCGTGGAATTATTGTCCTTGCGATACCAGTTCCAGTAGATCCGCGTGTCGAGCGCCTTGGTCGGGCTCGACGTCAACGACAGCGATGCCGTCTTATTGACGATTTCACCATGATAGTCCGATACGTTTGACGGGACGGCGGTGAAGGTCGGACCCGCGGCGCTGAGGAAACGCTGTTCGACGCCCGCATCGCTGGTCAACTGCGCATAAGTCAATCGCCCCGACAATGTAGACCCTAGCGGCAAATCCTTGATCATGCCGTTCGCGCCCCATTTGTTCTGGGTGTTGTTGGGAAGCAGGGTTATGCGATCAAGCGGCGCCCCGCCGGCGTTGGAAAAATTGCCGTTTGAAAAGTTGAGAAACGGGTTCGTATTGAAAAACTGGCTGTGAGTGTAATTGACTGCAAAATGGCTTCGCTTGGACGAGTAACCCGCCTCACCAGTGAAATTCTGCGTCTTGTAATCGACCGGGGCTGCGAGATCGGCAAACGGGCCGCCCGGGCTCGCAAAAGCGGCGCCGACCAGCTTGGTGCCGTTCGTCAAAACCTGGTTGGCATCGACACGCACATACCATGGCGAATTGTTCGAGAATTCGAACATGCCGCCCCGGTTCTCGCGCTTGTAGCCAAGATCGAACTTATTCCAGTTTGCCGGGTTCGTGTTCGTGAAACCGGCTGCGCCGCCAGTAGCGGTCAGGGTCGATGTGCCAACCCCCGTGTAAGGCGTTACCAGGTTGAAGCCATAGTTGTGAATTATTTTCTTGTCCCACAACTGGTACTTGAAGACGCCGTACTTGCCGCCGGTGAGGTCAATATACTGGTCATCTCGGTTGAGATTCTCGCCGAACGCGTTCAACCAATATTGGTTGCCGCGACCCTGCACATCGAACGTTCCGAACAGCCCGGAACCCAGATCGCGATATTCGTTGAGCTTGGATTTGTCATCGCCCGGGCGTGCCCCTGCGGTGGGAGACTGGGTCGATACCCCGCTACCCTGCACGCCCACGCCGACTGACCCGGAAAAAGTGAACGTGTCGTCCTCATCGGCCGCGAGCACAGACGAGATGCAGCACAGGTTCGCGAGCAGAATTGCCATTTGTTTGCGTTTCATTGCTGGCTCCTAGCGGATAAACCGCTTGCCGCGCGCCGAACCGGCGTTGCTGCCATGAATTTCCTGGTGGCAGTTGACACAGGAGCGCGCGACGAAGCGGGTATTTGCCGTGCCGCCAAACCCCAGGCTGCCCTGATATGCTGTCCCGGGATGCTGCGACCAATCGTGACAATCCTGGCACAGTTGCGGCACTTTTTCGTTCAGGAGCTTGGTGTGCGATGAGCCATGCGAGTTGTGGCAACTCATGCAGTTTTCCTCGACCGGCGGGTGTTCCCACATGAACGGACCGCGCTTGTCGGCATGGCAACTGGTGCACAGCTGATTCACCGACTCGTTCTTAACCATGCCGGGCGACAATGCCCCGTGCGGGTTGTGGCAATCCGAGCACCTCACCTTGCCCTCGATGATCGGGTGGTGCGAAGTCTTCGTTAGCTGGGACCGAATCTGCTTGTGGCAGGTCGTGCAGGTCTCATACTCCAACTGGCGCTGCGTGGTCTGCAACGGACTGATCGACGGGTTGGGGTGTTTCAGCGCGATCGTCGAGCCAGGCCCGGGTTTGCTATGCAACGAGTGGCAATCGTTGCACGCGACATCGTTTTTGGCATGCCTGCCGGCAGTCCAGAACGCGAGGTGACGATTGCCAACATGACAAGAGAGGCAAACAGCGGCTTTCTTCTCGGCCGCGATCTTCTTGTTGTTGAAACCGAGAATTCCGCCTACGCCGCGGCCGCCCCCCGCCTTGGCGTGCTCGAGCGCATTCGCATGACAGGTCTGGCAATCCGGTCCGCTCCGATTGCCCTGCTGGCCGTGTTTGGTGGTCAGGTAACTTTCGACATATTTCTCGTGGCAGCCTTTGCAGATTTCCGCTTCCGGGGCGACCGCACGAGGAGCGGCGTCCGCAGCGTGAATTTTGGCGCCTGCAATGGCCAGTGAAAAAGCGGATATCAGTACAAGGCAGCCCAAGACACTGGTGCGCTTCACTTGTGATCCCCTCAATCTATTTTTGGGAAGGCTATCACCGAAAACCACTCTCCCATTGACCTAGATCAAACTTGCCCAGATTTGGCCGCGCTAAGGTTCGCATATGGGTCAGGAGCATTTCGCCGCCTCATATGTCATGCAAAAGGACCTCAACGCACTTGGCTACGGCTCATCCGTTTGCGGCATCATCGTATAACGTTCGCCTTGAAATATTCTGTACGGAAGCGCACATAAGAGATTTTCGGTTAATCGTGGATATCCGGGCGCACCCTCCAGGTTGCCTGCGTATACGGCGACTTTTCCGCGCATCTCGCGAATCGCATAGCGGCGGGCGGCACGCTCGACATCGTCGACGTGCTGCCAATCCAGCTCACGAATTTGCGGCGCAAGCTCCCGACGGGAGTTCCCGTCACAACGTATCAACGCGATTCGACGGCGCTCGGCTTCGCCGACGGCAGCTACGACCAGGTGATAGTCTTCTTTTTGCTGCACGAGCAGCCCGCGGAGGCGCGGCGTGAGACCCTGCGCGAAGCGATCCGCGTCACCAGGCCGGGCGGCAGGGTCGTCATCGTGGACTACCATGGCCCACATCTGCTTCATCCGCTGCGTTACGTATTTCAACCGGTACTGCGGATACTCGAACCGTTCGCGATTGATTTGTGGCGCCACCACATCCGGGAATGGCTGCCCGCCGCAATCCTGCCAGCGCAGCTAAGGAAGGAAACTTTCTTCGGCGGGCTCTATCAGAAGGTCGTCATAACCGTCTAGCGCGTGCCGGCAGCCGGCATGCCTACTTGCCTTTCTCCGGCACCCGCCCCTTGTTCATCATAAAGATGACAGCGTCCTTCATCTCGGCATCCGAGAGATTCGGCATGCCGCCGCGCGCCGGCATTGCGCCGTGTCCGTTGATGGCTGAACGCACAGTTGCATCGAGCCCGTCTTTCACGCGCGGAATCCACGCGTCGCGATCGCCGATTTTTGGCGCCCCGCCCTTGCCCGTCTCGTGACATTGGGCGCAGCGCATTTGCACGATTTGTTCGCCGGTGCGTTTTACCGGCGGTTGATTCTTGCTGACCGGCTCGATCCAATGGCCGCCCGATTGGTTGACCATATAGGTGACGGCGCGCTTGATTTCGGTATCGGTAAGTTGCATGTCGGCGCCGTGCGGCGGCATTTTCCGGATGCCCGACAGAGCGACCTTGGTCAGCCCGGAAAGACCCCGCGACGCCAGCTTTTCCCACGCCGCCCGATCGCCGATTTTGGGAGCCCCATTAGCGCCGGTGGCGTGACAGGCGGCACATGTAGCTTCAACCACCGACTTGCCGCTGCGCGCCTCAGTCTGCGCACATGCCGCTATCGAAGCGCCTGATAAAACCAACGCGAAGCCCAGCACGATCAAGTGGCGGGGAATTCCAACCGCCTCTAACACGCTCCGGCGGCATACGGTTTCATTGCTGAACATGACACTTCTCCTTCGCAATTACACTCTGTGATTGTATGCCCCGCCAATCGCATCGTATATGCGCGGAGGGCTGCAAGTTGCCATTACTTGATCTATATCAAATGCGATGCAGGCACCAACGCTTATAAAAGGTCCTGCCATGCAGTGCAGCCGCTCCGTCACCAGCACAAAAGGGCAAAGACATGGAGGCCATCAAAGCCGATGTGGTAATCATCGGCGCGGGAGGCGCGGGGTTGCGCGCGGCAATTGCAGTAGCAGAGTCCGACCGCTCGCTGTCCGTCGCCCTGATCTCCAAAGTCTACCCGATGCGCAGCCACACGGTGGCCGCCGAAGGCGGCGCCGCCGCGGTGACACTGGCGCGGGACAGCCTTGCATATCATTTCGACGACACCGTCAGCGGCGGTGACTGGTTGTGCGAACAGGACGTCGTGGAATATTTCGTCGCCCACGCGCACCGCGAGATGGTGCAGATGGAACACTGGGGCTGCCCGTGGAGCCGTACTGACGATGGACATGCGAATGTTCGGGCGTTCGGCGGCATGAAGATCGAGCGCACGTGGTTCGCCGCAGACAAGACCGGCTTTCACATGCTGCACACCCTGTTCCAGACTTCCATCAAGTATCCCTCGATCAAGCGGTTCGATGAGCATTTCTGCGTTGATCTCGTGGTTGAAGACGGCCGCGCACAGGGCGTGGTGGCGATCGAAATCGCAACCGGTGAATTCAGGTTGATTCAGGCCAAAGCCGTCATCATCGCCACTGGTGGCGCCGGGCGAGTATTCCGCGAGAACACCAACGGCGGCATCGTTACCGGCGACGGCATGGCGCTCGCTTACCGGCACGGCGTGCCGCTGCGCGACATGGAGTTCATGCAGTATCACCCGACCTGCATGCCGGGCACGGGTCTCCTCTTCACCGAGGCTTGCCGCGGTGAAGGCGGCTTCCTGCTCAACAAGGATGGTTACCGCTATCTGCAGGACTACGGCCTCGGGCCGGCGACGCCCGAACCACGCAACAAGGCGATGGAACTGGGGCCGCGCGACCGCTTAAGCCAGGCGTTCTGGCAAGAGAAGCAAAAGGGCCGCACGGTAGATGGACCGCACGGCGCGGTCGTGCATCTCGACCTGCGTCACCTCGGCGAGCAGAAGCTGCGCGAACGCCTGCCGCAAATTTACGAGCTCGCTGAAGAATTTCTCGGTGTCGATCCGGCGCATACGCCGATCCCCGTGCTGCCGGCAGTGCATTACACGATGGGCGGCATCCTCGCCGACGGCAGAACGGCCTCACCACTGCCAGGCCTGTTTTCGGTTGGCGAATGCTCAAGCATCGGCATCCACGGCGCCAACCGCCTTGGCTCGAATTCGCTCACGGAACTGATTGTGTTCGGCAAGGTTGCCGGCGACGAAGCAACGAAGTACGCAAAGACGGTAACGCATAGCAACGCCGGAGCTCTCGAGCCGCAAGCTGAAGCTATACGCCGGCGGGCGCTCGACATCGTCACCAAATCCGGCGGCACCGAACGCATGGCGGTACTGCGCACCGAGATGGCCAAGAGCATGGAGGACGGCTGCGGCATTTACCGTCTCGGGCCCGACATGCAGGCAACATGCAGCAAAATCGACGAACTCAAACAGCGCTACAAGAACCTGAAAATCGACGACCACTCGAAAGCCTGGAATACCGAATGGCTGCTCGCCATCGAACTGGGCTATCTGCTAGACGTTGCGCAGGCGATCGTATATTCCGCGATCAACCGCAAGGAATCGCGCGGCTCGCACCAGCGCCTCGATGGCTTTGAGCAGCGCGACGACGTGAACTATCTCAAGCATTCGCTCGCCTACTATGCCGGCGACGGCGCGCCGCGCATCGAATATGGCGCGGTAAAGATCACCCAGTCCAAACCGGGAACGCGCGCCTACGGCGCCGCGGGCGAAAAGGTGGACACGGAACGCAAGCAAGAGGCGATCAATGCCTGACGGCGGGAAAATTATCGAGATCGAAGTGCTGCGCTACCGTCCGGAGCAGGACGCAAAACCCGTACTGCAGACGTTCCAGGTCCCGTTCACTGACGACATGTCCGTGCTGCAGGGACTGCAGTACATCAAAGACTACCTCGACGGAACGTTGAGTTTCCGCTGGTCTTGCCGGATGGCGATCTGCGGCAGCTGCGGCATGATGATCAACGGCAAGCCAGAACTCTCCTGCAAGACTTTTCTGCGCGATTACCACCCGGAAAAACTGCGGGTCGAGGCGCTCGCACACCTGCCCATCGAGCGCGACCTGGTGGTCGGGGTGGATGACTTCATCAACAAACTTGAAAACGTCAAGCCGTACATCATTCCCGGAGCAGCGCGTTCGCTCGACGACGGCGAGTATCTGCAGACTCCCGCCCAACTCGCGCAGTACGAACAATTCAGTTCCTGCATCAACTGCCTCTTGTGCTACGCGGCGTGTCCGCAATACGGCATGAACCCGTCGTTTACCGGGCCTGCCGCCCTCGCACTCCTGCATCGCTACAACGCCGATTCGCGCGACGGCGGGAAAACAGAGCGGATGAAGCTCGTGAACAGCGAGGAAGGCGTCTGGTCGTGCACGCTGGTAGGTTACTGTTCCGAAGTGTGCCCCAAAGGTGTCGACCCGGCGCGCGCGATCAACATGAACAAGACCGCGAGCGCGGTCGACTACTTCCTGCGCTTTGTGTTGCCGAAAGGGGCTGACATATGAGCGCGCGCAAACCCTATATCCGCCCGATGGACGGGTGGTGGCGCGGCAATCCGTATTATGTGCGCTACATGATCATGGAAGCCACCAGCGTGATCGTCGCCCTCTATGCGCTGATCCTGCTCGTTGGCGTGTGGCGCTTGAGCCAGGGCGCGACCGCGTACGAAGCATGGCTGGCCGCATTGCGCCAGCCGCTGGCGGTCGCATTGCATGTGCTCATGCTGCTCGCGATGATCTATCACGCCTATACGTGGTGGAAAGTCCTGCCCAAGACGCTGCCGCTGCTCCATCTCGGCGGCAGACCGGTCCCCGGATTACTGCTGTCATCTGCGGGCTGGACGGTGACGCTTGTCATGTCTGCCGTGATATACGCGACCGTGCGGTGGTACGGATTATGAAACGCTCGAATGCCCCCATTTTCTGGTCGCTGTTCGGAGCGGGCGGCGTGCTCTCCGCTCTCCTCGGTCCGGTGCTCGTGTTCATCACCGGCATCGCCGCTCCCACCGGCGCCGGCCTGCCCCCCACCGCACTGGCGTACTCGCGCGTACTCGGCTTCGCCCAGTCCCTTGGAGGCAAAGCCATATTGTTTGCGATCATTGCGCTATTTCTGTGGCACGCTGCGCACCGCATCTATCATTGCCTGCACGACTTCGGCGTCCACCCCGGTGCGGGAACCAAGGTTTTGCTATACGGTTCGGCATTCGCTGGCACCGCAGCGACGGCGTGGATACTGCTCGTCCTGGGCCGTTAGGCCGGCACGCTACCCGGATGCAACAAAAAAAGGCGCACCGAAGCGCGCCTTTTTCATTCCCGGCGCCGTGTCGCGCACGACGCCTTTCGTTTCCCATTGCACGGTCTGCCAACGGTTGCCCGCTAGAGCTTTGCATTCCATGATGACCGTCTCTGGATAGACGGTGGCGGGTCGGCTGACGTTCATAGAACGGCGATTGTGCGCCTGCCCTACGCGGAATTCAATCGGCAGCTCAGGCCAAATGGTTGATTTATCAATAGTGTTTTCCTTGCCGCCACAGGAGTTCTTTTGCCATAATCACCCCCCTGCTGCTGCCCCCGCACCAACTGAGAACCTGCGCGCGAAAGAACAACTTGGACCATCCGGTTTCACCCATTGCGGCAAATACCCCCCAGGTCGTTGACCGCCTGGGGCGGCCGCTGCGCGACCTGCGTATATCGGTGACCGATCGCTGCAACTTCCGCTGCGTCTACTGCATGCCGAAAGAGGTGTTCGGCAAGGACTACCAGTTCCTCGAGCACAAAGAACTGCTGACGTTCGAGGAAATCGCGCGGCTGGCACGCATCTTCACGCGCCACGGCATCGAAAAAATCCGCCTCACCGGCGGCGAGCCGCTGGTACGCCGCAAACTCGAGGATCTGATCGCGCTGCTGGCCGCGATCCCCGGCCTCGATCTCACACTCACCACCAACGGCTCTTTGCTCGCCAAAAAAGCACATGCCTTGAAAGCGGCGGGACTCAAACGCATTACCGTAAGCCTCGATTCGCTCGACGATGCGGTATTCATGAAAATGAACGACGTCGATTTCCCTGTCGCGCGCGTGCTCGATGGCATAGATGTCGCGGCTGCAGCGGGCCTCGCGCCGGTCAAGATCAACATGGTGGTCAAGCGTGGCGTCAACGATGCCAGCGTCGCGGCGATGGCGCGCCACTTCCGCGGCAGCGGCCACATCCTGCGCTTCATCGAATACATGGACGTCGGTCACACCAACGGCTGGCGCATGGACGACGTCGTCACTGCCAAAGAAATCATCGCCCTGATCGATGCCGAAGCGCCCCTTGAGCAATGCGATCCGAATTACACGGGTGAAGTAGCCGAACGCTGGCGCTATCGTGACGGCAGCGGCGAGATCGGCGTCATCGCGTCAGTCACCCAGGCCTTCTGCCGCGACTGCACGCGCGCGCGGCTGTCGACCGAAGGCAGCCTTTACACCTGTTTGTTCGCCACCACCGGCCATCCGCTCAAAGCGCTGCTGCGCGGCGGCGCCTCCGACGATGAGATTTCCGACGCGATTGCCGGCGTCTGGCGCAAGCGCGCGGACCGCTATTCGGAAATACGCAGCGCCGAAACGGTCAAGCTGCACAAGGTCGAAATGTCGTATATCGGAGGGTAATGAGCGATGAGCAACGGGTGATGGATAAAAGCAGCAAAACTTGTATTAACAACTCATTACTCATCACTTGCATGGACACTCGGCACCGCCCCAAAATCACCCACGCCCAGCGTCCGCTGACTTTCACGGTCGAAGCGCGCAACGAGCGCGGCGAAACACTGCCCACAGAAATCGCCGGCGAGCATCCGCTGACGCTTTACGTCGACAAGCGGGAAATCGTCACGCTAATGACATTGGGTGCTGCGCCCGAA
>CANJHY010000040.1:0-29697 GCA_947474275.1 Betaproteobacteria bacterium
GCCGCCGCTGAAGAGGCCGATCACCTGGCGTGGACTGCGCAACGCATAACCGAGCTCGGCGGACGCACGAGTTTCCTCAATCCGCTGTGGTACGCGGGTTCGTTCGCGCTCGGCGCCGCCGCCGGCTTGTTGGGCGACAAGTGGAACCTCGGGTTTCTCGCCGAAACCGAACGCCAGGTCGAAGGCCATCTCGCAGGACATCTCGACCGGTTGCCGGCGCAGGATGAAAAAAGCCGCGCGATAGTTGGCGCGATGAAAGACGACGAAGCGCGCCACGCGAATACCGCCGTCGATCACGGCGCCGCCGAACTGCCCGAGCCGGTCAGGCAGGCGATGAAACTAGGCTCGCGCGTGATGACGCGCACAGCGTTCTGGATCTGAAGGCCATGCGCCTCGATTGATAATTTGAAGTTACAATATGAGGGCTACCCCCTTCATATTCCCTACTCAGGGCCTGTTTCAGATGATTCCGAAACAGGCTCTTATTATTAGCTCCGACATGAAACGCACAGACGCATTAAAAAAACTGCTTGCCGAGCGCATCGTCATACTCGACGGCGCGATGGGCACCATGATCCAGGGCTACAAGCTGGATGAAGCGGGCTATCGCGGCGAGCGCTTCAAGGATTTCACGCGCGACCTCAAAGGCAACAACGATCTGTTGACGCTGACGCAGCCGGCGATCATCAGCGAAATCCACGCGCAGTACTTCGCGGCCGGCGCCGACGTAGTCGAAACCAATACGTTCAACTCCACGCGCATCGCGCAGGCCGATTACGGCATGGAGGACCTCGTCCACGAACTGAACTTCGAAGCCGCAAAGCTTGCGCGCTCGGTGGCCGATGAAGTCGAGAAGAAGGACGGCAGGCCGTGCTTTGTCGCGGGCGCGCTGGGGCCGACCAACCGCACGGCGTCGATTTCCCCTGACGTCAACGATCCGGGGTATCGCAACACCTCGTACGACGAACTCGTCACCACGTATACCGAGGCCATCCACGGCCTGGTCGAAGGCGGCGTCGACCTGCTGCTGGTCGAAACCATATTCGACACGCTGAACGGCAAGGCCGCGTTGTTTGCGATCGACCAGTATTTCGAAGATCATAAAATCAAGCTGCCGATCATCATCTCCGGCACCATCACGGATGCATCCGGCCGCACGCTGTCGGGCCAGACCACCGAGGCATTCTGGAATTCCGTGCGCCACGCGCAACCGCTCGCCATCGGGTTGAACTGCGCGCTCGGCGCGCAATTGATGCGGCCGTATATTGAGGAGTTGTCCAAGGTCGCCGACACCCACGTGTCCGCCTACCCGAACGCCGGCCTGCCCAATCCGCTGGCCGAAACCGGTTACGACGAAACACCCGAGTACACCGCGAGCCTGATCAAGGAATTCGCGCAAAGCGGTTTCGTCAACTTCGTCGGCGGCTGCTGCGGCACCACGCCTGCGCACATCAAGGCGATTGCCGACGCGGTGCGCGGTGTGCCGACGCGGAAAGTGCCGGTGATTGAGAAGCGTACGCGCTTGTCCGGTCTCGAGCCGCTCAACATCGGTGACGATTCGCTGTTCGTCAACGTCGGCGAGCGCACCAACGTCACGGGCTCGAAAGCGTTCGCGCGCCTGATCTTGGCCGGCGATTACACCGCAGCGCTGTCGGTGGCGCGCCAGCAGGTCGAAAACGGCGCGCAGGTGATCGACATCAACATGGACGAGGCGATGCTCGACTCGAAGGCCGCGATGACGACCTTCCTCAACCTGATAGCGTCCGAGCCCGACATATCCCGCGTACCCGTCATGATCGATTCCTCGAAATGGGAAGTGATCGAGGCGGGCCTGAAATGCGTGCAGGGCAAATGCGTGGTCAATTCGATCAGCATGAAGGAAGGCGAAGAAGAATTCATCAAGAATGCGAAACTCGCGCGCCGCTACGGCGCCGCGGTCGTGGTGATGGCGTTCGACAAGAAAGGCCAGGCTGACACGCTGGAGCGCCGCCGCGAGATCAGCAAGCGCGCGTACGACATTCTCGTCAACGACGTGGGCTTCCTGCCGGAAGACGTCATCATCGATCCGAATATTTTCGCGATCGCGACCGGCATCGAGGAGCACAGCAACTACGGCAAGGACTTCATTGCCGCGACGCAATGGATACGTGAGAACCTGCCGTACGCGAAAGTGAGCGGCGGGCTGTCGAATATTTCATTCTCGTTCCGCGGCAACGACGGGGTGCGCGAGGCGATACACACCGCGTTCCTTTACCACGCGGTCAAGGCCGGCCTCACGATGGCGATCGTCAACGCCGGCCAGATCGGCGTCTACGATGAGATCCCGCAGGAGCTGCTCGAGCACGTCGAGGACATCATCTTCAACCGCCGGCCGGATGCCGCCGAGCGCATGGTGAAGTTCGCCGAGACGGTGAAGAGCGGCGGCAAGGTGCAGGTCGAAGACCTCGAATGGCGCAAGGGCACGGTGGAAGCGCGGCTCACGCACGCGCTGGTGCGTGGCATCACCGATTACGTCGTCGAAGACACCGAAGAAGCACGGCAGAAACTGCTCAACAACGGCGGGCGGCCGATCCAGGTCATCGAAGGCCCGCTGATGGACGGCATGAACGTGGTCGGGGATTTGTTCGGCGCGGGCAAGATGTTCCTGCCGCAGGTCGTCAAAAGCGCGCGCGTCATGAAGCAGGCGGTCGCGCACCTGATTCCGTTCATCGAAGCGGAAAAACTGAAGTCCGGCGATTCGCGGCCGAAGGGCAAGATATTGCTCGCGACCGTGAAAGGCGACGTGCACGACATCGGCAAGAACATCGTCGCCGTTGTGCTCCAGTGCAACAACTACGAAGTCATCAACCTGGGCGTCATGGTGCCGTGGTCGAAAATCGCGCAGGTCGCGCGCGACGAGAAATGCGACATCATCGGCCTGTCGGGGCTCATCACGCCGTCGCTTGAAGAGATGGCGCACAACGCGCGCGAAATGGAGCGCGAAGGATTCAATATCCCGCTGCTGGTCGGTGGCGCCACCACGTCGCGCACGCACACCGTGGTCAAGATCGCGCCGGGCTATCAGGGCCCGGTGATCTGGGTGCCGGACGCGTCGCGCAGCGTCAGCGTGTGCAGCAACCTTTTGTCGGACGACCTGAGGGCGGGTTATCTCGCCGACGTCAAAGCGGAATACGCGCGCATCAAGACCCAGCACGAGAACAAGGCGGGCCCCGGGCCCATGCTGAAGCTGCCGGAGGCAAGACGTAATGGTTTCAAGACCGACTGGCGTGCTTACACGCCGCCGGTGCCGTCGTTCCTCGGCATCAAGCAGCTGAAAAACTACACGCTCGCGGAAATCGCCGAGCACATCGACTGGGCGCCGTTCTTCCAGACCTGGGAACTCGCGGGTTCGTACCCGAAAATCCTCGACGACGAAATCGTCGGCAAGGAAGCGAAGAAGGTGCTCGCCGACGGCCAGGCGATGCTGAAGAAAATCATCGAGGGCAAATGGCTGACCGCCAACGCGGTGTTCGGCATCTATCCCGCGAACAGCGTCAACGGCGGCGACGACGTCGAAATCTACGCCGACGAGAAGCGCGACCGCGTGCTGATGACGTGGCACAACCTGCGCCAGCAGAACGTGAAACCGGGCGGCCGGCCCAACCTGTGCCTCGGCGATTTCATCGCGCCGAAAGCGTCGGGCGTGAAAGATTACATCGGCGCGTTCGCCGTCACCGCGGGCGGCGGCATCGACAAGCGCGTGAAAGCGTACGAAGACAAGCACGACGATTACAATTCGATCATGTTGAAAGCGCTTGCCGACCGTCTTGCCGAAGCTTTCACCGAACTGCTGCACAAGCGCGTGCGCCGCGAGTTCTGGGGCTATGCGAAAGACGAGGGCCTCGACAACGCGGAACTGATCGCCGAGAAGTACCGCGGCATCCGTCCCGCGCCCGGTTATCCGGCGTGCCCCGATCACACCGAGACAGGCCCGTTGTTTGAGCTTCTGCGGGCGCCCGAGCTCGGTATTACGGTTACCGAGAGCTACGCCATGTGGCCGGCGTCTTCGGTCAGCGGCTTTTACCTGTCGCACGCCGAGTCGCAGTACTTCGCGGTCGGCAAGCTCGCGCGTGACCAGGTCGAGGACTACGCGCGGCGCAAAGACATGAGCGTGGCCGACGCCGAACGCTGGCTGGCGCCTTATCTCGCGTACGAGCCCGCGCCGGTGGCGCGAGTGGCGCAAACCGAAGTCGCATAAATTACGACGCCATGTTCACCGCCGCCGAGGTCGGACAATTCAACCGCGACGGTTACATCGTCGCGCGCGCGTTGGCCGCGCCCGGCGACTGTGGCGCCATCAGGGCGATTGCGCAGCGCGATCTGGCGGCGGCAACCGCGCCCGTCGAGTACGAAACTGATACGAAGTATCCGGGTGCGCCGGCCTCACTCGACGCGCCGGGCGGCCGCACCGTGCGCAGGCTGTTGCAAGCGTGCGCGCGCGATGCCTCGATCAAGCGCTGGGCGACCCAGCCTGCAATCGCGGGGCGCCTGCAGCAACTGATCGGCCCGCAGGTCGAGCTCTCGCAGACGCACCACAACTGCGTGATGACGAAAAACCCGAGCTACAGCAGCGTCACCAACTGGCACCAGGACATACGTTACTGGTCGTTCACGCGGCCCGAGCTGGTTTCGGTGTGGCTCGCACTCGGGCGCGAATACGTCGAGAACGGCTGCCTGCTGGTGCTGCCGGGTTCGCACAGCATGGATTTCGGTCCGCAACAACTGGACGAGGCATCGTTCCTGCGCCCCGACGTCGAAGCCAACAAGCCGTTGATCCGCACGCAGCGCCGCGTCGAACTCGATGCGGGCGACGTGCTGTTCTTTCACTGCCGGACTTTGCACGCGGCGGGGCACAACCAGACCGCAGACACCAAGTTTTCACTGGTATTCACGTACCGCGCCGCCGACAACCTGCCGCGCGCCGGCACCCGTTCCGCCTCGCTGCCCGACATTCCGTTGTAGGCTGAATAGCAACGTCATTGCGGCTTTCGCGTTACAGTAGTGCTGGTTCCAGCGTGCGCTGGAATAAACCCTGAATTCAGTGGCTGACCGGCGTTAAATGAAAATCCACATACTCGGCATCTGCGGCACTTTCATGGGCGGCATCGCGGCGATCGCGCAGGCCGCGGGCCATACCGTGACCGGCTGCGACGCCAATGTGTATCCGCCGATGAGCACCCAGCTCGAGGCGCAGGGCATCAAGCTGATCGAAGGTTTCGGCGCCAGCCAGTTGAGCCTGAACCCCGACGTGTTCGTGATCGGCAACGTGGTCACGCGCGGCAATCCGCTGATGGAGGAAATTCTCAACCGCGGCCTGCCCTACATCTCGGGCCCGCAATGGCTTGCCGAAAACGTGCTGCGCGGGCGCTGGGTGCTGGCAGTGGCCGGCACTCACGGCAAGACCACGACGACGGCGATGCTGGCGTGGATGCTCGAGCACGCCGGGCTCAAGCCGGGTTTCCTGATTGGCGGCGTGCCTGAGAATTTCCGGGTATCAGCCCGCATCGGCGACGAACCGTTTTTCGTCATCGAAGCCGACGAATACGACACCGCGTTTTTCGACAAGCGCTCGAAGTTCGTGCATTACTCGCCGCGCACCGCAATACTCAACAATCTCGAATTTGACCACGCCGATATATTTCCCGACCTCGCGGCGATCGAGAACCAGTTTCACCACCTGGTGCGCACCGTGCCGGGCAATGGCCTCATCGTGGCCAATGGCGCCGACGCGAATCTCGCCCGCGTCCTCGCCCGCGGCTGCTGGACGCCGGTTGCGCGTTTCGCCGGCGCTGATGGCTGGCAGGCGGGCGCGCAGTCAGCGGACGGCCGGTTCACAGTGAGCTACAACGGCCAGTCGCAGGGCGAGGTGCAATGGGATTTGCTCGGCGTGCACAATCAACAGAACGCGCTGGCGGCCATCGCCGCGGCGCGCCACGCCGGGGTCGCGCCCGCGGTCGCAATCGAAGCGCTCGCCGATTTTGAAAACGTGAAGCGCCGGCTCGAACTGCGCGGCACGGTCAACGGCGTCACGGTCTACGATGATTTTGCGCACCATCCGACTGCGATCAAAACGACGCTAGCGGGGCTGCGCGGAAAAACGTCGCAGTTGTCGCATCCGACGCGCATATTCGCGGTGCTCGAACCGCGTTCCAACACCATGAAGCTGGGCGTGATGAAAGACGCGCTGGCCGGGAGCCTCGCGGATGCCGACCGCGTGTTCTGCTACGGCAAGGACCTCGGCTGGGACCCGGCTGCGGCCATGGCTCCGCTGGGCACGAAGGCGGAGATTCACGGCGACATCGGCAAACTTGTCGCGGCGATTGCGGCGGCGGCGAAAGCCGGCGACCATGTGCTGGTCATGAGCAACGGCGGCTTCGGCGGCATCCACGACAAACTGCTCGAGCAATTGAAAGCGCCGCATGGCTGACACGCTGCATGACCTCGCGCTCATCATCCGCTCGCGCTTTCCGATCGTGCAGGTCGAGACGCGCGAGGAGACGCGCATCATGAAGCTGCTTGAACGCGTCACCAATCTCGAGAACTGGCCGCTCTTTGTGTGGTCGATAGCCGACGGGCTGAAGCGCGTTCCGCGCGCCGATACGATGACCCAGACCTATGAGTTCCAGGACGTGCTGCGTCACATCGACAAAACGCCGCAGAACGGCGTGTATACACTGCTCGATGCGCAGCCGTATTTTGAAAATCCGGTCAACGTGCGCCTGATCAAGGAGATCGCGCAGGAGTACTACAAGACCGCGCGCACCATGATCTTCGTCGGCGCCAAGCTCGATCTGCCGGATGAGCTGTCGCGCATGAGCGCGCGCTTCTGCCTGCCGCTGCCGGATGTCGCGCGGGCGCGCGAAATCTTCAAGGAGGAGGCGCAGCAGTGGCAGCGCCAGGACGGCGGTTCGCTGAAAGGTGATCAGAACGCGGTCGAACTGATAGTGCAGCATCTTGCCGGCATGTGCGAGGAAGACGCGCGCCGCCTCATACGCGAGTCAATACGCGACGACGGGATAATCAGTCTCGAAGACGCGCAGCGCGTGTTGAAATTCAAGCGCGACGCGTTGGGCCAGGGCGGCTTGCTCGAGTTCGAAATGGACACCGGCAACTTCAGCGACATCGGCGGCTTGGGCGGCCTCAAGCGCTGGCTCGAGCTGCGCCGCGTGGCCTTCAGCGGCGATGCGGCCAAGCTGGGCGTCGACCCTCCCAAGGGCGTGCTGCTGCTGGGAGTGCAGGGCGCCGGCAAGAGCATGGCGGCCAAAGCCATCGCCGGTTCGTGGAACGTGCCGCTGATGCGGCTCGACTTCGGCGTGCTCTACAACAAGTTTCAGGGCGAGTCCGAGCGCAACCTGCGCGAGGCGCTGAAGCAGGCCGAAGCGATGGCGCCGTGCGTGCTGTGGATAGACGAGATCGAAAAAGGGCTCGCCTCGGACGGCGGCTCCAGCGACGGCGGCGTGTCGCGACGCATGCTCGGCACCGTGCTGACGTGGATGGCCGAGCGCACCGCCAAAGTGTTTCTCGTCGCCACCGCCAACGACGTTACGCAATTGCCGCCGGAACTTCTGCGCAAGGGGCGCATGGACGAAATCTTTTTTGTCGATCTGCCGGACGCCGCCACGCGCGCTGACATCTTTCGCATCCACCTCAAAAAGCGCAAGGTTGATCCCGCGAAATTCGACCTGTCGCAACTGGCCATCGCGGCGGATGGGTTTTCGGGGGCGGAAATCGAACAGGCCATCGTTGCCGCGATCTACGAGGCGCTGGCCACGAAGCAGCCGCTGGCAACCCAGTTACTGCTCGCCGAAATCGCGCACACGCGCCCGCTGTCGGTCGTGATGGCGGAAAAAGTCGAAGGCCTGCGCCAGTGGGCGGCGGGGCGGACGGTGCGGGCGGATTAAGGCGCGCTCACCGCGCGCGTTGCCATTTCGTCCCCGGCCGTAAACGCCCGCGGCGCGATTCCCAGTGCGCGCCGGAACATGGTGGAAAACGCGCTGGGGCTTTCGTAACCGAGATCGAGCGCGACAGTTGTAACGGGCGCGCCTTCCGCAAGGCGGCGGATGGATTCCAGCAATCGAGCCTGCTGCTTCCAGCGCGCAAACGTGATCCCGGTTTCGCGCAAAAAGCGCCGGTATAAGGTGCGCGTGCTGGTTTGCATGTCGCCCGCGTCTAGGTTGCACGGCCGTCGCGCCGAGAGGTCGGCGAGTATGCGTTCGCACAATTGCGTGAGGTCGGCACTTTCCGGCAGCGGCAGGTCAAGCGCGCACGGCGGCAGGCGCCGTACCTCAGCCATCAGCAAACGCATCAGCAGGCCGTCGTCGCCACGCTCGTCGTAGTCGGCGGGCAGCGCGACCGCGCGCACCACGAGTTCTTTCAGCAGCGGAGTGATGTTCAGCACGACGCACGTTGACGGCATACCGGCGCCGGCGCGCTTGTTTACGTAGAGGCTGCGCATTTCCACAACGTCGTACATCTGAATTTCATGCACGGTGTGGGCGGGCACCCACAGCGCGCGCGTTGGCGGGACGATCCAGACATGCCGGGCCGTGCGCACGCGCATTGTTCCGGCGACCGCAAAAACGAATTGCGCGCGCGCATGCCAGTGCGGCTTGATGTGATGGCCGTGGTCGTACGAAGTGCGGCGCGCCACGACGGCGCGCGAGAGGTCGCCCTGGACCGGGCTTTCGGGCGCGGTGGCAGGGTGGTCGCGGCGTGGCGGGGAGGGTGGCAATTTGTCCATTTCTCGATGGTTAATAGTAAAACATCGACAGACAGACTATTGTAAATCAAGCAAACTCCAGCGCCATGAATACATCAAACCAAGCCGTTGCCCGCCCCGACGGGTTTCCCCGTTCCGTGAGCCTCTTGTTGAACATCGCCCACGGCGTCGACCATATGTTCCTGCTGATTTTCGCCACGGCTGTCGTCACCATAGCCGTCGAATTCGGCTTTTCCACGTGGACGGACCTGATGCCGTACAGCGTCGGCGCGTTCGTGCTCTTCGGGCTGGGTGCACTGCCCGCCGGTCGCCTGGGCGACCTGTGGGGGCGTCGCATCATGATGATTATTTTTTTCGTCGGCATGGGTTTGGCCGCGCTACTGGTCGCGTTGACGCAAAACGCATGGCAACTAGCGGCAGCGCTGACGCTGCTTGGCGTTTTTGCGTCCATCTACCACCCGGTCGGCATCCCGATGCTGGTGCAAAACGTTTCAAATCCCGGCGCGGTCATCGGCATCAACGGGCTCGCGGGCAATCTGGGCATCGCGGTGGCGGCGCTCGTTACCGGTTTTCTCGTCAAATGGCTGGGCTGGCGCGCCGCGTTTGCCATACCCGGACTGATCGCCATCGCATGCGGCGTTATTTTCGCGCTGGTTTGCCCCAGAGAATCCGAATCGCCATCCAAGCGCAAAGGCGGCAAGGCCAAAGTGGAATTGACGCCGGCCATGCTCGCGCGCGCGTTCGCCGTGATGACGGTGGCGGCGGTCGCCAGCAGCCTGATTTTCAATTTCACGACCAACGGCAATGCGCAATTGCTGACGGCGCGTTTCGTCGGGGTGGTCGAGGACCCCGCGCTGCTCGGCGCCATGCTGGCGCTGGTTTACACCATCGCGTCGCTCGCGCAAATCGTGGTCGGCCGCATGATAGACAGCATGCCGTTCAAATCGCTGCAGCTCTGGATGTCGGTGGCGCAGATCCCGCTGCTAATACTCGCCGCGCATACGCAGGACTGGTGGCTGTTCGCGGCGCTGCTCGCCGTCATGATATTTATCTTCGGTTCGATTCCGTTTACCGACGCGATGATAGTGCGCTACGTCGACGACCGGCTGCGTTCGCGCGTGGCGGGCATGCGGCTGACGGTCGCGTTCGGCATCAGCTCGCTCGCCGTGTGGCTGCTCGGGCCGCTGGTAAAAAGCATAGGCTTCACTTCCGCGTTATGGATACTGGCGGCGATTGCTGCGATCAGGTCCGCCATTGTCCTGTTGCTGCCTGACGAGCCGGCGGTCGCCGAGCCTGCAAAGGCCTAACGTCCCGCGCTCAGGCTTCCACCATCATCTTGAACCCGCTGTAGATCATCTGCTTCGCGTCGAAAGGCGTCGCCTTCGGCTCCATCATCTTTGCGAGTCGCGGGTCTTTCATTACCTTGGCCAAGACGCGATCGCGCTGCGCGCGCGACTTGTGAACGATGTACGAGAACACCACGGTCTCGCCGGGTCTGCGCTTGAAGCTGCGCGGGAACGAGGTGCGCTTGCCCACCTTCACATCATCGGCAACGCATTCCTTGTATTCGAGGGCGCCATGCTGCGATAGGCCGCCAGCTTTTTGCGGGGGACCGGCACGATAAATCCGTCTACGCATGACACTCGAATCTCCTTAATTTCGTTGGGGGTTTTATCCAGAAGCTGTCTCAAAAACAGTTTGGAACCGCCGATGAACGCAGATAAGCTCAAGGGATTTGACCTGGACTCGGGGAAAGCTTTGGAATTGTATCGGCGTTCATCGGCGGTTGCTTGTCGGTGTTGTATTATTGAGATGAGTTCCAGTATTCATAAGATTCCATGGACAACCTGAATGTATGGGCGTGCGGCTGCTGCCACGTGCACAGCGACCTCAAGCACGGCCGCCGCAGTCTTGCGGAAGCGATAGAGCAGAGCGAAGCCGGCGGTGCCGACGGCGGCGAGCCGTTCGATTGGGACATCATGCTCAATCTCGGCGATCTCTCCGGCACGCAGGGCGCGCCCACCGACGCGGACGGGCCGCCGGTGGTCGAGCAACTGAAAGCGGGGCGCAAGCACCGGCTCGAGCAGATCTATTGCCTGCTCGGCAACCACGACGCGAGCGGACCCGAAGAAGAAACGCAGTGGTGGTTCAGAAAATGGGTAGACCCGCTCGGCCTCAACCCGCAGTTCTCGCAGGTGCATGCGGAAGCGCGGCCCTTCCCGATTGAGGGAAGCTGGGAGCGTTATTCGTTTACCGCCGGCAACGTATTGTTCCTGATGATAGGCGACCGCAACGACGGCGGGCCACCCAAGGGACGCGCCGAGATCGGCGGTTATCCCGCAGGCGCCATCACGGCGGAAACTTTCGAGTGGTGGCGCAATGCGGTCGAAGCCAACCGCGACAAGATCATCGTCACCTGCGCGCATCACATGCTGCGCGACACTACGACGGCAACCGGCCCGTGGGAAGGCGTCAACGGCAATTACCATCATCGCTACGAGGACGCCGAGGGCGCGTCCTATTTGTACTGGGTCGGCGACGACGCCAACACCAACGCGTTTCACGATTATTTCGAAGCGAATCCGGGCGCGATCGATTTATGGCTGGGCAGCCACACCCACGCGCATCCCGACGACCGCTTCGGCCGTAAAGAGATGCTGGAGCGCCGCTGGAACATCACATTCGCCAACGTCGGTGCGATGACGCGTTATCACGGGCGCGAAAACCGCCGCTGGTGGCCGAGCAGCAGGCTGCTGACTTTTCAAAAGGGCGGGAAAGAAGCACGCTTCCAGTGCTATCTGCACACCGATCATTACTCGCGCCAGGGCTGGTATGCGCCCGCGGAGAGATCGATTCCGCTGCGGCATGCATTCAAGGGTTAGCCTCTACTAAGCGTCGACCACCGGCCAGATGCGCTTTCCCACCGCCGGCGAGCGCGGCGAATGCGTGAGTTGCGGACGCACGCGTCCCATCCAGGTGTTCGGGTCGTGCGCCGCGGCTTCGTGCGGCGCGAAATGTTGTTCGCGCATTTCGAGCGAGACGAATTCGTGGAGTATCGCGTGCTTATATGCGCCGGCCGTCGCCAACATCTTGCGCGCGCCTATGCAGCCGGGCAGTTTGGCGAGCAGGGGCAGGCGCTCCTGCGCGTACCAGCCGCCGAGATCGTCTTCAACGGCAGGACTGGCGGCATTGTGATTCCCCATCTGTATCACCGGTCCGGTGGTCATGCCCGGGCCGCGTTGCGCGGCAGCAGGTCCATCCACGCGAATTTCTTCGGCGAGTATGCATGCCGACGATTGCCGGCGTATGCCCATGAAGTGTTTGGTCTCAGTACTTTGGCGCAGCAGCAACTGGCCTGGACTGGGATTGAGAAACGTGTGCGCGGTGGCGCCGCCGAACAACGCGAGATAGCCTTTGTCGTCTTCAAGCTCGTAGTGCGCCGCCCACACATAACCGGGACGCGCCAGCTTGTCGGGAATATGCACGTGGTGAAACCACTCGAGATATTCCGCCTGGTGTTCTGCGGGCAGGTCGTACCAGATAGCCCAGATGCCGCGGTCCATGTTGGTTTCTACAGCAGGCGATACAGGCTGTGCATGCGGTTGAAAGTGTGCGGCCGCACCTTGGGTTTCCAGTCGCCGGTGTCGGACGCGGCGACCCACGCCGGGCCCTGCGGCACATCGGGCGACGACACGCGGTAGACGGCCGCGTATTTCGGCGCGCCAGGCGCCGGCTTTTCCAGCACATAACGCTTGACGTCGAGCACGCCCGGCACCTTGGAGATTTCAGGAATGTGCTGCTCTTCGTAAATGCGGTTGAATTCCGCTTCAACTTCGGGTTTGACGTCCATCTGGACGAGATAAATGTATTCGCTCATGGTAAACGTACTCCGTTTTTGGTTGATGCTGGCGCACCAAAATAGAACCCGGGTCATTGTATCGGTGCATGCGGCAACGGTCGAGGGAGACGCGGTTACAATCGTCACCTGTGCAAGCGCGGGTGCAGGTCAACACGTTTTGCCGGGAGCTATTCAGATGAATTCAAATTACATGCAGGCAGGGTTGATGGCGGGTGCGCTCGTTGCGTGCGCGATGCCGGTGTGCGCCCAGGACGCGAAAAATTATCCGAACCGGCCGGTCCGGCTGGTGGTCCCTTGCGCACCGGGCGGCACGACTGATTTTGCGGCGCGGCTGCTGGCTGCGAAGCTGGCGGAAACACTAGGACAGACTGTGGTTGTCGACAACCGTCCCGGCGCGGGCTCCATCATCGGGTCGGACCTCGTAGCCAAGGCGATTCCCGACGGCTACACATTGTTGATGGTCGATACCGGTTTCAGTGTGACGCCGGCCCTCTACGCCAAGCTGCCGTTCGATGCGGGCAAGGATTTCATGCCGGTGACGGAAGCGATGCGCGTTTCCAACTGGCTGATCGTGCCGGCGTCGCTGGCGGCGCGTTCGGTGAACGATCTGGTTGCGCTGGCGAAAGCGAAGCCCGGTGTGCTGACGTTCGGCTCGGGCGGCGTGGGCTCGCCTTTTCACATGGCGGGCGAGCAATTCAAGATCGCGGCGAAGCTCGACATCGTGCACGTGCCGTACAAAGGCGGCGGTCCCGCGTTGACCGATCTGATCGGCGCACATATCTCGATGCTGTTTCCGACGATGACGATCGCGCTGCCGCATGTGAATGCCAGCCGGCTGCGCGCGCTGGCGGTGATCGCGCCCAAACGTTCGGCCGCGCAGCCGGACGTGCCAACGATGGCGGAATCCGGCTACGCGGGCGTAACCATGACTTCATGGTACGGCGTGATGGCACCCACCGGCGTGCCGCGTCCTTTGGTGGAAAAACTCGCTGGTGAAATCAGCAAAGTTCTCGCGCTGCCGGACGTGAAGGAGCGCCTGGCTACCCAGTTAGCCGAGCCCGTCGGCAGCACGCCGGCGGCGTTCGGCAAACTGGTCATCGGAGAAATCGCGACGTGGACCGCCGTCGCCAAAGCGGGCGGCATCAAAGCGGAATAAATAGCCGCGGCAGTTGCCGCATCGCATGTCGCATTGACGTGGCAGCGCACGGGCCGTGCGCCCGTTTCGTTCCTGTGCTAGCTTCCCATCTTTCATTTTCTAGCGGCAGGGGACGGCAACATGGGCAACGCAGCGGCATCGTGCAATTGGGGCGTAGTGGGGTTGGGCTGGGTGGCGGCGGATTTCATCGTGCCCGCCATGATCAAAAGTCCGGGATCGAAACTGGCAGCCTGCCTCGGTAGCTCGCCGGAAAAATCCCGCGCGTTCGCGCAACGCTTCGGCTTCGCGCGCGCGCACGACAATCTCGACGCGATGCTCAAAGACCCGGACGTAAACGCTTTGTACATAGCCCTGCCGAACGCGATGCACTACGAAGCAGTCGTCGCCGCCGCCAAGGCCGGCAAAAACATCTTGTGCGAAAAACCTTTCGCCATGAAAGTCGAGCACGCGCGCGAGATGGTCGCGGCCTGCCGCGACGCCGGCGTCGTGCTGCGCATCGCGCATCAGATCCGTCTCGACGCCGCCATCGTGCGCGCGCGTGAAATCGTGCGCTCAGGCCGTCTCGGCCGGCTCGCTGAAGTTTCGCTAGAGCGCGGCTCCGCAAACCCCGTGCGCAAGACCTGGCGGCTCGACAACTCGCAAAGCGGCGTCATCTTCGACGTCGGCGTGCATCTGCTCGACCTGATTCAGTGGGTGACCGGTCAGCGCTTCGTCGAGGTCAGCGCGTTTTCCCACCCTGACCGCAAAGCGGGCAAGTCCGACGATACCGTCACCGTGCTGGGACGTCTCGAAGGCGATTGTCATGCGCTCGCGCGTGCGACGCGCGAAGTGGCGAGCGCGGAGAACAACCTGATACTCGAAGGCTCCGAAGCAACGCTCTTCACTTCGGCGCTGCGTTTCGCCAAGGAGCACGTGGTCAGCGTGCGCGATAAAAACGGCGTGACGGCGGAAACGTTCTCGCCGAGCCCGGCTTATGAGCTGGAGATACAGGCCTTTGAAAGCGAACTTCGCGGCGAGCGCAGCTTATTGCCGGACGGGGAAGACAGCCTGTACACCGTCGCGGTCACGCAGGCGGTGCTGAAGTCGATCGAAGAGCGGCGCATCGTGACGGTAAATGCGGCGGCTTAATAAACTGCGCGAATTCCGTGTTGGTCAATCCGCGCGCAAGTTGGCCGCCTTCGCGACTTTGGCCCATTTGTCGATCTCGACGCGCAGGTGCTGCGCGAATTCCTCAGGCGTGCTGCTGATGGCTTCCGCGCCCTGCGCGGCGAATTGCTCGCGGGCTTCCGGCAGACGCGTGACGCGCAGGATCTCCGAGTTGAGCTTGTTGACCAGCGCGCGCGGCGTGCCTTTGGGCACGACGATGCCGAACCACGCGCCGACGTCATAGCCCGGCACGCCGGCCTCGGCGACCGTCGGCAGGTTGGGCACGCCGGGCGAGCGCTGCTTGCCGGTGACCGCCAGCGCGCGCAGCTTGCCGGAATTCATGAACCCCACGGTCGAGGTCATGGTATTGAACAGCAGTTGAATCTGCGCGCCGACGATGTCCGCCAGTGCCGGCCCGCCGCCTTTGTACGGCACGTGTACGATCTCGGTGCCGGTCATGAATTTGAAGAGTTCGCCGGCGATGTGATTGGCGGTGCCCGTGCCGCCGGACCCGTAGTTGAGAGTCCCGGGCTTTGCCTTGGCGAGCGCGATGAGTTCGCGTATCGACGTTGCCGGCACAGACGGATGGACGACGACGACGAGCGGTACGGTGGCGACCAGCGAAACCGGGTCGAAATCTTTCACCGGATGGTAATTTAATTTCGCGAACATGCTCACGTTGATGGAGAGGCTGATGCCGGCCATCAGCAGCGTGTAGCCATCGGGCGCGGACCGCGCGGCGATTTCGCAGCCGATGTTGCTGGCACCGCCGGCCCGGTTATCCACGATCACCTGCTGATTGAGGCTGCCCGTCAACTGGCGCGCAATCAGGCGCGAGGTGAGGTCGGTGCCGCCGCCCGGTGCGTAGGGCACGATCAAGCGCAGCGGCCGATCCGGATAGGTCTGGGCGACAGCGCCTGTAACGGACACCGCCAGTCCCGCGGCGGCCAGCGCGCAATGGTTAGTCAGCTTCATCCGTGCAACTCGATGCCGAGCATCACGAACGACAGGCTTTTGCCGTGCATGTCCTGCGCGAGTGAAACGGTGACGCCGCCGCCCAGCGCATTTTCGATGACGAAGTTCAGCGCTTTCAATTTGGGTAACTCGTAGCGTGTGACCGGGCCCTTCGCGATTTCGGCATACGCGTGCATCACGCGCTCCGCGGTGAGTTGCTCGCGCAGGATGTTCCACGCGCGGTCATCGTAGGCGGTGACCGACACGTTCGAAGTGTTGCCCTTGTCGCCCGCGCGCGCGTGGCCGAGGTCGTAGACTTTCACGCTCATAGCGTGCCCTCCACGGTGACCGCGGTCTTCACCATTGCGCGCGGGATCAGGATCGATTTGACTGCGAGCACTTCGCGGATCGCGTTCGAGCCGCCGCCGCCGCCCGACGGCCCGTTGACGTGCAGCGTGCGCACTTCGAAGCCGACCGCGAGGGCGGCTTTGCGGTCGGGACTGCGCGCCGCGATGCGCAGGCGTATTTCGTAGGGCTCCGGTCTTCCTTCGCCCATGCCATGCAGGCTCGACATGCCGATGTAATCGACGCGGATCTCGGGGTAAGTGAAGCCGCGCTTGGCGAGCCGTTCGCGCACGATTCTTTCGGCGAGTTTCGCGCGTGCAACGGCATTGGGGCCGGCATACGCAACTTCACCTTCGCCGATGTACCCGTCGTGATAACCGACCACCACTTTATAAGTCGGCGTGCGCGGCCGCGCTTTCGCGCCCGTCACCCGCACGCGATGCTTACTGTCCTGCGCGAACTCGACGTCGGTGATGTCGAGTATGCAGTCGGGTGTGATATAGCTCGACGGGTCGTGCATCTCGTAGAGTATCTGCTCGGTGCACGTCATCACGTCGAGCCGCCCGCCGGAATCTTCGAGCTTGCCGAGCGTGAGGCTGCCGTCCGCCCTGATGTCCGCGTACGGAAAGCCGGGCGTGACGGGATCATCGCAGTCTTTCTTGCCGGGGTCGACGAAGCAACCGCCGGTGACTTGCGCCGCGCACTCCATCAAATGTCCCGCGAGCGTGCCGACCGCGAGTTTCGGGTAATCGTCGTAGCTCCAGCCCAGCCCGTGCAACATCGTCCCCAGGAACAGCGACGGATCGGCGACGCGCCCGGTCATGACGACCGCCGCGCCGGTGGCGAGGCCATCACGGATGACGTCGGCGCCGAGATAAACATTCGCTGACGCCATGCGCGGAATCAGAGATTCGACCGGCTCGCCGTTTTCCATCAGCGGCAGTTGCGGGTTCTTGCGTACGATGTCGGCGACGTCGTCGCCGGTCACCACTGCCACCGGCAGGTCGGCGAAGCCCATCGCTTTCGCTTCGCGCCGCAGCGCGCGCGCCGCACCCTGCGGATTGGCCGCGCCCATGTTGGTGACGATGCGCACGTTGTTTTTCATGCAGGCGGGCAGCACGGCCTGGAAGCGCTCGACGAGATAAGGCGTGTAACCGCGCTCGGGATCTTTCAGGCGCGCGAGGTTCTCACGGGCGATGGTGCGTTCGGCGAGGCACTCGAAGACGAGATAGTCGAGCTTGCCGCGCTCGGCGAGATCGGCAGCCGGCTCGATGCGGTCGTCGGAGAAGCCGGCGCCGGTGCCGACGCGGATGCTGCTTTTGGAAGTTGGCATGGATTTTTTGTTTTAGATGTAGAGATGCTGCCGAAAGCTTAGCAGTTTAGCCACGCCGGGGGTAGTTCCCCGGCAGCGTGGAGTCGCGCGCGTGCGGCGTGATAGCATCAGATGGAAAGTCCACCGTCCCACGCTCAATCAGGAAACCGTTTCAATGTACAAAGCGGGAATCGACGACCTGCCGCCCGGCGGCAAGCTGGTGGTCAAGGCCGTGCGCAACGGGCGCGGCATAGTCGCGCTGAAAGCGATCAGGAAAGGTGCGACCATCTGCGAAATCTCAGGCAAGGTCGTCAGCGCCGAAGTGGTCTGGGGCTACTGGGACATCGACGAGCGGCTGGGCGAGAACTGTTTTCGTTACGACGCAGACAACTATCTCGACCCCAATGGCAAACTGGGCCAGTACGCGAACCATTCCTGCGACCCGAATTCCGGCATCGTCAAAAAGGGGCGCCGTCTTTTGCTCAAGGCAATCACGGCGATTGCACCGGGCGACGAAGTCACGCACGACTACTCGACTTTGCTGGGCGCCGATGATGTGTGGAAATTGCGCTGCAACTGCGGCGCCGAGAATTGCCGGCGCACGGTCAGGAACATCGCGTCGCTGCCCGATACGACGTTGAAAAAATACCGGCGGTTGGGGATTGTTCCGGATTTCATCATGGCTTCAAAATAAAATAACGCGTCACAATAAGTAGAACGCATCGCAAAAATAAAACAGCGACAAGCAACCGCCGATAAACGCCGATTGACGTCGATATGATTCCAGACCTTTCCGCGAATCAAGGTCAAACCCCTTGAGCTTATCGGCGTTTATCATCGGATCGAAATAGCGGCACCGGGCCAGGGAATCCGCTTCGCTCCGGTTCGGTGTAGAATTATCCACAAGCTCGCTGAATTATGTATTTGGGCTACAGCACCAAAGCAACCAGAAGCAGGCGCCGCAACGCGGGCCGCCAATAAAAAAACAGTATCATTTCAATGGGAGATCCGCATGAACGCACCGCTGAAATCAGCCCCCAAGATCGAATGCTCGCCCGAAGAATGGGAAGCCCGCATCGACCTCGCCTGCGCCTACCGCATCGTGTCGGCGATGGGCTGGCACCACAGTCTGATTTACAACCACATTTCGATGCGCGTGCCCGGCACCGAGTCGCACTTCCTGATCAACCCGTTCGGCCTCCTGTATAACGAAATCACCGCGTCGAACCTGCTCAAAGTCGATCTCGACGGCAACAAGCTAGTGCCGTCGCAGTACCCGATGCTGATGGCGGGCTTCGTTGTCCACCGCTCGATCCACATGGCGCGCGAAGACGCGCATGCCGTGATCCACACGCATTCCAAAGCCGGCGTCGCGGTGTCGTGCCAGAAGCAGGGACTGCTGCCAATCAACCTCGGCGCCATGCACCTCTACGACAAGATTGCCTATTACGATTGCGAGGGCGTCACCAACGAAGCCGAGGAAAGCGAACGCATCGCCAAGGCGCTCGGCAACAAGAACGTCGCGATCCTGCGCAACCACGGCCTCCTGACCTGCGGACCGACCATGGGACACGCATTCCACCTGATGCGCCGGCTTGAAATGTCGTGCGAGACCCAGGTGATGGCGCAGTCCGGCGGCGCCGAACTGATTTTCCCGCCGATGAACGTCGTGCAGAAAACCAGCAACCAGACCACGCAACTCGTGCAGAAGAAAGAGAAAGACACCAACGACGGCCCGGCGATTATGTGGGCGGCGGCACGGCGCTGGATGGAGCAGATCGATTCCAGCTATATGCACTAAGCAACGGACAGCAATCAAAAGCCGGGTGAATTGAAGTTCACCCGGCTTTTTTTCGTCTTCGGCGTACTGCGCGCCATGGAGCTTTTTGCCAAAGAGGCAATGCCTGCGGTGGAGTGGTTTCTCCCGTGCCCAGCCTGGGGGCTAAGAGAGACGAAGAAGCAGGAGAGACGATAGACGGACTTCCCTCTCTCGCCTCTCGCCTGGCGTCTTTCTTCCGTTGAAGAGGAGACGCCATGGTGCTGGGGCCTGGTGAAGGCCCAACCACGCAAATCGGCTACTTCAATGGCAACCGGAAAAAGTGCCACGGCACGCTGGGCGTATTGGGCACCGATCACAATCAATATGCATACCGCATGGAGTGCCTGCGCTGCGGCTTTGTGTACGGCGCCAACGGCAGTGACATCGCCGCGCGGCTGTGTCCGCAATGCCAGGGCGGCGCGGAGGGCATCCAGTACTGGCTGCCCGAAATCAATCCCAAAGGTTTTAAACTGACCGCGAGCTAGGCTGCGAGGGCGGGGATGAGACCGTTAGAGCGTGATAGATCTTACCCACTAACGCTCTTCCGCTCTCACGGCTTCCACAAACACGAAGCCCCGCGATGGTTACGCAGGGCTTCGTAAATCGCCACTTCGCGTGGCCTTGTTTCGTCACGTTGCCGTGACCTCTGCCGGCCTGTCGTTGCCGGCTTCAGGGTCTAGCTGTTGGAAACTTCATCGATAGTCTGCCTCCAGTTCCGGCCTGGTACCGCGCCTGACTCTCCCCGCAGGGATAACGGCAGCGCGATGCGCATCACACTGCCAGCCGTGGCCCCGATGTCCGCGTCCGGGATACCCTCAAACCTGCTTCGAGGTGGTCGCCGCCCGTTCGCTTCAGGTACGCCTACAAACACGAGGCGCGCGCAACAGCGAAACATGACTGCAGCAACCGGATCATCAATGGTTAGTCTGAGGAACTTTCCCGAACCGGATTACCGAAGCGCTTTCAGTAAACGCTTCGCGCAGGTCCGCGTCAAGCCGTATTGTCGAGAAATTTCACGCGCTGCCAGCACCGTTCAAAAAAAGTCGTTATTAACAGCAGGATGCGATTTTCGCAGTGCGCAGCGCAGCCAGGTGAGTTGTCGCTGACTACTGGGAGAAGCCGGGAGGGCGCAAGTGGGTAAACGTCTTTCACGCCCTCACGTCCTCACGGTTCCACTACTGCGGCTGCAACTTCGCCGCGGTAACCACTTTGCGCCAGCGCACGATTTCATCTTTCAGAAACGCGGCGTATTCCTGTGACGTACTCGGCGAAGGATCGAGGCTCAGGGTGTTGTATTGCTCGCGCACTTCCGGCGTGCCCAGAGCCTTGTTGATCGCCGCTTCGAGCTTGGCGACGATGGCAGGCGGCGTGGCGGCGGGCGCGAGGAGTCCGTAGCGGGTATCGACTATCACGTCGGGATAACCCGCTTCGCCGAACGTCGGCACGTCGGGCAGCGAGCGTGCCCGGCGCGGACTGGCCACCGCGAGCACGCGCACCTTGCCGGCTTTGACCTGCGCGATTGCACCCGGCGCCGAAATGAACATCGAGTCGACGTGGCCGCCGATGACGTCGGTGAGCGCCAGCGACGCGCCCTTGTACGGTACGTGGACCATCTTGATGCCCGCCGTCAGGTTCATCAGCTCCGCGCCCAAGTGCAGCGAGCCGCCGGTGCCCGACGATGAGTAATTCAGTTTCCCCGGCTGTGACTTCGCCAGCGCGACGAATTCTTTCACGTTCTTCACCGGCACTGTCGGGTTGACGACGAAAATGATGTCGCTGGTTGCGAGCGAGCCCACGGGCGTGAAATCGCGCACCGGATCGAACGGCAGTTTTGCGTAGCTGCTCGCGTTGATGGTGAACGACGACGAGATGACGACGAGCGCGTAACCGTCCGGTGGCGATTTCGCGACCATATCGCAGCCGATGATGCCGTTGGCGCCCGCGCGGTAGTCGATGACGAAAGGCTGGCCAAGGAATTCGTAGAGCTTTTGCGCGACGGGGCGCACCGCCAGATCGTTGGGCCCGCCCGGCGCGAAAGGCACGATCACGCGCACGGCTTTGGCTGGATACTCCTGCGCATACGCGATGCCGGCGGCGGCGGGCAGCAGTACCATCGCGGCAAGCACTGTGCGCACGTTGCTTATTCTTGTCATTCGTTCTCCTCCGCGGCGGTTCTTTATAGAAGCTATCTCAAAAATTGTTTGGCACCGCCGATTAACGCGGATAAACGCAGATAAGCCCAAGGATATGACCTTGATTCGGGGACAAGTCTGGAATGCTATCGGCGTTCATCGGTGTCTATCGGCGGTTGCTTGTCTGTGTTGTATTTTTGAGGCGAGTTCTAAATGCCCGCCGCCAGCGCCACTTTACAGCGCCCGGGCGCGCCAGGGAATTTCCGCAGCGCGCGAATCGGCGCGCTTGAACACGCCCGCCGGGAAAGAGTATCTTTGCAGCTTTACGGCAGGGAAAGCCCGGCAATGACTTTGATGACGACACAAGGTGCGGCGCTCAAGCGGCCGCTGTATCGCGCGCTCCTCGCCATTCTGCTGCTCGGCGCGGGCGGTAACGCCGCCGCTGAATTGTGGGCCAAGGTCGGTGAAAACGAAAAATTCAGGGCCTACGCCAACCCCGCGAGCATGCACAGGGAAGGCGCCAACGTGAAAATATGGGACATGTTCGATTACAGGACCGCGCAGCTGGGTGACGCCGGCAAGAAATATCTGTCGCTGAAGCGGCACACCGAGTACGATTGCAAGCAGGGGCGGATGCGTATATTCGAGACCTCCACCTATGCCGAAAATCTGAGCAAGGGCGCGGTGGTGGGGAGCACGAACCAGAGACTCAATTGGAGCGAGATCGCAACGGGCAGCGCGGACCAGTTGTTGCTGGAGTTTGCCTGCGGTATACAAAACCAGGACAAGGGAGGAAAAAAATGAACAAGATTCTGCTGACGTTCATGACAGTTGCCTGCGCCGCTGTCCCGCTGCTCGCGCAGGGTCAAAAGATCAATCCCACCGACCCGCAGCCGACCTGCAACATGTGCCCTGGCACGTTTGTGCCGCTCGCCGAGTTCGAGGCCTATACCAAAAAAGCGATCGCCGAGAAGCTGACCGATCAGCAGGTGAGGGACATCGATATCGGCAAGGCCAACATCGGCATCGGTATGGTCTACCGCGGCAAGCTCGACAAGCCGCGCCCCGATTCGGTCGCCGAACACGATCACGTCAGCGAGGTTTATCACATCATCTCGGGGTCGGCGACGCTGGTGCTCGGCCCGGACATCACCAACCGGCAGCGGCGCCCGGCGACGCAGCGCACCGTGGTCGAGTTCAACGGGCCGGGCAACAATGGTTCCGAAATCCTCAATGGCGTCGCGCACAACATCAAGGCCGGCGACGTCGTCGTCATCCCGGCCGGCACCGGCCACTGGTTTACCAGAATCGACGATCACATCAATTACCTGATGATCCGCATCGACCCGGACAAGGTCACGCCGCTCAGGAGCGAGGCGCAGTCCAAAGCCTACCTCGCGAAACCGGCGGCGAAAGGCGAGTGACCGCTTGCTCCTTCCCGCATAGCGCGCGAAAATCCCCCATGGCCAAAGACCGTCTCGATGAAGTGGTCGCCGCCGCCCGGCGCAACGCCGACAAGCGGGCGACGGGTTATCGCGAGCAGGCGCTCAAGCTTTATCCTTGGGTGTGCGGGCGTTGCGCGCGCACGTTCACGCACAGCAATTTGCAACTGCTCGAAGTCCACCACAAGAACAACAATCACGACGACAACCCGGCGGACGGCAGCAACTGGGAGTTGCTCTGCACCTATTGCCACGAGCATGAGCACTCCAAGGTGAAAGACATGGCGGGGCGCACGGACACAGGAGATGCGGCAGCGGGGGCGACCCACAATCCGTTTGCGGATTTGAAGGCGCGGCTTGAAGCGGGGAAGAAGCCGTGAGAGCGTGAGAGCGGGCAGGGGGCGTGTTTTCCCACAGACGATCTCGCGACCTCGCGCTTTCGCGCTCTCGCGGATTCTAACAACCTTGCGCGCCGCGTTAGCGGCGGCCGCGCTCGCGGGAACGGGCGCGTGCATCGCGCAGTCGTTACCGCCAGTTCCCGAATATCCCGTCAGGCCTATCCGCATCGTCGTCGCGTCGTCGCCAGGCACGGCCAGCGACTTTTTTGCGCGCTCGCTGAGCGATGAGTTGAGCGTCGTCTACAAGCAGCGGGTCGTCGTCGAAAACCGCGCGGGCGCCGGCGGGCTGATCGGCAACAGCATGGTGTCGCGGGCCAACGGCGACGGCTACACGCTGGGCATGGTCGATGTCACCCGCATCATCACCGAGCTTCTGCATCACGAGCCGCCGTTCAGGGCCCTGGCCGATATCGTCGGCGTCACTCACGTCGCGTCGATCACCAATGTGCTGGCGGTGACGAACTCAATCCCGGCGCGCGGTGCGGCCGACTTTGTCGCGCAGGCGCGGGCGCGCATCGGCGAATTCAATTACGCCTCGCTCGGTATCGGCTCGGCTTCGCACCTTGCCGGCGAAGTGTTCACTCGCGCGGTCGGCATCCATGCGACGCACGTCCCGTTCAGGAATTTGTACGACTCCATCATCGAGATGGGGCTGGGGCGCGTGCACTACGCCATTTACACTCTGCCCGCGATGCTGGGGCCGATCCGCGACGGCCGCGTGCGCGCGCTCGCGGTGATGACGCCGCAGCGCAGCCCCACGCTGCCCAATGTGCCGGCGATCGCCGAGGCCGGCCTGCCCGAAGCGCAGTTCGACAGTTGGTCGGGCATCGTCGCGCCCAAGGGCACGCCGCGCCGCGTCGTCGAGCAGTTGCACGGCGACATCGTGCGCGGGCTGCGCAAGACCGCGCTCCGAGATTCGTTCGTCCGCCAGGGTGCGGAGTCAACGCCTGAAGGCACGCCTGATGGCTTCACGCGGATGATGCATGTGGAGTATTTGCGGTATCAGGCGTTGATTAAAGAAGGCGGGATTAAGCCGGAGGCCTATTAATTCTCCGCAATATCCCGGAGAATTAACAGGGAAAGAGAAAGAAGCGGGATAGACGATAGACGGGTTTTTCCCTCCTCTCGTCTCTCGCCTGGCGTCTCTCGACGAAGCACGTCTCTCGTCTCTCGCCTGGCGTCTCTCGACGAAGCACGTCTCTCGTCTCTCGCCTGGCGTCTCTCGGCGAAGCGCGTCTCTCGATCCGGGGTACTGCGATGCAGAATAATTTCCTCGCAAATGTGCAATTTCTGCCTTTTTTCCAGCAGTAGATTTGTGGCACACTCGCGCTTCGTAAAAATTCAATGGCAGTGCCCGTCTCATGGAAGACCTGGACTTTACCGAAACATCACCGTCGCATCCGTCAGCTCCGCCGGCGGCCGGGCCCCAGCCTTCTGTCGTCCAGCCGTCGCAAAGCCCTATCTACGACGCAGCGGCGGCGAGGGTATTTTTTGAATCCGCGGGTACGGCTGAAAGCGTTGCGGCGGGCAAAGAGTTTTTCGCCGAACACCAGCAACGCGGGTTCTTCTCCGCTGCCGACCGCATGTACCTGCTGGTCGAAGGTGCGGTGGCCTTAAGCGTCGGCGGCAAATCGCTCGATACCTTGAAGGCCGGTGAAATATTCGGCGAACTGGCGACCATCACCAACTCGAAGCGCAGCGCCACTGCCACCGCGAAAACCGCGTGCCGCGTGATCTCGCTCGACGGCGGCCAGTTCGAGAAAGCGATCCAGAAATCCCCCGAGTTCGTGCTGATACTGATGAGCGTCATGATCGATCGTCTGCGCCTGCGTCTCGCGCGGCTGGCCATGATGAAGGCGTTGCCCGACAAGCCCGGCGACGAGCGCCGCGTGTTCGACGATGCGATGCTCGACGAGATCGCGGGCGCGCTCGGCAACCCGCGGCCGTTACGGTTCACCGCGGGGCAGACGATCATCAACGCCGGCGAATCCGGGGTGTTCATGTATCTGCCGCGCGAAGGCTACGTCGCGATCATGGTCGACGGCAAAACGCTGGAGCGTATCGGCCCTGGCGGCGTGTTCGGCGAAACCGCATTGGTGGATCACCGCGCGGCGCGCACCGCCAACGCGATCGCCGAAACCAACTGCGCGCTGATGACCGTCAACCGCAAGCAGTTTATCGATCTGGTGCAGGAGAATTCGGCGATCGGCTTGTCGCTGCTGAAAGTCCTCGGTCAGCGACTGCAGGCTGCGATGGGGCAGTCTGCGAAATAGCGAATGTTTTTCATTTCCTCCCCCTCACCCCGAAGGACGTCCTCTTGGTGGACAAGGGGAGGGCCGAGGTGGGGAAGGTTTTGCTAGATCTCCGGGGGCAGCCCGGTGCTGGTAACTTTCTTTTGCTTGTCCAAAAGAAAGTCACCAAAGAAAAAGACCCCCCTGGTGAGCCGCCACTGGCGTGGTCGCCCTGTGTTACTCGACGAGTCGGGCGGCTGTGGAACTCGCTCTCAAAATGAATGAACACATAAGTGGTCCGAGAGCTCAGACAGTCCTCGCCGAATTCCCCGGCCCGTCTGTGTTACTCGGCGTCTCACAAGGGGTCCCCAAAAACAGGCAGCGTCGCGAATAGACGCTATGTCAAGGTTGGTTACGTCAGAGATCCTTCTTTTCCTCGTGCGTTTACGGTCCCTCGGGGTCTGCAGCGCGCTTTCGAAAAATCCGTCGGCGCATTTGAGAATATGTCGCATCTGACATATGCTGCGCATGATGGTGAAAGCGGAGAAATCATGAATAGCGGCAGACTCAAGCGACTCAAAGCAGCAGGCTGGAAAGTCGGAACGACGCGGGAGTTTCTCGGGCTTGAGGAACAGGAATCCGCGTTGGTCGAGGTCAAACTTTCATTGATCGACGCATTGAAGAAATCCCGTCAGAAGCGGCGCCTTTCCCAGGTCGACCTCGCGCAACGCATGGGATCGAGTCAGTCGCGGATCGCCAAAATAGAAGCGGGGGATGCTTCGGTTTCGCTCGACCTGATCGTGCGCGCCTTGATTGCCGCGGGCGCCACGCAGCAAGACATCCGCAAAGCCATCACCTCGATCGTGCTGCTCGCTGCTTGATGAAGACCGTGCTCGCCATGCTCGCGATGGCGTTTTCATCGCTTGGTATCGCGCAGCAATCACCCGCTCCGGGCGATGCCGACGGACTCAGGCAGCCGCAACCCGCGCAGGACACACCCGAACTAAAGTCGATTCGAGACGATTACTACAAGCGCATTGCGGCCAAAGTCAGGCGTTTTCTGGTTCGGCCGCCAGATTTGGCGGAGAATGTTCAAGCTGAACTCGATGTTTGGCTGCTGCCGGACGGGAGCGTGTTGAGCGTGACATTGACGAAAGCCAGCGGCAACCTTGCATTCGATAAAGCGGTTGAGCGCGCAATTCTCCGGGCGCAGCCGCGGCCTCTGCCGCCGGACCCGGCGTTATTCAAATACTTCAAGAATTTCAACTTCAGATTCAGTTCGCGAGATTAGTTGCGGCCAGACTTTCACTTCCCTCCCTTCGCCCTGACGTTTGTTCTTCTTGAACTTCCGACTTCATTCTGTATCATACCCGTGGTCAGTTAGAGGTAATTGGCCGGAACATTTCACCCACGCACTTATAGAAGGAATTCAACATGAACAAGAATCATTCTCCGCGCCGTGAGTTTCTTAAAACCGGCGGTGCCATCATTGCCGCGATCCCGCTGGCTGCAGTATCCGGCTGGGCTGGCGCTGCGAAGAACGACGCGTTGCGCACTTCACTCAAATACCAAGCCAAGCCCGAAGGCGACAAGAGTTGCGCCAACTGCCAGCAGTTCGTGCCCGGCAAAGTCGCAAAGGGGCCGGGCGAATGCAAGATCCTCCCGGGTGACAATGAAATCGCTCCGCAGGCCTACTGTATAGCGTGGGCGAAGAAAGCCTGATTTTTCCCGGGCGCGGCCTGGGAAATTGGGAAAGACGAAGAAGCGGGATAGACGATAGACGGCGTTTTAGGACCCGGAGAGTCGAAGTCGCAGGATAGACGGTAGACGGTGATTTAATGCTTTTACGTCTCTCGTCTCTCGCCCGGCGCCTCTCGGCAAGCATGTCTCTCGCCCGGCGTCTCTCGGCGAAGCATGTCTCTCGCCCGGCGTCTCTCGGCGAAGCACGCTTCTCGCCTCTCGGCTTTTAGTCCGCCTTGATCCCCGCTTCTTTCACGATCTTTGCATATCGCCCCATCTCCGAGCGGATATGAGCATTGAACTGCTCGGGGGTGGACGGGGCGGGATATAGTTCCTGCGCAATCAGATTGGCGCTGACCTCAGGCAGTTTCAGAACACGCCCAGTGTCGGCGCTGATCTTCGCAACAACGTCGGCAGGAGTTCCGGCCGGCACCATGAATCCCCACCAAGTGATCACTCCCAAGCCACCTCGAAGAAAAATAGCGAAAAGTGATAAAGTCGCAGATCTGTTAGTCGCAAAGCAACGAGGAGCATCAAATGAAAGAAGTCATGGGCGTAATCAGCCCCGAGGGGCTGCCGCAAGGCGCGATCAGTAACGTCGCCCGCCATCTCGACACGCTCGACGGCAAGACCATCGGCGAGGTATACAACAACCACTTCAAAGGCGAGCTGATGTTTCAGACGTATCGCCGGTTGTTCAAGGAAAAATACAAGAACGTCAAAATAATTCCCTTCACCGAATTTCCGATCGTGTACGTGGGCGGGGACGCGGAGTCGCAAAAGAAGATCGCCAAAGAGATCGCGGAGCTCGCGAAGCTGAAAGGCGTCGACGCGATCATCACCGGCAACGGGGGTTGAGGGACCTGCACTCCGTCCTCGGTGAGGCCGGCGGTAGAGTTGGAAAAAGCGGGGATCCCCAGCGTGGTGATCACCACGACCGGGTTTACGACCATCGCCAAGGCGATGGCGAAGGCCGAAGGCATGGCCGACGTGAGGATAGGCGAGTACCCGGGCACGGTGGGCGTGCATCCCGAAGAGCTCGTCATCAAGAATGTAGAGGACGTCCTGTTCGGCCGCATCGTCGATCATCTGACCAAGCCGCGCGATGGCGGCAGCGGCGTAGCGCCTGCCGTTGCGCGCAAGGCCGCCGAAGTCATTTATGAAGGCAGCTTCGAAGACGTCAACGAATACTTCCGCAACCAGGGCTGGACGGACGAGTTGCCCATCATCCCGCCGACCAAAGAGCGCGTCGAAGCGTTCCTGAAACACACCGACCGCGCGCCGGATGAAAAAATCGCGGTGCTGCCGCAGGCCAACCTGGTGGCGACGCCGCGGAACATCGCGGCCAACGGCGTGATGGCGGGCTGCAGCCCTGAATGCATGCCGCTGTTGATCGCGCTGGTCGAGGCGATCGCGGACAACACTTACAACCTCGCCAATATCGGCACGACGTGGGGCGTATTTCCTTTCCTGCTCGTCAACGGGCCTGCCGTCAAAAAAATGGGCATAGAGAGCGGCGCGCACCTGATTTCGAAAGGCAACAACCCGGCTATCGGCCGCGCCATGGGCCTGATCATCAAGAACATCGCCGGCTACCGGCCGGGCCGCAATTACATGGGCACGTTCGGTTATCCGCAGTGCTTCACGGTGGCCGAAAACGACGACGAGAACCCGTGGGATCCGTTCCACGTCGAGCAGGGCTTCAAGAAAGAAGACAGCACGGTGACTGCATGCGCGAGCGTGACCTGGGGCTGGGCGCCGGCGATCTACGGCACGCCCGACAAGACGGCGGCGCAGACCGCGCTTGAATTCCTCAGTATCGAACTGACCAAGAAACCCTGCCTTGCCCGGTTTGCGGAACGCGGGCCGCGGGGATTCAAGAATATGGTCACGATCCTGATGGCCCCGTCGGTGGCAAAAGCACTGGCCGGTGCCGGCTACACGAAACAGATGATCCGCGAATATATCTACGAGCATGCGCGGGTCACGTACCGCGAGCTTGAGTTCCTACTCAAGTACGGGCACTCCGAGGCGTTCACGATTCCCGATGCGGTGGAGCGCGGCATTTATCCGAAGGAATACCTGGTGGGGCCGGATGACCTGGTGCGGGTGGTGCCGAGCCCTGACGTGATTCACATCGTGGTATGCGGCGATCCCAACCGTAACCGCACCATGGTGCTGTGGGGCGGTTACGTCAATCCGGTCACGAAGAAGATGACGTTTCCCGCTTAGAAGGCATCTCAAAAGCACAACTCGGACAAGCAACCGCCGATGGACGCCGATTAACGCCGATATCAATCCAGACCTGACCTGGAACCGAGGCCAAATCCCTTGAGCTTATCTGCGTTCATCTGCGTTCATCGGCGGTTCCAAATTGTTTTTCAAATCGCTTCAGGTTTTCAGAA
>CANJHY010000041.1:0-29545 GCA_947474275.1 Betaproteobacteria bacterium
CCCTCCCCCCCCCCCCCCCCCCCGGCCAACCGATTTAAAAGCAATGGGGGCTTGTTCTGTATATGGGGCGTTCAGTCCAAAATCACCCCTCTGTCAAACATTAGACAACTACCGGCCGATTTACGCAATTACGCGAAACAAACAGTGATTCACCCCGCTGCCAAATGAACCCGGCCTAAACAGGTGGTGCCGGATGGGTGGGGTCTAGGATTCCAGAAAGCGACGGATCGTTTGAGCAAAACCCAGTGAAAGGGTAAGACGGATGGGACCCAATTAAAAAACGGGGGGGTGGGGTGCCGGTGGGGGTCGGACTGGCGGGAATTGCTTTGGGGTGGGCCTATGCGCTCAAGATGAACGAGGCCGACAGGGTCTGTCCTTTGTGCAGGAACTATGGCGGACTGCCTAAGCCGCTAGCCTCGGCCTACCAGCACTAAAGTAATGAGGGAACAGATGAGGGAACGGTGCAGTCTCTCGCCTCGGAACCCGCGCCAGCACTTGACATTTGGCGGAGAGAGAGGGATTCGAACCCTCGATAGGATTTTGTCCTATACGCCCTTAGCAGGGGCGCGCCTTCGACCACTCGGCCATCTCTCCGTATATTTCAAAAACCTGTGCTTCACTTGCTGTTGCAACCGCTTGCGCAGAGTGGTCGCAGGCGCCTTGCGCTTTATTTACGACGGCTTCGCCGTAACCACCCGGCCATCTCTCCGGGATATCGCAATTACAGCTTCTAGTGCTGCGCGCTGAAAAACGTCGCCAAGAATACCACAGGCGACCGTATCAGGCAGGCTGATCCAGTCCGAATGCCTTGTGCAGCACGCGCACCGCGAGTTCCATGTATTTTTCGTCGATCACGACGGAAATCTTGATTTCCGAGGTCGAAATCATCTGTATATTGATACCTTCTTCGGCCAGTGTGCGGAATGCGGTGCTCGCGATGCCTGCGTGCGAGCGCATGCCGACGCCGACGATCGACACCTTGGCGATTTTGTCGCCGCCCTGCACTTCGCGCGCCTTGATGTGCGCCGCCACCGGTTTGAGGATTTCGAGCGCCTTGTGGGAATCGTTGCGATGCACGGTGAACGAAAAATCGGTAAGCCCGTCGTGCCCGACGTTCTGCACGATCATGTCGACGTCGATATTGGCGTCGCCGATCGGCCCCAGGATCTGGTAGGCGATGCCGGGACGGTCGGGCACGCCGAGTATGGTGATCTTGGCTTCGTCGCGGTTGAACGCGATGCCTGAAATAGTGGCTTGTTCCATTGTGTCGTCTTCCTCAAACGTGATCAGCGTGCCCTCGCCCTCTTCTTCGAAGGAGGACAGCACGCGCAATTTCACCTTGTATTTGCCCGCAAACTCGACCGAGCGGATCTGCAGCACTTTCGAACCGAGGCTCGCCATCTCGAGCATTTCTTCGAACGTAATGGTTTTCAGCCGGCGCGCTTCCGGCACGATGCGCGGGTCTGTCGTGTAAACGCCGTCCACGTCGGTGTAAATCTGGCATTCGTCGGCCTTGAGCGCAGCAGCCAGCGCCACGCCGGTGGTGTCCGATCCGCCGCGGCCCAGCGTCGTGATGTTGCCACCCTCGTCCACGCCCTGAAATCCCGCGACGACCACGATATAACCGTCTTTAAGGTCGCGGCGCAGATTTTCTTCATCGATGCTCAAAATGCGCGCCTTGGTATGGGCGCTGTCGGTCAATATCCTGACCTGGCCGCCCGTATAGCTGCGCGACTTCAGCCCCAAATCCGTCAACGCCATAGCCAGCAGCGCAACAGTGACCTGCTCGCCGGTCGACACCATGACATCGAGTTCGCGCGGATCCGGCTGCGCCTGAATTTCCCGGGCAAGCGCGATCAGGCGGTTCGTTTCACCGCTCATCGCGGAAACCACCACCACCACCTGGTGCCCTTCACGCTGCCAACGCGCGACCCGGCGGGCAACATTCTTGATGCGCTCGGGGCTGCCGACCGAAGTGCCGCCGTATTTTTGGACGATCAATGACATGGATTGCTGCGATTTGTAAAAAAGCCTTGAATTTTATCGTATTTTCGAAGAAAAAACGAGGGCCGAAACACTTCGCCCGCAGTGCAATTCTGCCTGTGTCGATGCAACCTTTTCGGCTATATTATGTCAATTGAATATCCCAATCGGAACAAGGACTAGAAATGAGCACAAGCCGTAAGACCTTCCACCCCCGCCACCTGCGTCAGCGCTTGGGGCTTAACCAGCAGCAATTCTGGTCGGCAGTCGGCGTCACCCAAAGCGGCGGTTCGCGTTACGAGAGCGGCCGCGATATGCCGAAACCCGTAACCGAACTGGTGCGCTTGGTGCATATCGAGGGTATTGATCTCGCCCGCGCACGCGGCGAGCATTTTGTAATTGCCAACCATTTGCGCAGCACCAACCCCGCACTCTATAGCCGCATCAAGGACCAGATCCGCGCCAAAGCAGGCCGCGCGGCACGCTGAGTCGGCGGCGGCGCCAACGTGCAGCCGCAATAATCCCCAGGAATTGTCGAACGCCGTCGTCTGTCAGCGCGACGGCGGCTTCCTGCATGGAAAATCGCCTGCAGAGGATGTACGTATCCCGACGTACGTCCTTTCGCCAATTCCTGAGCCTGCGTTGTTACGCTAATCTGCGTCCGTAGAATGTTGAAAGCCGAGACCTCCCTTATCGGATTTCAATTTCTCTAACCGCGACTCCCTCGCGGTTTTTTTGTCCTGCGAGCCGCCAGCCGCCATATACCGTTTGTGGCCGGGCCGATGTGTACCGAGGAGATATGGCGGAAGGTGTGAGATTCGAACTCACGAGGATCTTGCGACCCTGCCGGTTTTCAAGACCGGTGCATTCAACCGCTCTGCCAACCTTCCTCACCTTGAATTATAAAGGATATTTATCTCTCACTGTCCTCGCTGGAAGCCAGCGTCCATCTCCTGTCCATCGGAGGGCGCATGGCATCAATCAGAAAGCGTGGCACCGCGTGGCAAGCACGCGTTAGACTTTCATTTCCATAATTCTTACTTTTTATGGAAGAAACGTTTTGACGGCGAATCACTTTAATCTATTACAAACAGAAATCCATTGAGCCAAGACGCAAGTTCTGAAGAGCGCACATCAACCAATTAAGCGCCCCCAGAAAATTATACCAATCACGTTTGCGTCTCAATATTTTCTGTCATATTTCCGTTCTCAGAACGATTCTCTAAAACTTCGTATTATTTCCGCCGATCTTATTGCAGATCCCAGAATACACCGCCAACTGCCACTCGCCGCCTGAATAAACTTTGCTTTCAACGTTTATCTCGCCGCTGTTGCGATCAATATTGACCCGTGCGCTTATTGGGTCACTTTGCAGACTTTCCCAAGTGTTATAAATGTTCCACTTACGCGCATCGCTGCTATCGACTACCAAGTGTGTTTTCAACTGAGGACTTTTACTCGTCTCCACAGAGGCCAGTTTCCCCCCTTCGCCATATACGGAAATCCGGCGAACTGATTTGCCAGCCATCACAACATCTACCGCAAGTGTTGCCTTACCCAGTTCATCCGCCTTGAAGGACGCCTGATTCTTGGAGGTAACCTCGCATTGCAGCCTGATCATCTCGTCTGCCATCACCTGATGGGCGCACAACATGAGTGCAGTTCCGGCTAATATTCGTTTGATCATCTGCTATTCCGTTCGATCTTTGATCTTCGCTGCCTCCTTTGTCTGCCATTGCATATTTGAAGGCTTATCTGCGCCACCTCGCTTTAATGGCACAACGTGGTCTATGACATAGCCGGGACAAGCGCCTGATCTCTTCCCGGTAGATGGGCAGGGATTGGATTTCTTGAATTCACGGGTCGCCTTCGGGCTTCTGGCTATACGTCCACGTGAATCGCGGGAAACACCCGCTGCTGCTTTAGAGCCACTTCTTCCTGAACGGCTCTGGCTACTGTGCTTGGTGGAACGCCCCTTACTGGCACGACCCTGACTGCTGCTCTGGCGCTTGCTGCTGTGGCTCTTACTGCCGTGGTTTTTGCCACTGTAACTCTTGCTGCTATGACTGCCACTGTGTGCGCCTGAATGCCTATCTTTGGCATCTGCGATGGATGGAACCAGAAGTATCGCCAGCAACGCGCCCAACGCTAAGATTGATTTCACTTCTTATCCTTGCTGGGTAGTACAGCGTCTACCACACGACCAGCCGCACTCGCACCAGCCTTAACAACTGCAGCACCGGCAGAAGCAGCAGCATCAGCATCAACGCCGCAATTTATACTTGTCTGGGAGTTGGGGTGATGCGGCAGACCGACGGCACGTATTTCCATTGCGTCGTGTCGCCGTTCGTTGAGCACTCCCAAGCAATTCCTCCCCCCGGCCCCAGCGACGGCGTGAGAACGATGGAAACCGCCGTGCCGATTGTGGAGGCGTCACCGGCTATCGTAATCGTGCCGCCGTCCGTTACTTCTCCACCCGACACACGTCCGCCGGCGATCACCGTCAATCCCATACCGGCGCCAGTCATCGTGCCGTCAGCTGCCGCCTTCTCCACTACTGCGGTCTTGTATCCGCTAGCTTGCAAAATAAGTTCGCTGACCTTCGCGCGGATCACGTAGTCCTGATATGCCGGCAACGCTACTGCTGCCAGAATGCCGATGATCGCAACCACTATCATTAGTTCAATCAGGGTAAAACCTCGTTGGATACTTTTCATAATCTTCACATTTTTATGCTATTCGTTAAATTTAGCATAAAAGGGCGACACTCTGAGCAAATAATCTCAATGAAATGCGGTGCAGCCTTCTCGTTTTTCGGATCAGCCAAAAGTAGAGGTGAAGCGGATTTTGTCGCAGGATATGACCTCGGCGGAACCCTGCAGACAAATGAACCCGGCCTAAACGGGTGGTGCCGGGTGGGTGGGGCGCGAGTGGGCAGAATTTGACGTTTGCTACGTTTATCCATTGACTGGAAAAGCCAACACAGCGCCATCGCAGTTCCATCGCAATTCCATCGCAGTAAATGCTTGTAATTGACGATCAACAGGATTACGGCTACATCAACGGGGCGATGTGCCGTTTAACTAAGTGCTTAATGTGCAAGGCAAAACGGAATGTGCTATCGACCACGCCCCGGTAGCTCAGCGGATAGAGCAACCCCTCCTAAGGAGGCGGGTCGGACGTTCGATTCGTCTTTGGGGCGCCAAATCCTTCGGTGACTTAGCTCCCTTGCCGGTTGCCATCTGTCGGCGCGTTAAGAATGCTCACTCTCTGGCAGCACGGAATGCTGCTTCCACGGCGCGCACCATCGATGGATGCAGTGTTCCGAGTTTTGGTGTTTGACCATGCGGGGCAGCCAGAGGAACGGAGAACCACTCGGACGTGTAAGGCAGATCCAGCACCTGCCTCAGATCGAACTTTGTGTCGTAGCTCAGGCCCGCTGCGGTGTAGGCTGCGGCGTTTCGGTCTTGAAGGATGGCGAACTCACCGCGATGCAAGGATGTCGTGCGCTGGCTGGTGCCATATGCCACACGAACATCGAACTGCGGCGCGTTGTCGTCGAACACGGCAAGGATTAGAGCAGGTCGCGGTTTCGGGCGCGGATGAATGTTGTCGGGGAAGTGGCACCACACAATTTCGCCGGCCGTGGGCTCGCCCCACCACTGTTGGGTCACGCAGTTTCCGTCTCAAACAAATTCGAGCGGACGGAGCGTTTGCCGCCTTGCGGAATACGCTTCTTGATCTGGCGAACCTGGGCGGCTGTCAGCGGACCGTCATCAGCCTCATACTGCGGCAGCAACTTGACTGCCAGTTCATGCAGCGCATGATGAATGGCCTGCGTTTCGTCGACACCCAGTCGTTCTGCCAATTTTTTCGCAGTGTCACGGGTAACACCCGTAGCGCTGTCTATCGAACGGTAACGAAACGCGATTTGGTTGGCTGGCGTACGGGTTGGCATAGTGGATATCCCCATAAATTGGATATCTATAAGATATCCAATGCCCAGCCAGCTGTCAAGCTGCATGTGATCTTGGCGAGCAGACTTTGTGTAAGATATGACCGCAAGAAAAGCTTGTTAGCGACCTATGTCGGACGCAGATGGCCATTAAGGCAGGGCGAGAATCTCGACCCACTGGTGCCCAGCTTCATCCCCTTTGGCGCGCCGGCAACTCACGTTGGCGGGAGCCACAATCCAATACCCGCCGCACTTTTGCGACGCGGAAATGCTTACTGCGACTGTGTGTCCAGCTTGACCTGGATGATTTCACTGCTTACAATGCTATCAATGATTGCATCTAAGGAATTCCATGGCGAGCATCACGATTCGGAATCTGGACGAACAAACCAAGGCCCAGCTACGCGTGCGTGCAGCGCACCACAAGCGATCGATGGAAGAAGAGGCGCGCAACATCCTGCGCGAAGCGGTCTCTGCCGGCGCGGTTAATCGGCCTAGTCTTGTGGAGGCTATTCGGCGGCGCTTCGAACCATTCGGCGGCTGCGACATTGAGTTGCCCGCACGGACGGCAATGCGCAGCCCCCCCACGCCGAGCAAATGATACTGCTCGACACCAACGTCGTCTCGGAACTGATGAAGGCGGCGCCGGCTGAGAGCGTGGTCCAGTGGGTATCAGCACGGCAGGAATCTAGTCTTTACACGACCAGCATCACGCAGGCCGAAATTCTCCACGGGATCGCGCTGCTACCCTCGGGGAAACGACGCCGTGCCATCGAAGATGCGGCGCACGCAATGTTCGCGGAGGAGTTCAAGGGGCGTATTCTTGGCTTTGGCAGCGACGCTGCATTACCCTACGCACAAATTGCGGCGGAACGTCGACGAGCAGGCCGGCCCATTGCCAGCTTCGATGCGCAGATCGCCGCAATTGCCCGATCCATAGGGGCGGCAATCGCGACCCGCAACGTGGCCGATTTTTCTGGTTGTCGCGTTGAACTCGTCAATCCCTGGGAATCCTGATACAAAGGACCACGACCGGGGCATCTGCTGCGCGACGCCACCGGAGCGAAACAACCTCACGCCAGTGCCCAGCTTCATCCGCTTTGGCGCGCCATATTTTCGACCAGACACGCCGTGCCGGCAATTACCCAAAGTCTTCTAAACGTGGATTGCCGCAAGCAATCGGCAAGTCTGTATAGACCGACGCAAACAGCATTGCATCATCAATCGAGGAGAAAAATCGCATGGCTGCAAAAACCAAAACCGTGACGAAGGCGCGCCGTATGCGCGAAATGCTCAAGGCAGGCATCGTGGTTTCCCCGGGCATCTTCGACGGCTACAGCGCGCGACTGGTCGAGAAAATGGGTTTCAAGGCGGCGTCCACGACAGGCGCGGGGCTTTCCAATTCACGGCTGGGCCAGCCTGACATCGGCATCATGTCGCTGATGGAAAACGTTGAGGCATGCAGGGCGCTAACCCACATCATGTCGATTCCGGTCATGGCAGATGCCGATACAGGCTATGGCAACTCAGTGACGGTCTATCACACGGTGCAGTACTTCGAGGCAGCCGGGGTCGTCGGCATCACATGATGGCGCCAAATTCTTCCGGCGTGCCGCCAACTATTTCCGAGCCGGTGGTGAACAGACGTTCTTTCACGTCGGGCTTGTCCAGAACGAGTGCGATATCCTTGTTCAGGCGATTGACGATTGCCCGAGGTGTTCCGGCCGGCACCAATACACCCACCATGGAGGCCGCGTCATATCCCTGCAAGCCCGACGCCGCCACGGTCGGCAAACCGGGCGCCAGCGCCGAAGGTTTGATGCTCGTCACTGCCAGCGCCCTTAGCCGGCCGGACTTGACGTGCCCTGTCACCGCGGCAGCCGTGCTCCCGTGCGTATTGCCGTGCTGGTTTTTATAATTTGATTTATATCACAAGTCCGGGACATGAGCCGCATGCCGACACCGGCAAGTTCTGTGCTCCTGCGTACAGAGAGACTGCTGCTATTCTTTCAACGCGATATTCGCCTTCCTGATGACGCTCGCCCACTGGTCCATTTCACGCACATAAAATGCGCCGAACTCGGTGGGGCCGAGGTATTCCGTTTCGGTGCCGGCGTCGAGCAGCCTTTTTCTGACTGCGTCCGTAGACAAGATGGCCCTGATCTCGGCGTGGAGCTTGTCGATGATGGGCGCGGGAGTGCCGGCAGGCGCCAGCAGGCCGTGCCACTGGACCGTGGCGTACCCGGGCACGCCGGCTTCCGAAATCGTGGGTGCATCAGGCAGAAGAGCGCTGCGCTCGACGCCGCTGGTGGCAAGAGACCTTAATTTGCCGGCCTTGATCTGCGGCAGTACCGACGCGATAGTCGCCAGCATGGCCTGGGTGTGGCCGCCGAGCAAGTCGATCACCGCCGGACCGCCGCTTTTGTACTCGACGACAACGACGTTAATGCCGGCCATGATCTTGAAAAGCTCCGTCGCCATCGTCGTGTGCGCGCCGGTGCCGGTGCCTGAAAAAAAGATCTCGCCGGGTTTGCGCTTCGCCAGCGCGAGCAGTTCCTTCACCGATTTGACCGGCACGCTCGGATGAACGACCAGCACCAGAAATGCGCTGGCAAGCTTCGCAATCGGCACAAAAGATTTCACCGGGTCGTACGGCAGCTTGCGCAGCGCCGGCTGCGTGCTTTGCGACGCGCTGACGAGCAGCAGCGTATAACCGTCCGCGGCCGCCTTCGACACCATTTCCATGGCGATGACCCCGCCCGCGCCGGCGCGATTGTCCGCGACCACCTAGACCCCCATCCGCTCGGACAACTGCATGCCGATGATGCGCCCTACGACATCGGTGCTGCCGCCCACCGCCGCCGGAAGCACAATCCGCACCGGCTTGTTGGGGTAAACATCCGCCGCGCGAATTGCCGTGGAAAACGCGAACGCATTGCACGCGAGCACGCTTCCACAGATCCAGAGCGCGGGCGATTTCATGGCTGCCTACTTTGAACTCTGCGCGAGGACGCGTTGCTCGACGTCGTGCGCGTCCTTCATCAATTTCACGCCGCCCTGGCGCAGGAAATCGAGCGGTGACACGGTAAACAGCCGCGAGCCGGTTTTCATGTAATCGCCCATGCGCTCGATCACGTCGTCGGTGAGGCGCATGGTGTGGCTGATATGCCGGCCGGCGGCCTTGCCCCTGCGCGCGATCTCGTCGATGACCTCGAACACCCCTTTCATGTCCGGCGGCATGCCCATCGACTGCCACAAGTCCATGTGGCCGAGGTGTATCGCATCGACGTGCGGCACCGCCAGCATCTCGTCCAGGTTGTCCATGGTCTTGATCTCTTCAACCATACCTATTACCAGTAACTCGCGGTTCGCGGCGCGCGCCCATTCCGCGGTGTCCGTGACGCCGACGCTGAAATTCCCGGAGCGGCCCCGGTTGTAAAAAGTGCGCTCGCCGTACGGATGGAAGCGCGTCCATTTGACGAGCTCCCGCAGGTCGTCGGCGGTCGTGCAGCGCGGCACGTGTATGCCCTGCGCCCCTGCGTTGAGGAAGTGCAGGATGACGTCGGGATCGCGCGGCAGCCGCACGATAGGCGTGATGTCATGCGATTCCGCGGCACGGATCATGTGAATGATCTGCTCCTCGCTCATCGCCTCGTGTTCGGCGTCTATGGTGATGAAATCGAAACCCACCACGGCGCACAGTTCGACCAGATCGGGCGAAGGAAAGGCGATGCTAGCGCCGACGACGGATTGATTGGCGGCGATTTTCGCCTTGGTCTTGTTGGTGCGCATGTACATGTGTTTTGGTCCCTGTGGTCTGTTCCAGACTGCGCGGGAAATGAAATGTAGAGGTCCGCAGCCGTCCCGCCCCGGATACCTTTCGATATTAAGACATAGCAGGCCACGCGCACAACCGCGCATGCCGGGCGATTTCGACGGGGGCCGAAGAACGCGCAAGTCAAGTTGAGCCAGCGGGCCGGTGCCAAAGTTCTGAAAAGGGGTAGACTGGCGGCGCAGGTCCAAACCAAGAAGGGAGATCCCATGACTTTGTGCCCCGTCGCGTTGGCAGTCGGTTGCAGCAAATGTGCCGCCTTCAAAATGTGTCCGCTCAAGGGCGTCATCGGCGATTTCAAGCCAGAGTCCGGCGCGCAAGCGGACCAGTCCGCCGACAGCAAGCGCACGGAGTAAGCAGCAGCAGTGGATGCGCCAGACCTCGCAAAAATCGCCGCGGACACGCTCGAATACTACAACCAGCGCGCCGAAGATTTTCGTGCCGGCACGCGCGATCACGACGTCAGCCAGAACATCGCAGCGTTGCTGCAACACATCGAAGGCCCGCCGCCTTACACACTGCTCGATTTCGGCTGCGGGCCGGGACGCGACCTCAATACGTTCAGCGAGCTCGCGCATGTCGCAATAGGCCTGGACGGCGCCGCGCAGTTCGCCGATATGGCGCGTGCCGACAGTGGCTGCGAAGTCTGGCAGCAGGATTTTCTAAAGCTCGATTTACCTGACCGGCATTTCGACGGCGTGTATGCCAACGCTTCGCTGTTTCATGTGCCCAGCCAGGAGTTGCCACGCGTGCTGCGGGAACTCCATGCAACCCTCAAACCGCGTGGCGTATTGTTCACATCAAACCCGCATGGCAACAACGACGAAGGCTGGAACCGCGGCCGCTACGGCGCCTATCACGACCTCGCAGCGTGGCGCGGTTACGTATCAGGTGCGGGATTCGTCGAACTCACCCACTACTACCGCCCCGCCGGCCTGCCGCGCGACCAGCAGCCGTGGCTTGCCAGCGTGTGGCGAAAACGGGAAGACTGAATTTTTGCTAACGCCCCGCCGCGGGACCGACCGGAGGGGGAAGCAGTCCGAAGAGGCCGATCGCAACGAGCATGTGTATCAAGCCGCTTTGCCGGCCCACCATCTGTGCCATCGCCTCTGGCAGCGGGTAATCTAGCCTCGCAAGCTTGGCGGAATCACCCACACCTCCCGCGAAAATCATCACGCCCACCGCGAGCACCACCAGCGTGAGTGCGCCGCTCAGGTAACCGCGCGGCATGGTGGTGTGCGGGTCCTTCACTTCCTCCGCCACCATCGCCACGCCTTCAATCGCCAGAAAAAACCAGATCGCGAACGGAATTGCGACCAAAATGTTGATGCCGACGAATATCGCGTAGGCCGCGATGCCGACTGCGAGCGCATCGACCTGCTCGTACATAAAGTGTATGTAACCGCCAAGCGCCGCGGCAATCGCCGGCGGGGCAAACACGAACTCAATGAGAGTGGCGTAACCCGCGATCAGTCCGCCCACCGGGCCAAAAGCGCGCAGAGCATACGCAAACGGCCCGCCGGCGTGCGGAATCGCCGTCGTCAGTTCGGTGAAACTGAAAATGAATGCGATGTAGAGCACGGCGACGATCAGCGTCGTCACCAGGAAGCCGAGGGTGCCGGCGGCGCCCCAGCCGTAATTCCAGCCAAAGTATTCGCCCGAGATCACGAGCCCGACCGCCAGGCTCCAGAGATACCATGCGTTGATTTCGGGGCGCAGTCCGCCGGCACCAGCCAACTTTACTGCGCCTTGCCCATCAGGTAATCCGGCAGCCAGGTTACGGTGGTCGGAAACACCGTGATGATCGCTATGCCAACGACCAGGCAGCCGAAAAACGGCAAAGCACAGCGCGCGATGTAATTACTGTCCTTGCCCGTCATGTTCTGCAGCACGAAGAGATTGAAGCCGACCGGCGGCGTGACCTCGGCGATTTCCACCAGAAGCACGATGAAAATGCCGAACCAGATGAGATCGAACCCCGCCTTCTGGATCATCGGCAGCACCACTGCCGCGGTCAGAACGATCATCGAAATACCGTCGAGCGCGGTGCCGAGAATGATGTAAAGCACCGCGAGCACGCTGATCAGCGCCAGCGGGCTCAGGTTGAACGCCGCCACCCATTCCGCTAGCGCACGCGGGATGCCGGTAAACGCCATCGTCATGCTGAGGAAAGACGCGCCGGCAAGGATGAACATGATCATGCACGACACGCGGGTCGCGCCCATCAGGCTGTCGAGAAAATTCCGCCACGTCAGCGAGCCGCTCCACCACGCGATGGCGAGCGAGCCCAGCACGCCGTAAGCCGCGCATTCGGTTGCAGTCGCCCACCCCGCCACCAGCACCCACACGATAAACAGGATCAGCAGGGCACACGGAATCAGATTGCCCGAGGCCTTGACCTTCTGCATGAAGCTCGTCGGCGGATCGGATTTTGGCGTGAGTTCCGGATGGCGCCACGCCCACCACATGATGTAGCCGGAGAACAACGCCATGAGGATGAAGCCCGGGATGAAGCCGGCGAGAAAAATGCGAATGATGGAAGCGTCTGCTGCCACAGCGTAAACCACCATCGTGATCGACGGCGGAATCAGGATGCCGAGCGTACCGGCGGTCGCCAGCGCGCCCAGCGCGGTTTTTTCGTCGTAGCCACGCTTCATCAGTTCGGGCAGCGCCACTTTGGATATCGTTGCGCACGTTGCAGCCGATGACCCGGATACCGACCCAAAAATCCCGCAGCCGAGTATGGTCGTGTGCATGAGGCGGCCCGGCACCTTGTTCAGCCACGGCGACAGCCCCTCGAACATTTCTTCCGACAACTTGGTGCGGAACAGGATTTCGCCCATCCACACGAACATCGGCAGCGCGGCCAGCGCCCACGACGCGTTGGAGCCCCAAAATGCGGTAAACAGGTTTTTGCCCGGCGGCGTGCCGGTGAAAAACGCCATGCCGATCCAGCCGACGATGGCGAGCGTCATGCCGATCCATACGCCGCCCGCCAACAGCAGCATCATGATCAGCAGCAACAGCCCGGCAATTTCGACGAGTTCCATGGCGGCCGGTCAGACGTCTTCGGTGAAGTCGCCGCGCGCGTGGCGCTCTTCGACCGCAATTACATAACCGGGCTTGTTGCCGCGCGCCACCGTGACCAGTTCATCGAGCACCGCGACAAACAGCAGCAACGCGCCGACCACGAACGACATCTGCGGGATCCACAGCGGAAGCACGATGAGCCCGTTGGCCATGTCATGGAATTTCCAGCTTTCGTAGACGAAACGGCCGGCCGAGAAGGCGAGAAAACCCACGAATGCAGCCGCCACAGCAAGCGAAAGGATTTCGAAGCGGCGTCGCGCGGCCTCCCCCAGGCGTCCCAACAGCAGCTCGACGCGCACGAAATCGCCGCGGCGAAACGTATGCGCCATTGCGAGAAAAGAACCTGCCGCGCAGAACCACGCGACGATGTCGTCGGTGCCGCCGGTGCGCATGCCGAATTCGCGCATCGCGGTCGATATGATCATTACCGCGAATATCGCGAAAATAAAAAACGCCGCGAGATAGCCCGCGGCGTCGTAGAGAAAATCGAGGCTCTTGCGCATTACATCTTGCGGAAGGCGTCGACCACACCCTGCCCTTCGGGACCGGCCTTTTTCAGCCAGTCCTGCAACATGACGTCGCCCACTTTTTTCATGTCAGCGGTCAGCGGCGCGCCGGGCTTGTGCACCGTCATGCCATTCTTGGCCAGCTGCTCGTAATACCACGCGGTCTTTTCCTGCGACGTTTTCCAGCCGCGCGTTTCCGCTTCCGCCGCCGCCTTGAGCAGCGCGTCCTGCGTCGGCTTGTCGAGCGCGTCGAAAGCTTTCTGGTTCACGATCACCGCGTTCTTCGGCAACCATGCCTGGGTATCGTAGAAATTCTTGAGGTACTCGAAGGTCTTGGTGTCGTAGCCGGTAGCACCCGACGACATATAGGAATCGATCACGCCGGTGGCCATCGCCTGCGACAACTCGGCGGCCTGCACCGTAACCGGCTGCGCGCCAACCAGCTCGGCGATTTTCGCGGTGGCGGGACTATATGCACGCCACTTCAAACCCTTCATGTCGGCGCCTGATGCGAGTGCTTTCTTGCTGAATATGCCCTGCGGCGGCCACGGTACCGTGTACAGCACCTTGATGCCCTGTGCGGCAAACAGCTTGTCCACCGCGGACTTCGACGCCCTATAGAGTTTCATCGAGTCGGCGTAACTGGTCGCGAGAAACGGCACACCGTCGACGCCGTAAAGCGGATTTTCATTCTCAAAATTGACCAGCAGAATTTCGCCCGCCTGCGCCTGCTCGCCCTGCACCGCGCGCTTGATTTCCGGCGCCTTGAACAGCGATGCATTGGCGTGCACCGTGATTTTCAGCTTGCCGCCGGTGGCTTTCTCGACATCGGTGGCGAACTGCACCAGATTTTCAGTGTGGAAATTGCCCGGCGCGTACGCAGAAGGCAGATCCCATTTGACTTGCGCCGACGCCATGCCCGTAACGAGCAACGCGGCCAACGCCAGCAGCAGTTTCAAGGTGCGCATTATTGATCCCCCCGGGGTTCGTAATTTGCAGCGTTGATGGTGGTCGGGATTACTCTCTTTGTCAACACGCCGGCCGCAACACACGCCGGCCGCAACCCGCCGGCCGCAACCCGGGGAAAGCGCCCGGAAACAGGGCGCGCAGGGCAACATCGTGTGGATTGTGATGCAGAACTACCCTGCCGCGGCTCACTCGAGCTTGATGCCGGCGTCCAATATGACTTTGCGCCACTTGATGATTTCGCGGTCGACCCGCACCGTGAAATCAGCCGGACTGCTCGCCACGATTTCCAGACCCTGGCTCGCCAGCAGTTCGCGCATCTTCGGTGTCGCGACACCGCGCGCGGTTTCCTCGTTGATCTTTTTGATGATGTCCGGCGGCGTGCCGGTGGGCGCGAACAAGCCGAACCACAGGATGGCTTCATAGCCCGGATATCCCGACTCGGCCATGGTGGGAACATCCGGCGCAACCGCCGAGCGCTTCAGGCTGCTCACCCCGAGCATGCGCAGTTTGCCCGTCTGCGCGTACGGCAGCGTGGTCATGACCGCGTCGAATCCGAGCGATAAATGCCCACCCAGGAGATCGATCATCGCCGGGCCGGACCCCTTGTACGGCACGTGCACCATTTTGATCTTCGCCATCGACTCGAAAAGCTCCATCGCCATGTGCGCTGCCGCACCGGTGCCGCCGCCAAAATTCAGATCGCCGGGTTTCGCCTTCGCGAGCGCGACGAGTTCTTTCACCGATTTCACGGGTATCGACGGATGCACCGATAAAATCAGCGGAATTGAAGCGATTTCGGTGATGGGCGCGAAATCACGCCGCAAGTCGTACGGCAACTTCGCATACAGTGTCGCGGCTGCCGCGTGCGTCGTGTTCGTTCCCAATAGCAGCGTGTAACCGTCGGCAGGAGATTTCACGACATATTCAGAACCGACGACACCGCCGCCGCCCGCGCGGTTCTCGACCACCACCGGCCGCTTCCACGCCTCGCTCAATTGCTGGGCGACGCTGCGCGTAAGCAGATCGGTCGAGCCGCCCGCTGCGAACGGCACGACGATTTTCACCAACTTGGCGGGATAAACCTCTGCTGCCGGTGCCGCAACGGCGATCAACAATGCCGCACATCCCACAAGCAATCTGTAAGCACATCTCAGCATTGAAATTCCTTCGAATGAAATCGAACCCGCCTCAAAATTAAAAAATTATCAGCCGTAGCTAAACGCAGATGCATTCTTTTTAATACCCCATTGAGAGGTACGCAGATAAAAATCCAGTGCTGCCCACTCTCCGACGTTATCCTTTGAACTCATCTGCGTTTATCTGCGTTTATCTGCGGTTCCAAACAGTTTTTGAGAGGTTTTAGTAAAGACTACTGTTTCGCATTCACCGAGTAAGCGCTTTCCGGACACACGAAAGGCTCCGGCACCAACGGGCTGGCCAATACGTCATCGACGACTCGAGCAATAGTCGTGCCGACCGGCTTGATATTGGCCGCCTTGCAGGCTGCGACCACCGCGTCGAGCGACGCGATCAACCGCTTGGTAACCGCATTGCTCTCGTCGCTGTATTCGTAGTGATTGTGCGAAATGATGACGATCACCGGGATCTTGGGCGCGCGCGCCACGGTCTGCGCGAGAATATTGTTCGCTATCGTCTGATAGCTGATGCCGTGCTTGCCCGGCCAATCGGTATCGGGACGCAAGTCGGAATGCATGGTGCGCCCCTTCGCGCCGCTGATCACGCTCGAGAAATCGACCGACACCGGTATGTTGGCAAATTCGAGATTGCCGCGCACCTGGCGGAAGCATGCGTTCGCACGATGCGGGTCCGGCTCCGCCCCGCTCCACACCGTTTCCACATCGGGCCACACGCGCCCGGGCACCGAGCACGAGCCACCGCGGAAACCGGTTTCCGCGAGCACCCGAAATACATCGTCGTTGGCGGAAAACGAACCGGGCCGGAAATACAGGGGCTGATAGCCCATCGCCTGCCGCCACAGCGCCGACGACTCCGCGAGGCAGGCGCGCTGCTCATCGGCGGACATGCCGCCGTAGTTGGCGAGAAAGCGTCTCTGGTCGTAACGCCACATCGAATACTTCCACGGATGCATGTGCAACCCGAGGCAGGCGCCCTGCTTTTCGAGGTCGGCGAAAACGTCCGGCTGGCCGAGCACCGTTTCGGGATGCACGAAATAGCTGGCGGGAAAGCCGTAGCGCTTGCCGATATTGAAATAACCCCTGACGGCGCGTTCGCCGTGCGCCCAATCACGCGGCCCGGTGGCCTGTGCATGCGTGGTCGCCAGCGTCGGCTCGCAATCCATCGTCAGCAGGATGTTGATTTCTTTCATTGGCAATACCTTTTCAGTGCGCGAAACGAATTGTGGATGATTTTGGTGCAGGATCGCCGCCATAGACATAGCGCTGAGAGTCCAGCGCATTTTTGCCGCCGCGACTGCGCTTGTCAATCGACACGCGGCGCGCGGCGACCATGATAGTATCGGCTTCCCTGCAGAAATCCCGCGGCACTCCAGGCGCCAACGTGACACCACCCGCTTCCACTCCGCCCCGCTGGCAGTTCTGGATCGACCGCGGCGGCACCTTCACCGACGTCGTCGCGCGCAAACCCGACGGCAGCCTCGTCACGCACAAATTACTGTCGGAAAATCCCGGCCGCTATCGCGACGCCGCGGTCGCCGGTATTCGCCACCTGCTGGGCATTGCGGTTGATCAACGCATACCGGGTGAACTCATAGATGCGGTGAAGATGGGCACCACCGTCGCGACCAACGCGCTGCTCGAACGCAAAGGCGAGCGTACCGCGCTGTTCATCACCCGCGGCTTTCGCGATGCGTTAAGGATCGCTTACCAGAACCGCCCGCGCATCTTCGACCGCCACATCGTGCTGCCCGAGCTTTTGTATTCACGCGTAGTCGAGGTCGACGAGCGCATGGGCGCGCGCGGCGAAGTCGTGTTGCCGCTCGACGCCGAAAAGACCCGCGGTGCACTCAAACAGGTTTTCGACGAAGGTTTCCGCTCCATCGCCATCGTGCTGATGCACGGCTACCGTTATCAGCAGCATGAAAAAATCATCGCCGACATGGCGCGCGCAATCGGTTACACCCATGTCTCGGTCTCGCACGAAGTGAGTCCGCTGATGAAGCTGGTTAGCCGCGGCGATACGACGGTGGTGGATGCCTATCTGTCGCCCATCCTGCGCCGTTACGTAGACACGGTGGCCAGCGAATTGCAAAACGTACGGCTGATGTTCATGCAATCAAACGGTGGGCTCACCGATGCACGGCGCTTCCAGGGCAAGGATTCGATCCTGTCGGGGCCGGCGGGCGGCATCGTCGGCGCTGTACGCACTTCAGAGACAGCAGGCTTCGGCAAGATCATCGGTTTCGACATGGGCGGCACTTCGACCGACGTATCGCACTATGCGGGCGAATACGAGCGCGCGTTCGAGACCCAGGTTGCCGGCGTGCGCATGCGTGCGCCGATGATGAGCATACATACGGTGGCGGCCGGCGGCGGTTCCATCCTGCATTTCGACGGCGCGCGCTACCGCGTCGGCCCCGATTCGGCGGGTGCGAACCCCGGCCCCGCGAGCTATCGCAAGAACGGTCCGCTCACCGTCACTGACTGCAACGTCATGCTCGGCAAGATCCAGCCGCAATTCTTCCCGCCGGTGTTCGGCGCCAACGGAGATGCACCGCTGGACGCGGCCGTCGTGAAGCAGAAGTTCGCCGCACTCGCGCAGGAAATCCAAAGCAAAACCGGCAATGCCCGCACGCCCGAGCAGGTCGCCGAAGGTTATGTGGACATCGCGGTCGGCAATATGGCCAACGCGATCAAGCAGATTTCCGTGCAGCGCGGCCACGACGTCACCGAATACACACTGTGCTGCTTCGGCGGCGCGGCCGGCCAGCATGCGTGCCTCGTCGCCGATGCGCTCGGCATGACGCGCGTGTTCCTGCATCCGCTGGCCGGTGTGCTCTCGGCCTATGGCATGGGGCTTGCCGATATCACGGCCATGCGCGAAGAAGCGGTCGAAGCGAAACTCGACTCGGCAAATCTTCCGCTGCTGCATGACACACTGGAAAAGCTCGCGGCAACGGCCGGCGCAGAACTGCTGCGTCAGGGCGTGGCGCAGGAGCGCATACGCACCGTGAAGCGCATCCACTTGCGCTACGACGGCACCGACTCCGCGCTGGTGGTGAATTTCGGCGCGCTTGCCGACATGGTCACGCAGTTCGAAGCCGCCTACCGGATGCGCTACAGCTTCCTGATGCCGAGCCGCGCATTGATTGCAGAAGCCGTGTCGGTCGAAGCCATAGGCGTATCCGATGCGCCGCTCGAGACCGCCGCACCCGCTGCGCGCAGCAGCGGCACTCCGGTCATCGCCGAAACGGTCACCATGCATACCGGCGGCCGTGCGCATTCGACACCAGCCTACCGCCGCGATGCACTGCTGCCCGGCGACCAGGTGCGCGGCCCCGCCATCATCGCGGAACAGAACGCGACCACTATCGTCGAGCCGGGATGGCAGGCGACGGTAACGAAACTCGATCACCTCGTGCTTGAACGCGTCGAAGCCCGCCCGCAGCGCGTCGCCATCGGCACCAGCGTCGATCCGGTGATGCTGGAGATATTCAACAACCTCTATATGTCCATCGCCGAACAGATGGGTTTGCGTTTGGCCAATACGGCGTACTCGGTCAACATCAAGGAGCGCCTGGACTTCTCCTGCGCGGTGTTCAACCAGAACGGGGAATTGATCGCCAATGCGCCGCACATGCCGGTGCACCTCGGCTCGATGGGCGAATCCATACGCACCGTGATCCGCGAAAACACTGGAAAAATGCAACCCGGCGACGTATATGTACTCAACGCCCCCTATAACGGCGGTACGCATCTACCCGACGTAACTGTAATCACGCCCGTCTTCGACGAGAGCGCTCTGTCCGCCTCTTCTCTCTCGCCTCGCGCCTCTCGCGTTTTATTCTACGTCGGCTCGCGCGGCCACCATGCCGATATCGGCGGCATCACGCCGGGGTCGATGCCGCCCGACAGCAAGGTGGTCGAGGAGGAAGGCGTCCTGATCGACAACTTCCTGCTCGTCGAACGCGGCACCCTGCGCGAACAGGAAACCATCGCACTGCTCTCCTCCGGAAAATATCCCTGCCGCAATGTCGCGCAGAACATGGCCGACCTGCGCGCGATGATCGCCGCCAACGAAAAGGGCGTGCAGGAACTGCGCCGCATGGTCGCGCACTTCGGCCTCGACGTCGTACACGCCTATATGCGCCACGTGCAGGACAATGCCGAAGAATCGGTGCGCCGCGTGATCAACGTGCTGAAAGACGGCGCGTTCGAATACCCGATGGACCACGGCGCCATCATCAAGGTCGCGATCCGCTTCAACCAGGAAAAACGCACCGCCGTCATCGACTTTACCGGCTCCAGCCCGCAGCTCGAAAACAATTTCAACGCGCCGTCTGCCGTCTGCATGGCGGCAGTGCTGTACGTGTTCCGTTCGCTGGTGGACGACGATATTCCGCTCAACGCGGGCTGCCTCAAACCCATCGAAGTAATCATTCCCGAGCGCTCGATGCTCAATCCGCGCTACCCGGCAGCCGTCGTCGCCGGCAATGTCGAAACTTCGCAATGCGTGACCGATGCGCTTTACGGCGCGCTCGGCCTGATGGGCGCTTCGCAGGGCACGATGAACAACTTCACTTTCGGCAATGAGAAATACCAGTATTACGAGACCATCTCTGGCGGCTCCGGTGCGGGCAATGGTTTTGACGGCACCGACGTCGTGCAGACGCATATGACGAATTCTCGCCTGACTGATCCCGAGATACTCGAGTGGCGCTTTCCGGTGCTGCTCGAAAACTTCACCATCCGCGGCAAGAGCGGCGGCCGGGGCAAGTGGCGCGGCGGCAATGGCGCGGTGCGGCGCGTGCGTTTTCTCGAACCGATGACCGCGGCGATACTGTCGGGCCATCGCATCGTGCCGCCCTACGGCATGGCCGGCGGCATGCCGGGCGAAGTCGGCTGTAATTACGTGCTGCGCAAAAACGGCCAGCGCATCAAGCTCCAGGGTGCGGACAAAATAGAAATGAACGCGGGCGACGTGTTCGTGATCGAAACGCCGGGCGGTGGCGGCTTCGGCGCGCCTTAACCCTCTTTCAAATACGGAACCGCCGATAGACGCAGATGAACGCAGATAAATTCAAAAACAAAACATTAGCCACAGAGAACACAAGAACCATTCTTTTTAATACCCCCTTGAGGGTTACAGCGGAAAAACAAAACCGAACCATGCGATTAATCCCTGTTCTTTGGCAGTTCTCAGTACTCTCGGTGTTCTCTGTGGCAAATGTTCTGGCTCAGGGCACTAGCTATCCAGCCAAACCCATCCGTATCATCGTGCCTTTCGCCGCGGGTGGTCCCAACGATCTCTTCGCGCGTGCTGTCGGCCAGTTGCTGACGGAAGCATGGGGGCAGCCTACCATCATCGACAACCGCCCGGGCAACAGCGGCAACGTCGGCACGGCGGTGGCGGCGCGCTCGCCTGCCGACGGCTATACGCTCAACACCGTCTCGCTTTCATTTGCGGTCGCACCGTCGCTCGAAGGCAAGCTCGGCTACGACCCGGTCAAAGACCTGGCCCCCATCTCTTTGCTGGCCGCGATCAACAATATCTGCGTGGTGCATCCGGCACTGCCGGTGAAGTCGGTAAAGGAGTTGATCGCTTTCGCTGCCGCGCGTCCGGGCCAGGTGACGTTTGCGTCGGGCGGCGCCGGCGGCGCGCAGCATCTGTCCGGCGAATTGTTATCCAGCATGGCGAACGTGAAACTGACGCACATCCCGTACAAAGGCAGCGCGCCCGGGCTCACCGCGCTGATCGGCGGCGAGACGATGATAGGCTTTTCCGATATGGTCATCACCCTGCCCCACGTCAAATCGGGCCGCCTACGCGCGCTCGCCGTCACCGGTTCGCAGCGTTCGTCACTCGTGCCCGACTTACCGACCATCGCCGAGTCCGGACTCGCCGGCTACTCCGTCACCGCGTGGTTCGGCCTGCTTGCGCCGGCCGCTACGCCCGCGGACATCGTCTCGCGCGTCAGCGCCGAAGTTCAAAAGGGCTTCGCCACCTCGCAGATGAAGGAACGCTTTTCCGCCATGGGCGCAGACCCCATCGGCAATACGCCCGAACAGTTCGCCGCTTTCCTGCGAGCTGAAATGGCGAAATGGGCGAAAGTCGTCAAGGCCGCCGGTATCCGCGGCGAGTAGCGGCGCGACGTGGTTACCGGAGTCGCGAGCGCTCTCGCGCCTGCCTAGAAATGGTAGAGACGCGCCGGATTATCTACCAGAACTTTTTTACGCTGCGCTTCATCGGGCACCCAATCCGCGAGCATGTCGACGAGATCACCGTCGTTGGGCATCAGTTGCTTGCCCATCGGATGCGGCCAGTCCGTGCCCCACACGACACGGTCGGGTGCCGCCGCCGCAGCCGCGCGCGCCAGCGGCGGTATGTCCCTGAATGCGGGGGCATCCGTGGACACGAAATAAACGCCCATCAGCTTGGCCCAGACATTGTCGCGTTTGAGCAGCCGCAGGTAAGACTTGAACTGGGGTGACTCGACGCCGTCTTTCGCCGGTGCACGGCCGAAATGGTCGAGCACAATGTCGATCGACAGCTTGCCGAGGATCTCCTCCGCGTCTGCGACCTCGTTGAAATTGATGAAAAACTGCAAATGCCATCCCAGCGCCTTCAGCCGCGGCGCGAGGCGCGGCGCCTGCTCCAGTTTCAGGCCGGGCGTGGCCGCGGCAATGTTAATACGCACGCCACGCACGCCGGCGCCATGCATGTCTTCCAGTTCGCGGTCGGTAATCGTTTCGTCGATGACCGCAACGCCGCGGAACGGAAATATTTTCGAGCGCAAGGCGTCGAGCATGGCCGAGTTGTCGGTGCCGTAAACGCTTGGCTGCACCAGCACGCCGCGATCACAGCCTATGGTCTTCAGCATGCGGGCGAAAGATTCCGGCGCTGCGTCAGGTGGAATATAGCCGGCATGCGGCAGGTACGGGTAACGGCTTTGCGGACCGAACACGTGGGCGTGGCAATCGCACGCGCCCTGCGGCAGCGACAGATTGGGGACACGCGTATCGGGATGCGGCCCCGGGATGGTCGGGGCGCGGGGCTGAAACGTCGGCATGGAAGGCTTTCAGGAAAATTAATCAGGGCTTCAGGAGTATCTACAAGTCCGACAACCGCAGTCAATTCCTGATTTCACGCAACGCGCCGCGCCGCACGAAATACCCGGACGCTAAAAAGACGGATAAACCATCCAGCCTTTTTTCAGCGCAACCGACTTATGCTCGAAATCGCTGCTTTGCGGGAAATCACGGATTTCCACCACGTAAGGCACGTTGCGGACCAGCAGGTCCGTTAACTGACGGGCCAATTCCTTGCTCTTGGCAATGACGTAAGTGGGAAAAGCCTCCATCGTCAGCGCGACAAATTCATAGCCGGACTCGCGCACATAGCGGTTGACCGCTTCAACGACACCGAAATTCCACTGCCGGGCCTGTACGTGATTCGTGTAGTCGTGCCCAATAATAAAGCCGTCGTCCCTGACCTTGCGCCCATAGGTCACCAAATCGTTGTAGGCGGCTTCAGCGGTGTGCATGCCGTCGACGTAGATCCAGTCGAGCTGGCCGTCCCTGAAAAATATCGCGGCATCCTGCGAATAATCGCGGTGCACCTTGACTGTCCCGCCGGCTATCTCAGCGCGGAAGCGCGCGAGCACCGCGTTGAAGCGGTCGTCCTGCGCGCCTGCGGCCACGTTACTCGGATCGTTGACATAGTCGCTGCGGTCCTGGTGCTCCCAGGGATCGATCAGGTGCAGGCACTTCGGCTTGTTCTCATGGAGAATCTCCTGCGAGAAATCGCCTTCCGCCACGCCGATCTCGGCCACCTCTCCGCCCTGCGGTAGCAAATGCAGCAATTTGGCCCGCGTCGTCGGACATACCAGCATATCAGTTCAGGCCTTCGGCAAACGGCCGTGGGTTGCGCGCGGACATGGGAGAGACGTTTATTGCGCCGCCTGCGCCATCTGGATCACGGGCGTCGCGCCGGATTCCGACAGCAGCACGGTCATCATGTTGGTGACCAGCACCGCGCGCTGCTCCGGCGAGAGTGAAACGATTTTCTTTTCCTCGAGCTGCTTCAACGCGCCTTCAACCATGCCGACCGCGCCTTCCACCAGCCGCTGGCGCGCCATCACCACCGCCTCGGCCTGCTGGCGCCGCAGCATGGCGCCGGCGATTTCCGGCGCGTAGGCGAGATGCGCGATTTTCGCCTCTTCGATGACGATGCCGGCAACATCGACGTGCTGCTGGATCGCCTCGCGCAACAGCGCTGCGATGGCTACCAGATCCGTGCGCAGGCTTTTCTTGTTGTCGCTGCCGCCGTCGGCGATATCGTAAGCATGGCCGCTCGCGACCTGACGCACGGCGGATTCGCTCTGCACCTGCAGGTAATTGACGCAGCTCTCGACGTCGAACACCGCTTTCGCCGTGTCCTGCACGCGCCACGCGATGACTGCGGCAATTTCGATCGGGCTGCCGCGCTCGTCGTTGACCTTCAGCACCGGCGTGTTCCAGTTGTTGATGCGCAGCGACACGCGGGTCTTGGAGTAAAACGGGTTGACCCAGAAAAATCCGCTGTCGCGCACGGTGCCGGCGTAACTGCCGAAGAAAATCATCACTGCGGCCTGGTTGGGCTCCAGCGTGAACAAGCCCTTGAGACTGAACGCGGACACCGCGAACAGCAGCACGCCGGCGACGAATTTTATTCCCCCACCCGGCACCACCGCGAGAGGAACTGCCAACGCCAGCGCCACCAGCAATACCGCCAACATCACCCAACCGTTGGCGCCCCGGACTACCTGCTCATCGGTACTAATGGCGCTGCTGCCGCGATCTTCCATGTTCTACTCCTTCACGGATTATTCGGAGGCCTTCTTCTCCACGTCAGGATCGAGACCGAGCAAGCGCAATATCCACACCAGCGCGAAGCCCGCGGCCAGCGGCCACCAATGCGTGAGCACGACGGCCAGGACTGCGGAAATCGCATAGGCAAGCGCCAGCAGGAATACCCCGTAATGGCGAGTACGCTTGTACGTGATCATGAGAGCCGCCGCCATGAAGACGAATGACGCGGCGAAAAAATAAATAATGATGTCCATTTGCCTGGGCTCCGGGGAATGCTTGATTTTACACCGACCCGCCTGCCGGCACATGCGGGCGGCAGCATCGCCTGTTATGATGGGCGGATAAAAATATGGGGTAATCCGTGTCGCAAACCTCACCCAAACGCACGCTCTCGACCTGTTGCACCGCGCACATACTGCACGACGGCCTGTCCGACGTGAGTTACGTACTGCTGCCGATACTGGCGCAGGCATTCGGCCTCTCGCTCGTGCAGGTCGGCGTGATCCGTTCGGCGTGGCGCGGCGCGACCGCGATCTTTCAGACCCCGGTCGGCCTGGCCGCCGAGCGCCTCGGTGCGCGCAACCTGCTCGCTTTCGGCACGGCCGCGAGCGGACTCGCATTTATCGCGCTCGGCCAGGCGGTGGGTTTCGCGGCGATCCTGGTGGCGCTTTTTTTCGCCGGGTTCGGCTCCGCGTTCCAGCATCCGTTGTGCTCAACCCTTATTTCGCACGCCTACCCCGGCGGCGGCCGGCGCATCGCGCTCGGCACTTACAATTTTTTCGGCGACGTCGGCAAATTCGCTTTCGGCGGCGCAGTCAGCCTTTTGTTCGTCGCCGGCATCCCGTGGCAGGTGCCGATCACGGTGTTCGGCGCGCTCGCCATCGCCTGCGCTTTCCTCATCCTCGTCGCGCTCGACGCCACCGCCGGCCGCAGCGCGCTTGCGAAGCCCGCAACAGGCACGCCGGCTAAAACGCTGGGTTGGGGCATCAAGAACCGCGCCGGCTTTACCGCGTTGTGCCTGATCGAAATCGTCGATGCCAGTGTGCGCACCGGCTTCCTGACTTTCATCGCGTTCCTGATGCTCGCCAAGAACCTGCCGGCCGGTTGGGCCGCGCTGTCGGTTCCTCTGCTGCTGATCGGCGGCATGGCCGGCAAACTTGCCTGCGGCCACCTCGCCGAGCGCTTCGGCATCGTACGCACGGTGGCGCTGACCGAAATCGGCACCGGCGTTGGCATCCTGCTCATGCTCGTTTTACCCGACGTCGCCGCCTACCTGGTACTGCCGCTGCTCGGCATCGCGCTGAACGGCACCTCCTCCGTCCTCTACGCCACCATCGGCGATCTCGTCGACCCGGACCGCCTGCCGCGCGCGTTCGGCCTGTTCTATACCATCAACTCGGTATGCGGACTGATCGTGCCGCTGGTGTTTGGCTTGATCGGTGACCTGTTCAGCGTGTCGGTGTCGATTGCCATTTGCGGAATACTGGCGTTTGCGACGCTGCCGCTGTGCCTCCCGCTTGCGCGTGCTTTGCATCCGACGCACAATTGAACTCGGGAAATGCACACCGCAAAGGCGCGAAGGCGCAAAGAACCACAAAGACAATGCGTTGCGAAAAACGGGTGATTCTCCTTTCAGTTAATGTGTGGATTCCGCGTCTCCTTCGCGCCTTTGCGTCTTTGCGGTTATGAACTGCCGTTGTAAAGTTGAACAGGGTCTGTCACGCCACTAGAGGAGCCATGCGATGGCCAAGCAACGCATCAGCTACGTACCGCTCGAAAAAATGGACGCTGCGCAACGCGCCGAGATGGAACGCTGCGCGCGCGAAGGCACGCCGCGCCCAGAAAGCACCGCCGTGCGCGCCCATGTGCCCGCATGCTTCTGGTTTTTTGCCAATTCGTGGAACGACGTTTTCCGCAACGGCATCCTCGACCATCCGTTGAAGGAATTGTGCCGCGTCTACGTGTCGCGCTCGGTCATCTGCGAGTTCTGCGGCAACCAGCGCTCGGTCAGGGGCTCCAACGAAGGTTTGAAGGAAACGCATTACGACGACCTGATCAATTTCGAAAAGTCGGTCAAGTACGACGAGCGCCAGAAAGCCGCCCTCGCCTACGCTGAAGCGATTACCTGGCGGCTCGATACCGATGACGCTTTCTGGGAGCGCATGCACAAGCATTTCAGCGAACCCGAACTCGTCGAGCTCGGCTGCGCGATCGGCCTCACGCTGGGTCAGCAAAGCTGGCTGCGCCTGCTGAACATCGAGCATCATCAGGTGATGCCCGGCACCGGCGCATCGATGGCGCCCGGCTTCGAGACGCCGGAAGCGCTCGCCAAATCCAAAGCGTCGCCTGACTACTGGGCGAAGAAAAGCGCTCAGCCTAAAAAGAACGTCGCGTAGTCGGTTTTCAAAAGCACCCTCAAAAGCAGTTTGGAGCCGCCGATAAATTCTTTTTAATACCCCCTTGAGGGGTACGCGGATAAACGCAGATGCGTTCCAAGTAATTAACATCGATTAGAGGGCGGCCTTGGAATTTCATCTGCGCACCCCTCAAGGGGGTATTGAAAATAATGTATCTGCGTTCGTCTGCGGCCGATTGCCGCTTTTTGATTTTTTGAGATGGGTTCTCAGCAATGGGCGTACTAATTACTGACGCTACGGCGGACCTGCCGGCTGGCAAGGTCTTTTATCGCGATTCCGGCGGCGCGGGCGTACCGGCAGTGTTCCTGCATGCGGCATCGGGCAACAGCATGCTGTGGGAACATCAGATTGCGCCGTTCACCGCGGCAGGATTGCGCTTTATCGCAATAGACCATAAAGCCACCGCGCGCGGCGGCAACTCGTCGGCGCTGATCGATGGCGTGCTGGCTGCACTCAAAATCGACCGCTGTCATTTGCTGGGTACTGCGGCAGGCGGCGGCGCCGCGCTGCAATACGCGCTCGCGCATCCGCAAAAACTGCGCAGCCTCGTCGTCGCCAACAGCATAGGTTTCGTCACCGACAGCGAATACCTTGAAATGAGCAGCCGCATACGCCCGTCGCAGTTTTTTAATCAATTGCCGGTGGATTTTCGCGAACTGGGCCCGTCGTACCGCGCGGCCGAACCGGCGGGCACCGCGCGCTGGCTCGCATTGTCGGAGCAAAGTCAGGCCAGCGCCGGCGCCACCACCAAGGACGGCGACAACGTGGAAGTCACGTGGGCCAAACTGGAAACGTTGAAAGTGCCGACGCTGCTGATGACGGGCGACGCCGACCTCTATACGCCGCCATCCGTACTGCGCATGTTCACCGCTCGCATGCCGCACGCGGAATCAGCAGTCATACCCGAGACCGGGCACTCGTCTTACTGGGAAAGTCCCGGGGAGTTCAATCGCACAGTGCTCAATTTCATCCGCAAGCATTGGCCTAACGCTACTGCGTAACCGCCGATGAATTCTTTTTAATACCCCCTTGAGGGGTACGCAGATGAACTGCAGATATAATCAGTGATCAGCGACGGGTGATGAGTTGCGAGCGAAAGCACGTATTCCGATTCACCGGTTAATTTATTTTCTATCTTATCGGCGTATATCGGCGTTCATCGGCGGTTCCAATCAAGCAGCTCTAAGCTTGCCGCCGCGCGCGGCGACGAGGCCCGGCACACGCGAAGCGCGCACGTAAACAAAGCCGTCGAACATGCGGCGCTGCGTGCGGAAGAATGCGCCCTGCTCGGCGTGCCACGCACCGTTGATTTTCTGCACCGTTGCGCCAACGACGAGTATGCCTGACGGCATCGCGATTCGGATCGGCGCATCCGTATCGGTAACCGGGCGCGTCACCGCATGCACCAGACTGCCTTCGATGCGCGCCGCCACCGCCATGCACAACGACACCGTCAGCGGCAACGCGCGATGCGGCTGGCCGTTGGACAACATGCGCCCGGTCAGATCGACAGTGTCGCCCTTGATGGTATCGCCCGACAACGACGGCGCATCCTGCGGGCCTGAAACGAAACCGACAAAAGGCACGACGCGTTTTTGCGCGGCATCCGCGGCGTCCTTGCCTATGCCCATTGCAATCGACGCGGCGATACGTATCTTGCCGAGTTTGGCGAGCAAATCAGCGGACGCGTCGAGCGCTTCCGGCATTTCAGTGCCCGTCAATCCGAGGTCCGCCGCATTCAGAAAGCAGCAGGCATTGGCGGCATCGACAAGCGAAGCGCGTATTTTTCCGACGCCCGGAACGTCGAGCGTATCGACCACGTTGCCCGTGGGCAGCAATTTGCCGGTCGTGGCGCCGCCGGGTTCGCGGAATTCGAGCTTGACCGGTGAACCGGTGCCCGACACGCCGGGAATTTCAAGATCGCCATCCACTGCCGACATGCCTTCGTCGAGCGCGAAGCGTGCGTGTATGATTTTTTTCGTGTTCGTATTGTGCACGCGCACCAGCGCTTCCTTGCCGGAGGCCTTGAGCAGGCCTTCATCGACCGCGAACGGCCCCATCGCGGACGACATGTTGCCGCAATTGCCGCTGTAATCGACTTTCGCTTCCTTCACCTGCACCTGCGCGAACGTGTAATCGATGTCGGCGTCGGGACGCGTCGGCGCGCCGACTATGCACACTTTCGACAACGAGGAAATACCGCCGCCCATGCCGTCCAACTGGCGGCCGTAGGGGTCGGGACTGCCGATGGCGGCGAGAAAGATTTCATCCCATTGCGCGCGGTCGCGCGGCAGGTCGCGCTCGTGCAGCACGATAGCGTTGCTGGTGCCGCCGCGCATGAATACCGCTGGAATTTTTAGCTGCTTCATGAATTATCTCCTCATCCGGGTCGCAGGCCCGCAGTATAGCAAAGCCCCCCGGACGGTCACGACTACACGGCGACGGGGATTTCGCTACAATACCGGTTCCGCCACCTGGAGGCATCGAATGAAAACCGTCACCAAAAAATCCAATGTCACGCGCCTGCGTCCCGCCAAACCGAAACTGAAAGCCGTGCGCAACCGCATCGATGCCGCCGAATGGAAAGCGCGCGTCGAACTGGCCGCCGCCTACCGCCTGACCGCGCTGATGGGCTGGACCGACATGATAGGTACCCATATTTCCTGCCGCGTGCCGGGCACCCACGACCAGTTTCTGCTCAACCCCTACGGCATGCTGTTCGAGGAAATCACCGCCTCGTCGCTGATCAAGGTCGATGTTGACGGCAACAAGCTTTCCGAGTCGCC
>CANJHY010000042.1:0-29055 GCA_947474275.1 Betaproteobacteria bacterium
CTCGGCTGTGTGCGCCGCCATTTTGGCCAAATAGCGCGGTGCGGACGGATAACGCGCCTGCGTCTGCTATTCCTGGTAGCGACGCGGATGCGGGTTGTTGGGACGCCTTGGCAGCGTGCTGTTTCGGACCGAAGCGGTACGCGTGAGAATGATCGCCTTGGAGGGCGAGAGAAATTCGATGCGGCCCGAACCATAACGAGGAGACTGGACGTGAACTGCCACGCCCGCCTGAGCCACGCGAAGATTGGACTTGCCCTGCTCGCCATTAGCGTCGCTGCCGGTGTCGCGCAAGCCGCCGAACCGGCGTATCCGACCCGCCCGATCCGACTGGTCGTTGCAGCGGCAGCCGGCGGTGGGCTCGACGTGGTGGCGCGAATCGTTTCCCCGAAGCTAAGCGATGCCATGGGCCAGTCCTGGGTCGTGGACAGCCGCGCCGGCGCCGGGGGCAACTTGGGGGCCGAGATCGTCGCTCGGGCGAATCCGGACGGTTACACCGTGCTGATATCGACGAGCACCCAACTCACCGTGAATCCGAGTCTCTATCAGATGTCGTTTAACGTCGAAAAGGATCTGCAACCCATCACCATGCTCGTCACGGCCGAGCACACTCTGGTCGTGCATCCGGGCATGCCGGCCAGGACGCTCAAGGAGTTCGTTGCTCTGGCCAAGCAGAAGCCGGGCACGTTCAACTTCGCATCTGGCGGCGTGGGCACTTCGCTTCACCTGGCCGCCGAGTTGCTGAAGAAGCGCGCCGGAATCGACATCGTGCACGTTCCTTACAAAGGCGGCGGGCCGGCAGCTGCGGCCGTGCTCGCGGGCGAGACCCAGGTGCTATTCGGTACCCTCGCCTCGACGATCGCATACATCTCGGCCGGGCGGCTGCACGCACTGGCGACTGCCGGAGTCAAGCGCTCCAAGGTGCTGCCGGAGCTGCCCACGGTAGCCGAGTCCGGCTACCCCGGATTCGAGGCGGGCGTGTGGTATGCCCTGAGTGTGCCGGGCGCAACGCCGAGACGCATCGCGGAGCGCATCCGCAACGAGACGCTCAAGGCGCTGCGGCACACCGACGTGCAGACCGCTCTCGCGCGCCAGGGTCTGAGTCCCGAGACCAGTACGCCAGCGGAGCTTGCCGCGCGCATCAAGACGGAGACTGGCATCTGGGCCAGCCTCATCAAGGATGCCAGGATCCGCGCCGAATAGGCAACGCACCCCCCTGCTTCGCGAAGAGGTTCGATAAAGCCGTCGCGCACGCCAGCGTTCTCTTCCGTCTGCACAATAGGGACGCACACCTTTAATCAAAAAGGTGCGCGTCCCCATGAGGGAGCGCCGGTGGTCAGGTCTTGCATTCATACATTTCGCTCCCTATGTCTTACCGCTCGATCGTTTTCATGGGGTGCATTGCACCCAATGCCGGCCTACTCGCGGTTGCTCAAGCGCGTGTTCGAAATCGCCCTCGAACACTGCCCGCAGTGTGGCGGCGAGTTGAAGATCATCACCGCCATCGAAGAGCCTGCGGTGATAGTTAGGATACTTACGTATCTGGGGTTGCCTGCACGCTCGCCGCCGCGCTCGCCGGCGCGGCCGCTGGATCTCTTCCAGGCGGCCTGATCCTCACGACAAGAGCGGTTCTGCAGCGGGGCTGACGATCCCGCGCGGCCTGCGCTCGCGTGAAGCGGTCGGAGTGAGGCGATTGGGGACGATGTAGGGCTCAAATAGGCATCGCAAGAGGAGAATTTTCACCAAACACCGCGCGATTGACCGCTTGTCGGGCCAGCGATATAGTCACGCACGCGGAAAAAGGTGCGTTTGAATTTCCTATTTTCTCATCGACAAACTCTCGGCGGAACTCGCCCGGATCCTGGCGCTCCCCGACATCAGGGAGAGGCTGCTGAGCCAGGGCATGGATCCGTTCATCTCCACGCCTGACGAGTTCGGCGCGTTGCTGAAGTCGGATCTGGCGCTTTACGGGAAAATCATCAAGGCCGCGCACATCAGGCTCGAGAACTAGCGAGGCTGCGTCTCTGGCCGGCTGGTCGGTGCACATACCTTTGGCGACAACTTATGGCTAGCGGGGATATCAATCGATGACCGGCGTTACGCGTGATCTTGCCCGATGCATTGTCAGTTCTTCATATGCTGGCATCTCTCCCGCAGTCCGCCACGAAGCGAAACGTTCGATTCTGAACTGGCTTGGCTGCGCGCTGGGTGGCTGCAACGATGAAGCAGTCGTCACGGCGATTGCGGCATTGAGCCCGTTCGCGGGCCCGCCTCAGGCCACCGTGCTCGGCCGCGGCATCCGGCTCGACATCATGCATGCTGCGCTCATCAATGCGCTGAGTTCCAACATTCTCGATTTCGACGACACGCATTCGCGCATGGTGGTCCATCCCACCGCGCCGGTGGCATCCGCGGTGCTTGCCCTTGCCGAGCATCGTTCGGTCAGCGGACCCGCATTGCTCCACGCGTTTATCCTGGGGACTGAAGTCGAGTGCCGTCTGCTTGACCCCGCGGTCGGCGAATATAACTTCGCCTGGTCTCCCGCAACATCAGTGGGTGCATTCGGCGCAGCCGCGGGGGCGGGACGTCTCCTGGGCCTTGATGAGCGGCAGATGGCGTGCGCCTTGGGTATCGCCGCGACGCAGGCCGCCGGCTTGCGCGCAACGGCCGGGACGATGAGCAAGGGATACAATCCGGGCCACGCGGCGCGGTGCGGCCTGACAGCAGCGATACTGGCGGCTCAGGGTTTCACCGGGTCGGACACGGCGATTGAAGGCGAGCACGGCTTCATGCGGGCGTTCGGGACGCCGAAGGATGTGCAAGCTGCCGCGCGGGGATGGGGTGAAACATTTCATATCTCGTTCAATACCTACAAGCCGTTTCCGTGCGGAATCGTGACGCACGCCGCGATCGATGGCTGCTTGCAGTTGCGCGCGGAGCATCGCCTTCAGGCGGATCAGATCGAGTCCGTCTTCCTGATTGTTCATCCGCTCACGCTGCGCCTCACCGGCAGAAAAGCGCCCGCATCGGGTCTTGAAGCCAAGTTAAGTGTCTATTACACCGCGGCGTGCGCACTGATCTACGGCACGGTTGGCGTCAGAGAGTTCAGCACGGAATGCCTGAACGACAGCAAGGTTGTCGCGCTGCGCCAGCGCATTGAAGCGGCAGCCGACGACACGCTGGGCAAGGAGGAGGCCCGGGTCAACATCAAAATGCGGGATGGCAGAACCTATTGCAAGCATGTGCCACACGCGCTAGGGAGCGCTGAACGCCCGTTGCCGGATGAGTACATGGCCGCCAAGTTTCGCGCTCTCGCCGAGCCTGTCCTGCCGCGCAGTGCGGTGGACCAACTGCTCGAAATGATATGGTCGCTGGAAAGCCTTGACGATGCCGGCGCCCTGGCGCACGGTGCTGCGGCTTCCGCGCGGCCATAACTCGACGGAAAACGCGATGCCGGTGAGTCGCCATATTGCCTGTGCGTTGGTGGCCGGCATCCTGATGTCTGCCCTTGGCACGGTTTCCGCACAAACCTTTCCGACGAAGCTGATCCGTATCGTCACGACGACTGCCGGCAGCAACAATGACCTCGTAGCGCGTCTGCTCGCGCAGGGGCTTGCCGCCAACCTTGGCCAGCAGGTGGTCGTCGACAACCGGGGCGGTGGCACGCTTCCCATGGAGCTTGTGGTCAAGGCCGCGCCCGACGGTCACAACCTCCTGCTCAACGGCAGCACGCTATGGCTGTTGCCGTACATGCGGGACAGCGTGCCATGGGATCCGCTCAAGGATTTCTTACCGATCACTCTGGCGGCCAGTTCGCCTGCCATACTCGTGGTTCATCCGTCGCTGCCGGTCAAATCGGTCAAGGACCTCATACTGCTCGCGCGAGCGCGGCCGGGTCAGCTCAACTATGGTTCCGGCGGCGCGGGCTCGGCAACGCATCTATCGGCAGAGTTGTTCAAGGCCATGGCCGGCGTCAATATCGTAGGCATTTTGTACAAAGGTATCGCGCCGGCGCTGACCTCCCTGATCGCCGGCGAAGTGCAAGTCTCGTTCGCCACTCCGGCATCGGCCGTTCCATTGGTCAGTGCAGGAAGGTTGAAAGCGCTTGCGGTCACGAGCGCTAAGCCGTTCCCTCTCTTTCCCGATCTTGCAACGGTGGCGGCGTCCGGGTTGCCCGGTTACGAATCGGCGACCCTATCCGGCATACTGGCGCCCGCCGGGACGCCTGCGGGGATTATCGAACTGCTCAATCACGAGATTGTGCGGGTGCTCAACCGACCCGATGTGAAGGAGCGGCTCGCTAACTCCGGAGCGATCGTCGTCGGCGGTTCACCGGACCAGTTGTCCGGGGTGATGAAGTCTGAAATGGCACGCATGGGAAAAATAATCAAGGCTGCCGGCATCAGGGATTGACGTGCTTTGCCCCACATTGATTATTTTAAAGACTGCACAGAGCAGGTCCGTGATGTAGTCATGAACACCCCTCGCGTCGTAGCATATGGACGAAAACTAGGGAAGCGGAACAGATCTGTTCCCGCCGTCGCCAAAATGACCCCCCGTGCCGATTACGTATTGACCAGTGACTATAGAGTCCCGATGGTGGTCAATCGCAGATCGGTATAACCCGTCGAAACTGGTCAAATTGCAATCGGTGGCAACACAGGTAGAATCGCATAATCGTAATATACGTGGCAACGAATTGGAGTCGTATTTCACATGAGTCCGTGGTGCGGGGTCACGTCGCGGTGCCGGAGCTGCCGGGTCTCGACGAAGCGCGCGTGCGCCGTTCGAGGTCAAAATCTGACTTCACCCAATCGATGCGTGACTCGGAGATATCCACTATGACGCAAACTGTCCGCCACGGGCGCGTGATGCATCTGTTGGCGCTGCTGGCCGCGACAGCAGCCTCTGGCATTGCATGGGCTGCCGAGCCTGCGTATCCGCTGCGCCCGATCCGGCTGGTCGTTCCATTTGCGCCAGGTGGCGGGGTTGACGTGGTTTCCCGGATCCTGTCGCCCAGGCTCACCGACGCAATGGGGCAGACGTGGGTCGTCGACAATCGCGCCGGGGCTGCTGGCAACCTGGGGGCGGACATCGTCGCGCACGCCAATGCCGACGGCTACACGGTACTCGCTGCGCTCAATACGCAACTCACCGCGAATCCCAGCCTCTACAAACTGCCGTTCAGTGTCGCGAAGGATTTGCAGCCGGTCACGATGCTGTGCACGGCCGAGCACATCGTCGTGATCCATCCGGGCGTGCAGGCGAAGACGCTGACCGAATTCATCGCGCTCGCGAAACAAAAGCCCGGCGCATTTAATTACGCGTCGGCGGGCGTCGGCAGTTCGATCCATCTGGCGGCGGAACTGCTGAAAAAACGCGCCGGAATTCAGATGGCGCACGTCGCCTACAAAGGCGCCGGGCCCGCGGTTGCGGCCATGCTGGCCGGTGAAACGCAGGTGCTGACCGGGACTGTCGCATCGACGATTCAGCTGATCCAGGCAGGGCGGCTGCGCGCGCTCGCGTCCACGGGCGCGCAACGCTCCAGGGTTTTGCCCGAGTTGCCGACCGTCGCCGAATCGGGCTATCCGGGGTTCGATGCCGATGCATGGTATGCGTTGCTGGTGCCGGGCGGCACTTCACGTGCTATTGTCGAGCGCATTCGCACCGAAACGATCAAGGCGGTCCAGCACCCGGACTCGCAGGCTGCGATGGCACGCCAGGGTTTGAACGCTGAAACGTCTACGGCGGCGGCGCTCGGCGCTCGAATTCTGGCCGAGACGGCAACGTATGCCTTGATCATCAAGGAAGCAGGCATACGCGCGGAATAGGCGGCACCTGTTCGTCGCCCTCCGGCCTGAGGCATGCATGGGGGCGACGCAGGAAGTTTCACCCGCATGAAAAACTGGAGGGGGCGATGGGAGTCACAGCACAGCTCGGCGCGTTTGCGGCGGGCCTCACATACGGCGATCTGCCGGCGGACGTGCGCGAGCGCTGCCGCATGTCGGTGCTCGACGGCATCGGCATCATGCTGGGCGCCGCCGACTTTGCCGCGCGCACGGACGATCGCACGCTCAAACAGTATCTTGATACAACGGCCGCGCCGGGCCCGGCGACCGTGCTGGGCCACGCTATCCGCACGACGCCACTCATGGCCGCGTTCGCCAATGGCACCCAATCCGAAGCGCTGGATTGCCAGGATTCGAACCTCTGGATCCGATCGCACAGCGGCACGTCGGTGATCCCGGTAGCGCTGGCGCTGGCCGAGACACGCGCCTGCCGGTGGGCGGACATCGTGGCAGCGATCATCGCCGGCTACGAGATACACACGCGGCTGCTTCTCGCCGTGCAGCCTTCGCACTGGTATAACGGTTTTCAGGGAACCGGCACCTTCGGCACCTGCGGGGCGGCGGTTACTGCGGGCCGGCTGCTTGGCCTCGACGCAGAACGAATGACTGCAGCGCTCGGTATTACGGGCTTCATCATGCCGGTGTCGAACGGCGACAATCAGTTCAAGGGCTACAATGTGAAACCGGTGCATGGCGGACAGGCCGCGATGTGCGGCCTGTCGTCGGCGTACATGGCGCAGGCCGGCTACCGGGCGGGTCCGCTTGAAGGCGAACCGCCGCGCCACCACGCCGCTTTGCATATACTTAGTGACGGGCCCGATCTCGCGCGCGCCGCGGCGGGACTCAATGAAACATGGCATACGCGCGATGTCGCTTACAAGCCGTATCCGATCGGGCACCTGTTCGTCGGCGTCATCGAGCTCATTCTCGACGTGCTCGCCGAGCGCCCGCTCAAGGCCGGCGACGTGGCAGCGGTGGAGGTAACGACGTTCAGGGACGCGGTGACGTTCACAGGGAAGAAGTACACCACCACCGCCAGCAATCACGTCGATGCGCACCTGTCGATTGCGTACTGCGTTGCCGCCACGTTAATGGACGGGGAAATGACGCCTCGCCAGTTGCTGAAGGACCGCCTGCGTGACCCTGGCGTGCATGAACTCGCGTCGCGCGTAAGCGTGGCGGAGGATGCCGCGATGACGGCGGCCTTCCCGCACGAATGGCCTGCGCAACTCGTGATCCGGCTGCGCGGGGGCGAGGCGATTACGCGGCGCGTCGACAAGGTCAAATGGTCGCCGCACCGTACGCCGGCATGGACCGAACTCGCCGCGAAATTTCACCTGATGGCCGACCCGATTCTCGGAGCGGCCTGCGCGAATCAGGCGATCGAGGTCATCGCGGGCCTGCAGGAAGACAGCACGCTGGACGCATTGATGGCGACACTGCGCGGATGAGTCCGCTGATTGTGCATGTGCACGCCCCGCTGGAGACCACGCTATGACTCTGGCCACGACGCCGTTGCACCGGGACTTTGGAATCGAGGTTCAGAGCGTGGATCTCTCCGTGCCGTTGGCGGAGGCAACTTCGCGCCAACTCGATGCGCTGCTCGCGCAACACGGCGTGCTCGCCGCCCATCGTTAGCGGCAGCGCGCCGCTGTAGAGCACGGCGCCGATCACGCGTTCGATCTTCGCAAAGGCGTCTTCGATCTGACCGGGCACGACATCGACGTTGGCCCAGTCGGCAACCTCGGTCGATTAGGCCGGAGGGATTGCACCTCCAGCCTCTCCTAGAACGGCGCGTGAGCCTCTCGGCTCACTCTGCTCCCATCAGTTAAAAATATTGGAGCGCCGGGGGGGCAGGTCTTGTATTCATACATTTCGCTCCCTATGTTTTACCGCGCGACCGTTTTCATAGGGTGCATTGCACCCTATGCCGGACTGTGCGCGCCTGCTCACAGGGTGCGCTCGCGCGCGTTGAGAGCGTGCAGGTTGCGGAGCACGGGCAGCATCTGCCCGGCGACGGGCGCGCGCGGGTTGCCCGGGATGATGCCGCGATCCCAGCCGTAGTAACCGCCGCCGATGGCCGCCGCCACGGCGACGATGGCGCCACTCCAGAGGGCAGACTTGACGATCTTGCTCATGCGCGTTCCCGTCGCGGCGGTTCACTACAGTGCCGATAGGCAGGCCAATTGAATTATAACGGACGGCGTGAACCGGCCCGGCAATGACGGACGATCGCGACGGCACCACGCACATCAAGATGCCGCCGCTGGAATTCATGCGACGCCTGGCCGCGCTGGTGCCCCGACCGCGCCTGCATCTGATCCGTTTTCGCGGCATGCTTGCATAGTCGCGGATAGTGAAAGGGGAAGTTAAATTTCCTATTCGCTCCCCGGCCGCAGCAGAGCCAGTTACTTCAGGCATGGTGTAAGATTATGCTCTCCTCGTTCGATGATTCGGAGCGACCCGTGAGACGAGCGTGGAAGGTTTTCTTTGAAACCTTTGGGGTTGAAACCTTTGGGGTCAGACCCCGGCGAAAGAAGCATCGAATCAGATTGCTGTAGTAGCCGCGCGATTGTTCTATAGAACCTTTGTTTCACCGGGGTCTGACCCCAAAGGTTAAAGGTTCCGGGGTCTGACCCCAAAGGTTCCCGGTGTCGCAATTGCTGGACGCCTTGACTCCTTTCGAGGAAGCCTGTCAGCAGGTCGCCGCGCTCGGCTACACCGAGCTAGAGTACGAAGCGCTGAGGCGTAACGCCGAGGCCCTGTCCGCCTACGGCTCGTCGCTGCAGCACGCGCTCGTCCGCTGCGAGCGGGTACTGGGCGTCAACGCGATCTTCATGCGGCCCGAGCGGCTCGCGATGTGTGCAGGCGCGCTCGTTCTCGTGCTTATCCTGGTCCACAATCCCGCAGGCATGCTGGTAGTAGTGCTTGCCGCGCTGGGATGGGGCGGCCATCGCTGGCACGCGGGCTTCTCGGCTACCGGTGATGTTCTCAAAAAGCTGGCGCTGCTGCGCCGTTACGCAAACAACTTTCTGCGAAATCCGGGCGAAGCCAAGGTGGCAGCGATGGACGCTGAGCAGTAGCACGCATTGAAAAACGCCTGCTATTTGCCGATCGCCTTGACCAGCCTGGCCTTGGATTCGATGTCCTCGGCGTAGAACACGCCAAACTCTTCCGGCGTCGTTGCAACCAGCACACCGGCGTCGGCCGCCATCCGCTTCTGCACGTCGGCATCGCCAATGGCCTGCCGCAAGGCGGCGTTCATCCGGTTGATGGCTTCGCGCGGGGTCTTTGCCGGTGTCACGAGTCCATACCATTGCGTGAACTCGTAGTCGGGCACGCCGGCCTCGACCATCGTCGGCAAGGCTGCGAACATCGGCGACCGCTGCCGCGAGGTGATGGCGATCGCGCGCAGCCGGCCCACGCTCATGTGCGGCGCGGACGTCGTGGGGCCGGTGAAGGCGAGGTCGACCTGTCCGGCGAGGAGATCGGCCGACATCGGCGCCGCGCCCCGGTACGGGATGTGCACGATATTCACCCCGGTCTTGATCTTGAGCAGTTCCGCGCCGAGATGATTGAAGGCCAGCGGTCCCGACGAGCCATAGTTGAGCTTGCCGGGGCGTGCCTTCGCGAGCGCGACCAGTTCTTTCACCGTTTTAACAGGCACGGACGGATGCACGACGAGCAGGAAGGGAATGCGGGTGAAGAGTCCGACTGGCGCGAAGTCGTGTACGGGATCGTAAGGCAGTTTGCCCGTCGACGCGCTGATGGTCAGCGACGAACTCGCCCACAACATCGTGTAGCCGTCGGGTGTGGATTTGGCGACGTAATCCGTGCCGATCACGCCCGAAGCGCCATCGCGGTTCTGCACCACGACCCGCTGGCCCAATCCCTCGGTCATGCGGTTGGCGGCGACCCGTGCCGAAAAATCCGTGGCCGCGCCCGGGGGAAACGAGACGACCAACGTGACCGGACGGGTGGGGAAGGCCTGGGCGAGCGCGACAGGCACAGCCGCGGCGAGCACCATAGCGGGGAGAGTGTGGCGAAGGACTGCAACAGGCATGAAGCGGGCTTTCCTGAAGGCACTAACCTGGTTTGGCTAGCTTCGCGCGCAGCAAAGCCAGCACTTTCTCGACTTCTTCCATGGTGTTGTAAAAGTGAAACGCGAAGCGCAGCCGGCCGTGGCGTATCGACATTTTCACGTGGTTGGCCGCGAGGTGATCGTAAATGGCCTGGAACTGCGTCTTGTCCGCAGCAGTGGGATCGGGTTTGCCGACCAGCACGACGTGGGAAAAATGCTTGTCCACCTTGCCGCTCATGACTGGCAGGTTGAGCTTCAACAGGCCGCCGGTAAACGCGCGGGCGAGCGACAGCACATGCTGTTCTATGGTCGGCACGCCGACGCCGGCAATGAGATCGAGCGACACATCGATTGCATTCGCGCCCGCATAGTTATAGCTGCCGATTTCGAAGCGGCGCGCGGCGGGCATCAGTTTGTACTGTGCGCCGCCTTTTTCGCCTTCATGCGCATCGCCCAAGTCGATGCCGTAACGCGCGAGGTTGCCGGGCTGCATGCGCTCGGCGCGTTCGCGCCGCACGTAGAGGAAGCCGAAGCCGTAAGGGCCGCACAAGTACTTGGACGCGCCCACCGTCATCGCGTCGATGGCCGTGTTGCGCACATCGAGCTGCAGCGCGCCTACCGACTGCGCGCCATCGACCAGCAGAAGGATGTCGCGCTCGCGGCACAGTTTTCCCAGCGCTTCCAGATCAGAACGCCCGCCGGTCGTGTACGTGACCGTCGAGGCAATCACCATGCGCGTCTTGTCGTCGATCGCTTTGGTGATGGCTTCTATGGGCGTGGCGAAATCGGCGGTCGGCGGCACCGCGCGCACTTCGATGCCGTGGCGGTCGCGCATATTGTATAAAGCGTAAGTACTGTTCGGATGCTCGATGTCTGCGCACAGCACGGCGTTGTCGCCGCGCTGCCACTGCAGCGAAGTCACGATCGCGTTGATGCCTTCCGAGACGTTTTTGACGATGGCGATTTCATCGGGCGCGGCGCCGATCAGTCGCGCGAATTTGCCGCGCACGCGTTCGAGCACGTCGAGCATGGTCTTTTTCGCGCCGCCTTCGTAAATGCGGTCGTCGAGATAGCGCGCAACCGCGTCGCGCGCGCCGAGCGGCATGAGCCCGCGCGCCGAGGTCTCGAAATAAATCCATTTGTCGGTGCCGGGAAATTCGCGGCGTATTGCGGCAAGCTGCTTGAGAGGCGTGATGGTGTCGTTCATGGGGTGCCTGTTGGGTATGTCAGTCGAGTTTAACGTTTGCGGCCTTAATGACTCTGGCCCAGCGCTCGTAGTCTTCGCGGATGAACTGCCCGAGCTGCTCGGGCGACATCGGCGCGGGGATCAGACCCTGCGCCATCAGCTTGTCGCGCACGTCGGGCGAGTTCAGCGCTTTGATCGCTTCAGTATTTAATTTCATGACGAGATCGCGCGGCGTGCCGGCGGGTGCCATCAGCGGGTACCAGTTGAGCGCATCGAAGCCGGGAAGGCCGGATTCGTTGACGGTCGGCACGTTGGGCAGCGGCGGATAGCGCTTGGTACCGGACACACCCAGCACCTTCAGTCTCCCGGCCTGCAATTGTGGCAGCACCGAAGGATCGGAGAACGTGAGATCGGCATGCCCGCCCATGATGTCGGCGATCGCGGGTGCGGTGCCTTTGTACGGGATGTGGATCATCTTGATGCCGGCCAGCACGTTGAAAAATTCGCCGGCGAGATGCTGCCCGGTGCCCGCGCCGCCGGAAGCCATGTTGAGCTTGCCGGGGTTGGCCTTGGCGAGCGCTATCAGTTCGGCGGCGTTTTTCGCCGGCACCGACGGGTGCGCGACGATGATGTACGGCATGGTGACCAGCATCGTAATCGGTGCCAGGTCTTTCAGCGGGTTGTAGCCTAGCTTGGGAAACAGCAGCGGCGCTACTGCGACCGAACCGGGCCCGGCAACCAATAACGTATAGCCATCGGGCGCGGACTTGGCGACATGCTCGGCGCCTATGGTGCCGGCGGCGCCCGCGCGGTTGTCGATTACGACCTGCTGGCCAAGATAATCCGTGAGCTTCTGGCTTACCGTGCGCGCGGTAAGGTCGACGCCGCCGCCCGCGGGGAAGGGCACTACGATGCGCACCGGTTTCGTCGGATAGTTTTGCGCGCCGGCGGCAAGCGCGTATGCGGTCACCAGCGTGGCGAGGAAAAATTTCGAGATTGAGTGCATGCGAATTCCCGGAAATCGTGAACGAGGACGCCTATCGTAACCTGAAATAGTGCGCCGCAAAAAGAATCGTTACTCCCGCGCAGGCGGGAGTCCAGGGGAAATTACGCGCCGAAAAATACTCTTACTTTCGCGCACGCCGGAGTCCAAAACGCCCCCATCCTAATGCCCCTCGCATTCTAAGCACGCTCTCCCTCCGCAAGCGGGGGAAGGGGATGCCCGCCTGCGCGGGAATGACAATAAACGGGGCAATGGTTATGTGTGCTCTTTCTGCAGGAAGAAATCGCCCGACAGCTCGGTGCCCAGGCCCATGCTGCGGGCGTTCTGCAGGATGCGCGCGCCGGCTGCCGCGAACTGCATGCCGCAGCCGTTGTTGTTCAGATGATGCGTGATTTCATCGGCGCTGTTGCGTCCCGTGGCGCGCTCGTTCAGCAAGTCGCCCAACTCGACGTAGGCATCCCAGTCGAATTCCTGGGCTTTTTTGTTGATCAGCTGGCCGAAAGTAGCACCCTGCTTTTTCTTGCCCATGACGAAGTTCTGCACGAAATCGCTGTTGTCGCCAAACGGTTTCAGGCTGACGACGACCTGGCGGCTCATTTTGAATGTCTGCACGTCGTCTTCCAGCAGTGTGCCGATGCCGAGGTGCATGCCTGGCTTCAGCCACGCCGAATCGTAGACCGGCTCGTACGAACTCGTCGCGGCGAGAATGATATCCGCCGACTTGAATGCTTTCTCGGCGGTATCGACGGCGATGACTTCGACGCCGATGCGCTCGCTCATGGTGCGCGCGAAACGCTCGCGATTGGCCTGCGTCGGACTGTAGATGAGCACGCGCTTCAGTTTCATGATGGCGGCGGTGCATTCGAGCGCGGCTTCGGCCTGCGCGCCGCTGCCGAGCACGCCGACATTTTCGGAATCCGGGCGCGCCAGCAATTTCACACCGAGTGCAGTAGTGCCACCGACGCGCATTTTCTGAATATGCGAATCCGGCAGCATGCCGAGCACTTCGCCGGTCTCGAGCGACAGCAGCACGATCATGCTCATGAATTGCCAGCCCGGCGCCAGCGGCAGTTTCACGCGGCGCAGCACGCCGGCTATTTCAGGCTGGGTGTCGAAGTGCGTCGAAATGCGCACGGCCATCATGCCGCATGCGGGAAATCCGCCGGTCACCGTCTTCAAACGGTAAACGACGTCACCGGCCTGCTTCGCTGCCGCAATGGTTGGTGCGGCATACACCGGGTCGGCATCGAGCGGCAGCGCGTCCCTGTGTTTCGCCGTCGCGCGCTTCAAGTCGGGCGTGTAGCCGTCGAACGGCACGCAGGTGTCTACGCGCAGCGAATTGACCGCGCGGCCGGCGCCCAGCTCGCGAAACGCCTGCTCCATTGTTTCGACGTACTCCTCCACACGCATGGCGGCGGCGACTTCGCGATTGTCGAGCAGGAGAGGCATTTTTTTGGAGAGGCGAGAGGTGAGAGGCGGAAGGAGATCTGCAGTGGATCATATCGACCGGCGCGTGCAGGTGTCAAACGCGCCATGACGCGATGCTATACTCGATTCAATCTGAAAAAAGAGTTGAGCCGCAGATAAACGCAGATGAAAATCCAAGGTCGGCCCCTCGCCGATGTTAGGTAATTCGAACTTATCTGCGTTTATCCGTGGTTTATCTGCGGCTGATATTTTTTGAATTTTGAAGATTAATTTCTAATTAGGACATGCAATGCAAATGCGCACCATAATTTTTAGCATGCTCGCGTTTGGTGCGCTCGCCGGCACCGGTGAGTCGAATGCGCAGCCATGGAAACCCACGCGCAGCGTCGAAATCATCGTCGGCTCGGGGCCGGGCGGCGGTGCTGACATCACCGGGCGCCTCATGCAGAAGCAATTCCAGGAAAAATTACTGACTGACGTCGCGACCAGCGTGGTCAATAAAACCGGCGGCGGCAGCACGCTCAGTTTCATCTACCTCAACCAGCATCCGGGCGATGCCCACTATATTGCGCTGACGCTGCAGCCGATGATTACGGGGCCGCTGATGATCGCGGACCAGATCAAGTACACGGACATGACGCCGCTCGCCCATCTCATCAACGAGTACGTCGGTTTCGGCGTGCGCCCCGATGCGCCGTATAAGACCGGCCGCGACGTCATCGAGCGTTTGAAGAAGGACCCGAAATCGTTGAGCATCGGCCTTTCCACCGCGCTCGCAGGCTCCAATCACCTGGCGACGGTGCTGGCGCTGAAGGCGGCCGGCGTCGACATCAAGAAACTGCGCGTGGTGGTGGTAAAAGGCTCGACCGAGGCGGTGGCCGGCGTCATGGGCGGTCATCTCGACATTGCAGCCGGCAGCGCGGCGGGCATGATGCCTTTTATCGAGTCAGGCAAATTGCACGGCATCGCGGTATCCGGGCCCAAGCGGCTCGGCGGCGCATTCGCCAACGTGCCGACATGGAAAGAGCAGGGTGTCGATTCGGTCTACGCCAATTGGCGCGGCGTCGTCGGCCCGAAAGGGATGACCGCGCCGCAGATCGCATATTGGGACGGCGTGTTCGCGAAACTCGCGCAAATGCCGGAATGGCGCGACGAACTCGCGCGCCTGCTGCAGGACCCTGTGTATCTCAACAGCCGCGACACGCAGAAATATCTCGACGCCCAACACCAGGAACTGCGCGCAGCGCTGGTCGATCTCGGGCTCGTCAAATAGGATTTAGTCTATCGTCGCGCCCGAAGCCTTCACGACCGGGGCCCACTTCTTGTTTTCCGCGCGGATGAACTCGGTGTATTCGCGCGGTCCGAGCGGCGAAACGAAAGCGCCCACGCTCGCGAACCGCTCCTTCACTTCGGCAATCGCGACCGCCGCAAAAATTTCCTTGCTCATGCGGTTGACGATGTTGGCGGGCACGCCGGCCGGGCCGGAAACGCCGAACCATAATCCGCCTTCGATTCCCGGATAGCCTGCCTCGGCCATCGTCGGCAGCTCGGGCAGCACCGCCGAGCGCGTTGCGCTGACTGCGGCAATGGCGCGCAGCTTGCCGGCCTTGATTTGCCCGATGAGGGAGGGGAGGCCGTCGAACATTACCTGCAACTGCCCGCCCACGAGATCGATGACCGCCGGTCCGCTGCCTTTGTAAGGAACGTGCGTGATGGGCGCGCCGGTGACCGCCTTGAACAGCTCGCCCATCAGATGGGGCGGACCGCCGCTGCCGGATGAACCGAACAGGAGCGCGCCCGGCTTGGCCTTGGCGAGCGCGACGAATTCTTTCACCGAATGCACGGGCACCGACTGGTTGACGGCCATCACGGCGGGCACTGTTGCGATCAGGCCGATGTGCGTGAAGTTTTTCTGCGCGTCGTACGGCAGCTTGCGGTAGAGCACGGGGCCTATGCCGTGGGTCGTGCTGGAGGACAGCAGAAATGTGTAACCGTCGGGAGCCGCCTGCGAAACGAATTCCGTGGCGATCACGCCAGCGGCGCCGCCGCGATTTTCGACGACGACGTTCTGTCCGAGCGCTTCGGCGAGTTTGGCTCCGACTAGCCGGCCGGTGAAGTCGCCAGCTCCGCCCGGCGGTACCGGCACGACCAGCCGGAGCGGGCGCTGCGGATAGTCGTCCTTCGATGCGGCGCTCGCACCAGGCGGGAACAGCGCCAACCACAGCGCCAGCGCGCGCAGTGAATTCATTGCGATGTCACCCTGGGGAGAATTCGAATTCCGCATTGCGTGTGCTCCAGTTGATCGTGGCAGGAAGTTGGACAGCAATTTTGATGCGGATTACCATGCAACCATCATGCCACGAACCGCAATCTGCAGGCTACGGGCGCGGCGCGCCTTCCCCCTATACATGCTGGAGACACTTACGTGAAAGCACTGACAGAGCAGCAGGTCCGCGACTATCGGCAGAACGGTTTTCTGTTTCCGCTACCCGTGCTGACGCCGGCGGAGGCCGCCGCCGGCATGGCGAATGTCCGCCGGCTTGAGGAGCGCATAGCCACGCCGATTTCGCAGGCGCACAAGAAATACCGCTCGGGTTCGTACACCTTCCTGCCGTGGGTCGAAGCGCTGTGCCGCCACCCGCGCGTGCTCGATGCGGTCGAAGACGTCATAGGCCCCGACATCCTGGTGTTCTGGGCGACCTTTTTCGTCAAGGAGGCGGGATCGCCGGCTTTCACTGCGTGGCACCAGGACTCGACCTACTTCGGTCTCGACCCGCACGAGCACGTCACCGCGTGGATCGCGTTGACGGACGCGAGCGCGCAGTCCGGCTGTATGGAAGTGCTGCCGCCCGACGGCGCGCCGCGGCAGTACCATCACGCCAATTCCCGGTTGCCCAACAGCATCAACGCCGCGGGCCAGGTCATCGTCGAGCCGCTGAAAGCGGAGGGCGCGGTGATGATGGAGCTGAAGGCGGGCGAGATGTCGCTGCACCATACGTTTTGCCCGCACCGCTCGGCGCCCAACGACGCACCGCACCGGCGCATCGGTTACGGCATCAGCTATATCCCGGCGCACGCGCGCGTCACGTGCGCGCATCGCCTGCCCGCGCTGCTGGTGCGCGGCAAAAACAAGGGCAATTTCGATCTTATGCCGTCGCCGCGCGCCGAGTTCGATGCCGACGCGGTCGCCGTCGGCGAGGATTTTTTCGGGCGTTTCATGGAGCATTACGCCGAGCAGGAAAAGCGGCATGCGGAGCAGTTCGCGCATCGAACCACGGCGCAAAGTACTCTGCAGGCATAACGCAAGCGTCAATTGCCGCCGGATTTCCGGTGCATGCTAGTGTAGTGCGTCAAACAGATTGCAACTTATTGAGTCGTGCGCGCGCTTTGACGACCTTCGCGAGGATGTCCGAGGCGCGCGCGGTCCAGATGAACGGCTTGGGGTCGCGGTTGTGGTTTTCGACATAGGTTTCAATGGTGCTGATGAGTTCAGGCACGTTGGGGAACACGCCGCGTTCGATCGCATTTTGGCTCAGGTCGCGAAAGAAGCGTTCGACCATGTTCAACCAAGAGGCACTGGTCGGAGTGAAGTGCATATGGAATCGCGGGTGGCGCTTGAGCCAGGATCCGACCTTTGGATGCTTATGGGTGGCATAGTTGTCGACGATCAGATGCAAATCGAGCCCGGGCGGGGTTTCGCGTTCGATCTGGCGCAGGAATTTCAACCATTCCTGATGGCGATGTCTTGGCAGGCACTGGCCGATGACGGCGCCGTCCAGCGTATTGAGAGCGGCAAACAGCGTGGTCGTTCCGTTGCGCTTGTAGTCATGCGTAAGCGTCTGCGCGCGGCCCTTTTTCAACGGCAGCCCTGGCTGAGTGCGATCCAGCGCCTGGATCTGGCTTTTTTCGTCGCAGCAAAGCACCAGCGCGTGCTCGGGTGGATTCAGATACAGCCCGACGATGTCCTCGAGTTTCTCGGCAAAGCGTTTGTCGTTGGAAACCTTGAACGTCTTGAGCAGGTGCGGCTTGAGCCCATTGGCGTGCCAAATGCGGCGCACACTCGCCTCGCTGATGCCGACGGCAGCAGCCATCGTGCGGGTACTCCAGTGCGTCGAGTTCGCCGGGACTTCGCGTGTGGTCTTCGCAATCACAGCGCGCACTTTCGCCGCAGAGATCTGACGCTTTCTTCCCGGGCGCGGAGCATCGCGCTCAATCCCAACAGGTCCTTGCTCAAGAAAGCGCTGGCGCCAGCGCGCCGGTGTGCGCCGGCCTACCTTCAGTTCGGCTGCGATCGCTTGGTCGGTCATGCCCTGTGCCGCCAGCAGAATCATCTGCGCTCGCTGCGCCAGACGCACCGCGACGCTACGCCCACGCGCCCAAGCCTGAAGCTGGCGTGTTTGCGCTTCGGTGATCGTGACAGTAGGTGCGATTCGCATGTCTGTAGCTCCCTCATACTACAGACATCGCAATCGCATTTAAGTTCTTTCATTTTAGACGCACTACACTAGCGACTTTTGAGTGAACTATGACTTTACATGGACTCGGCAAGCGTTTTGCCGAGTATCCGTGGCCAGATTCGTAATCTCACATGCATGGGAGGTTCAATGTTCCGTTGCGCATTATTAGGATTCGCGTTTTTCATTGCAGGCATTTCAGGGGGCTGGGCGCAGAATTACCCGGTTAAACCCGTGCGCATTCTTGTAGGTTATGCGGCAGGCGGCAGCGTCGATATTGTCGGACGCATATTTGCGCAAAAGTTGGGGGAGTATTTCGGACAACAGGTCGTTGTCGATAACCGTCCCGGCGCAGCGAGTAATATTGCGGCTGATCTCGTTGCCAAGTCAGCGCCGGACGGCTATACGTTGCTTGTGAGTAGTAGTGGATCCCTCGGTACTAACCTCGCAATTTACTCAAAAATGCCATACGACCCGTTGAAGGATCTGGCACCGATCGCCATGCTGGTTCATCAGGGAAATGTGTTGATACTGAATAACTCCGTGCCCGCGAGAAACGTCAAGGAGTTGATCGCGCTAATCAAGGCAAAGCCTGGCCAACTCAATTATGGGTCGGGCGGCAACGGCTCCTCGCAGCATATGGCGATGGAACTGTTTCAAAGCATGACCGGGGTCAAAATGGTGCACGTGCCATACAAGGGGGGCGCGCCCGCGATCGCCGACTTGATCGGCGGTCAGATCGACTTGATATTTGCGCCCGCGCCGGAGGCTATTCCTTATGTAAAAACCTCTCGGGTTCGTGCCCTCGGCATATCGACAACCAAGCGCCTGGCTATGCTGCCGGACGTGCCAACTATCGCAGAGGCGGGCTTGCCCGGTTATGACTTCGATGGATGGATGGGCATAGCAGGCCCCGCAGGCATGTCACGTGAACTCGTCATGCGGCTCAATGCGGAAGCCAACAAGGCGCTTGCCGCGAACGACGTGAAGACCCGCCTGCAGGATCTGGGGCTGGAACTTGCCGGCGGCACAGGCACACCCGAGCAAATGGGCGCGTATATGCGCGAACAGTCGGCGAAGATGGTGAAGCTCGCGAAGGACGCCGGTATCAAGCCGGTTGACTAGCCCAATATCATCCGCGCATCGACGATGGACCAGGTGTCGCCGTGCGCGATGACGGGATTGAGATCGATTTCGGCAAGGTCCGGATGCGCGGCGGCCAGCGCGGATACCTTCAGCAGCAGTTCGATGAGTGCCGTGGTGTTCACCTTCGGCAGCCCGCGCGCGCCTTCCAGCATGCCCTTGAAGCGGATGTCGGCGATCATCTCGCCCGCATCAGCGCGTGAAATCGGCACCGCGCGAAATACCACGTCGCGAATGGTTTCAACGAACACGCCGCCCAGACCAAACATGATCACCGGGCCGAACTGCGGGTCGCGCGTGACGCCAACGATCAGTTCGACGCCGGCCGGCGCCATCGGGCTCGCCAGCACGCCGTCAATTACAGCGCCCGGCACTTTTGCCTGCACGCTTTGCATGATCCTGGCGTAGCCTTCGCGGATCGCCGCCGCGCCCGCCGCGTTCAGCACGACACCGCCGGTGTCGGATTTATGCAGCACATCCTTTGACACGACTTTGAGCGCGAGCGCGCCGGCGCCGAGTGACTTGACCGCGGCGTCTGCGTCAGCCGCGGACTTCAGCAACAGCGACGGCGGCATGGCGATGCCGGCGGCGCGCAAAACCTCGCGCGCCTCGGTTTCGAGCAGCGCCATGCGCTGTGCGGCACGCGCATCGGCCAGCATTTTTTGCACGGCCGGGACAACCGCAGGCGTGGCGCCGGCATCCTGCGCGTCGCCGGCGAGACGGCGGCGCATCGCGGAGTAATCGGCGAGCGACGCGAGACAATGGGCCGCAATCTCGATGGAACGGTAAAACGGCACGCCGGCATTGCGCAATATATCCAGTGCGGGCGTGCGAAAATGCGCGTAATGCGACTGCACCACGATGGCCTTCTGGTGCTTGCGCATAAGATCGCCGAAGCCTTTGCATACGCTGTTTTCCATCTCCCCCACGCTGTCGCCGTAGCGGTGCGCATAGCCACCGAGAAAACCGACACACAGCAGGGCGTCGACGTTGGGGTCTTCGAGTATCGCTTTGCCGCATTGCCCGTAATACTCGGCGCGCGGATCGGTGCCGCCGCCGTGATCGACTGGATTCGACAACGCCGAGGCGGCGGGCACGATCGCCTTCAGTTTTGCCTGCGTTTCGGCGGTGAGTTTGGCCAGCACCATGCCGCGTTCGGCGAGCGCTTCGGCGGCGACCGTGATGACGCCGCCGCCTTCGGAGAGTATCGCCACGCGCCGGGTCGGCATCGGCGGCAACAGTGCGAGTGCCTCGGCCACGGGAAACAGGCAATCGGCGCGTTCCACCAGCGGAATGCCGGCCTGCTTGATCACACCGGTGGCGACTGCATAGTCGCCGGCGAGCGAGCCGCTGTGCGAGCGGGCGGCGTTCACCCCGTCGGCGGTGCGGCCGGCTTTGAACATGACGATCGGCTTGTGCGGACTCACGCGGCGCGCCACCTCATAAAACGCGCGGCCATTGCGGAATCCTTCGACATAGGAAATTACCGCTTTGGTATCGGGGTCCTGGCTCAGGGCGTCGAGACATTCGTGAAACTGGATATCAGCCTGATTGCCGAGCGGCAGTAGCGTGCTGAATCCGAAGTGGCGATGGAACTGCGCTTCGGTGACCACCGACAACATGACGTTGGCCGAGTTGGCGATCATCGCCAGCGGCCCGCGCGGCAGGTCGTACCAGCCGATCGCGTTGCAGCCGAAGCGGGCGCTGAACATGCCGTTGGTGTTGGGGCCGATCAGACGGATGCCGTACTCGCGTGCAATGGCAACCGCCGCCTCTTCGAGCACGCGTCCTTCCTCACTGGCTTCACTGAAGCCGCCGGCGAGCAGAAGCGCGCCCTTGACGCCCTGCTTGCCGCAGCTGCGCACGACTTCAGGAACTGTCCTGGCCGCGGTGCAGACCAGAGCGAGGTCGACCGCATCGGTCACGTCCGCAATCGATGGATAGCACTTGAGGCCGAGTATTTCCGCCGACTTCGGATTGATCGGAATGATCTTGCCCTGATAGTTGTCGGAAAGCAGCGTTTTGATCGCGCGGTAGCCGCGCTTCTCCGGGTCGTTGGAGGCGCCGATTACGGCGATGACGCGCGGATTGAATACGGGGTCGAGTGGATGTGACATGCGGTTCCTGTGGACGAATGGGTTAAATGTGGGCGGCGGAGGTTATTCCGGCTTGATGCCCGCAACGCTGACGATTTTCCGGTGCAGGGCAATTTCGTCCTTGATGAACTGACCGAATTCCGCAGGGGTGCCCGCGACAACATCGAAAGCCATGTCGCGGAACTGGGCGGCGAGGCCGCCGGCGTTGACAGCGCGCACCACTTCGGCATGCAGGCGCGTTACGATGTCCGGCGGCGTGCCGGCCGGCGCGAGCAGGCCGATCCAGCCGCGGTACTCGTAGTCATTGAGGCCGCTCTCGCGCAGCGTCGGCAACTCCGGATATACCTTCGCCCGGGTCGCCGTGGTGATGGCGAGCGCGCGCAGCTTGCCGCTCTTTGCGTAGGGCAGCGCAGTCGGCATGGTTTCGAACATCAAATCGATCTGGCCGCCGACCAGATCGATCAGCGCCGGCGCGCCGCCTTTGTACGGCACATGGGTGAGCTTGACGCCCGCCGAGTTCGCGAACAGCTCGGCGGCCATGTGCTGCGAACTGCCGATGCCGCTCGAACCATAGTTGAGAATCGCGGGCCGGCTCCTGGCGAGCGCGACGAATTCACGCACTGACCTGACGGGGATGGCCGGGTGCACAACGAGAATATTCGGCTGGATCACGATGAGGGAAACCGGCGCGAAGTCGCGCACCGGATCGAAGGGCAGCTTCACAAAAAGCGCGGGATTGGACGCCAGGGCCGCGGCGCTTCCCATCAGCAGGGTATAGCCATCGGCAGGCGCTTTCGCCGCGTAATCGGTGCCCACGTTGCCACCGGCACCCGCGCGGTTCTCGACGACGAATGAGCGGCCCATGCTCTCGGTCAGTTTCTGTGTCGCCAGCCGCGCGACCACGTCGACGCTGCCGCCTGCGGGATAGGCGACGATCATGCGCACCGGCTTGGCGGGGTACGGTTGCGCGAGCGCCGGCGCGCACGCCATCAATGCGCAGGCGGCGCCGATGAAAAACAGCTTGAACGGCATGGGAGTGTTGTCGCGAGTAATGCAGACGATCAAATATTAACATAGACGAGTGCTTGTTTCGGCGCCGGCGCCCGGCATGCCGTCGACGCCCAACGCATGCAGCACCGCACTGCATAAGCGGACATATTTTTCTCCATCAGAATGGATGGGGATACGTTTGTGTTAATGAATTAGAAATGGAAAAAGGTGACGGTTTCGTGAGATTGCCCAGGTGAAGTCGGGTTAACAAATAAAAACATACACTACGTAATATATATATATATACATATATTTAATATGATAGGATCATTGTATTCAATGTATAGCAGCCTGGCGGACGCTGCATCAGCAGGCCAATAATTTTGCTTTTAGCGTGAGTTGGATTAGCCGATTGAGAATATAACGGCAGGCGGGCAAATTTAATTCCACCACTGAGTGCATTAATGCCGTTTTTGTTATTTTCATCAGCGCAGTGACTGCACGGTAAAAACCTCAACAATTGCGCGAAAACCGGCTGATCGCGATTCATGGCGCCGCTCGTTTGCCAAGAAAACTGGCAACGATACGGTGCAAAAACCGCTTGCGATCTCAAAGCGCCGGAATCGGGAGGCGTGCCGAAATCCGCATCATTGTTGGATTGCAACCAAGTGCCATTAAAAGCCGGCGGACAGACGGATGTCCCATACCGGACAGACAGTGCCGACGACAGTATGTAAAATACGAAAAATATATAATGTAATAGAATTAACAATGTAAACAATGTGCGGCGACTATATACATGTGCGCCATTTCTCAACGCTGGAAATAGGCTTGGCCAGGTTTGCCTTATTTGATGTCGTGGCGCCGGCGACTCGCCAGCGCCACGACAAGTGTCGATGCGCTCAAGTTTGATCCGTGATGCGCCGTTACCGCGCTGAGCCGCAGTTTTTTTTTGAACCAAAGTTTGTGACAGACCTAAACCTTTGCCTCACCCCACACCCTGGCCCATGGTCCTGATAATGAAACGTAATCCCCGCTCAGCGCGCCGAGTTTCGACCGTAAGGCACACCAACTGCCTCTTTGCCGCGCTCGTTGCGGGCATGAGTGTCAGTTTCGTGACCCCAGCCCTGGCGCAGGTGCCCAGCGGGGCCACCGTGCGCGCGGGGAGCGTCAGCTTCGCGGCCCCTGCGGCCAACCAGGTAGTCATCACCCAGAGTAGCGCCAAGGCGGTCATCGACTGGCGCACGTTTTCCATCGGTGCGGGCAATAGCGTGCAGTTCATCCAGCCGAACGCCTCAGCCATCGCGCTCAATCGCGTGACCGGCTCCCAAGCCTCGCTTCTGCAGGGCTCACTCAGCGCCAACGGCCAGGTGTGGTTGCTCAACCCCAACGGCGTCTTTATTGGCGCGGGCGGGCAAATTAACAGTGCAGGGTTCCTTGGCACCACGCGCGCCTTGTCCGATAGCGACTTTCTGGCCGGCAGGTATCGCTTCACCGATTCCGTGACCCCCGGGGCTGCAGTCATCAACCTCGGCACTATCACCGCGACCAACGGGGGCTACGCAGTACTCGCCGGTGAGCAGGTGCGTAACGAGGGCCTCATCCAGGCGAATCTGGGCAGCGTGGTGCTGGGCGGGGCGAAGACCTTCGTCATGGATGTGGTGGGTGACAAGCTCCTGTCCTTCCAGGTGACTGGTGCGGTGGAGATTGCGCCGAGCACGCCCGGCGCTCTGGTGGATAACAGCGGCAGGCTGATTGCCGATGGCGGTCAGGTGCTGATCAGTGCGCGTGCGCTCAAGGGCGTGATCGACAGTGTGATCAACACCACGGGCTTGGTGCAGGCGAATAGCACGCGCCTCGTGAATGGTGTGGTCACGCTGGACGCCGGCGACACCGGCCAACTCGTCAACACGGGGCTTGTGACGGCGAACAACGCCGACGGTACGGGCGGCCTGATCACGGCCAGCGCTGGCAGCATCGTCAACACCGGCACGCTGAGTGCGGATGGCGGGGGGGCTAATGGCAGCGGCGGGGTGATACGCCTGGACGCGGGTGAGCGCATCGAACACGCCGGCAGCATCCGCGCCAACGCGAGCGCTGAGGGGGTGGGGCAGGGCGGCAGCGTCATCCTTATGGCCAGCCTGAACAACCCGCAGAGCACGCTGGCCTTCACCGGCAGCCTCGCGGCGCAAGCGGGGCGGCTGGGCGGGGACGGCGGCTTTATCGAGACTTCGGCGAGCCAGGTCAACATCGGCGAGGCCGCGCGTGTGAGTACCGCGGCAGCCCAGGGCCTCACGGGCAACTGGCTGATCGACCCCAACGATTTCACCATCGCGGCCAGCGGCGGCAATATCACCGGCATCCTCCTTGGCAGCCAGCTCGCCACGAGCGGCGTCACGATTAGCACCGCGACCCAAGGGACCGCCGGCGGCAATGGTGATATTTTCGTCCTCGACCCCATTAGCTGGGCTTCCAACAACCGGTTGACCCTGCGGGCCGGGCGCAACATCTTCATCGACCAGCCGATCAGCGCCACCGCCAGCTCGGGCAGTCTCGCGCTGGAATTCGGCCAACTCTTGCCGGCTGCCGGCAACGCCGCGTTCTACAGTGTTGATGCCCCGGTCAACCTGCAAGCCGGGGGAAATTTCAGCACCAAGCTGGGTTCCGATGGCAGCATCAACGGCTTCACCGTTATCACTACGCTGGGGGCGGCCGGCAGCACGACGACGACCGACTTGCAGGGTATCGGCGGCGGCTTGAGCGGCCGCTACGCTCTCGGCGCGAATATCGACGCCGCGCCCACGTCAAGCTGGAACAGCGGCGCCGGGTTCCTGCCGATAGGCGACATCATTTCTGGCTTTAGCGGAACTTTCGACGGCCTAGGCCACGTGATCAACAACCTCACCATCAATCGGCCGGCAACAGATTACGTTGGTCTGTTTGTAGTCCCCACCGGGGCGAGCACCATTCAAAACGTGGGGTTGTCGGGTGCCAGCGTGAGCGGCGCTGACTACGTCGGCGGGCTGGCGGGATCAAACAAAGGCACGATCAGCAACAGCTACGTCAGCGGCAGTGTGACGGGCAACAACTACGTCGGCGGGCTGGCAGGCGATAACCTCGGCACCATCAGCAATAGCGGCGCCACCGGCAGCCTGACGGGCAACAGCTACGTCGGCGGGCTGGCCGGATCTAACGTCGGCACCATCAGCAATAGCGACGCCATCGGCAGCGTGACTGGTGACAGCTACGTCGGCGGGCTGGCCGGATCTAACGTCGGCACCATCAGCAATAGCGACGCCATCGGCAGCGTGACTGGTGACAGCTACGTCGGCGGGCTGGCCGGATTTAACAGCGGCACCATCAGCAATAGCGACGCCAGCGGCAGCCTGACGGGCAACAGCTTCGTCGACGGGCTGGCCGGATTTAACAGCGGCCTCATCGAAAATAGCTTCGCCACCAGCACCAATACCACCACCACCACCACCACCACCACCACCTCGTCCATTATTCCCATTTTTTATCTCCCCCCCCCGATCGTTGGCCCGATGGTTGGGCCGACGGTTGGCCCGACGGTTGGGCCGATGGGTGATCCTGGGCCAATGGCCATTGGCCCGACGGGTGGTCCGATGAGTGGTCCGATGGGTGGGCCGATGAGTGGCCCGATGGGTGATCCTGGAATGATGGCCATTGGCCCGACGGGTGGCCCGATGGGTGGGCCGATGAGTGGCCCGATGGGTGATCCTGGAATGATGGGCATTGGCCCGATGAGTGGCCCGATGAGTGGTCCGATGAGCGGCCCGATGGGTGATCCTGGAATGATGGCCATTGGCCCGATGAGTGGGCCGATGGGGGGGGCGATGAGTGCTCCGATGGGTGGTCCGATGAGTGGCCCGATGGGTGATCCTGGAATGATGGGCATTGGCCCGATGAGTGGGCCGATGAGCGGCCCGACGGGTGGGCCGATGAGTGGCCCGACGGGTGGGACGATGAGTGGCCCGATGGGTGATCCTGGAATGATGGCCATTGGCCCGACGGGTGGGCCGCTGAGTGGCCCGATGGGTGGGCCGACGGGTGGCCCGCTGAGCGGTCCGATGGCGCCGGGAATGGTGGCCGCTCCCATGGCACCGGGAATGATGGCGCAGGGGATAGCTGCTGCGCCGATGGCACTGGGAATGATGGCCGCGCCCATGGCGCCGGGGGCAATGGCACCGGGGATAGTGACTGCGCCGAGGGCGCCAGGGATGGCGGTCGGAGCCAAGGCCCCGGCAACGGGGCCGCTGGCCGCTGCGCCAGGCCCAGCGGTTGCTGCTCCGCCCAGCACCGTGATGGCCCCGCCACCCTCGCCCGTGGCAGCCGTAAAACCACAGACGCCTAGAGACATCGCCGATGCAGGGGACAAGACGCTTGCTGCTGCTGCGCCACCGGAGCCAGTGAAACCAGCCACCCAGCCGCAACGCGCGTCAGTCGTGCGCCCGGTGGTGCCCTTTGGCATGGTAAGCGTCCAGCTGCCCGCAGCGGTGCGTCTGCCGGCAGCCGCAGCCACTGGGCAGCGCTACTCGCTCAGCGGTAATCGCTCGGCGTGGTGAAGCGGATGAATATATTGCTCATCCTTGCCGTGAGCCTGAGCGCGATCAGCAGCCTGGCCCACGCGGCCAGTCCAGCGCCCAGCCCGCTGGGTGAGAATCTGGTCGGCGAAGACTGCGAAGTCCGTGTGCGCGACGATCTCGCTGCGGAAGCCGGAGTGCCTGCGGATGTGCAAATATTCTGCGGCGGCAAAGCAGCCGGTATGGTGGCGTACGGCCGCTTCCTCGCCAGCAGCCAGCAAGACAGGGAGGGCACCCAGGCCGCTTTATTGTCGCAATACCGCCGCAGTCGTATGGAGAAGCTGATCACGGCGAAGGCGGCATGCGCTGAGCCCAAGTGGCTCGATGAACCCGGCGCGCGTGCGGTGGCGATCCTGCCCTGCCAGCTCAAATCCGGCGGCTGGCCGCAACTCGCGGTGCTCAGCGTAAACCAGGGGATCCTCGTCGCCGCGGACGGTTCACCGGCACTCCTGCCGGTGATGCTGAAAGTGGCCGGTCTGGCAGACGCGCGTATCGCCGCGGTGTCCAGCAAGGCCTACCTGCAGACCCTCTGGGGAAAACCTGTGGTACTGGCCACGTCGGCAGACCTGGAGAGTTTCCGCCAGTTGATTCGTGATGCGCGCAATGCCAGCAGCAATTTCAATTTTTCGCAGGCCGAAGACATCTTCCGCAAAGCCCTTGATCTGCAGACGAAGCTGCTCTCCGCGAATGACCCCGCCCTCGCCGACACGCTGATGGATCTGGCGCTGAACGTCAGCAACCAGGGCAAGGCAGAAGAAGCGCAGGCGCTATTCCGGCGCGCGGAGATGATTGTACAGAAATCGCCCTTTGAATCCGATCGCGCGCGCTTGGCCACCTACCAGGGCTTCGAGGCCGCCAACCGTGGCGAATACGCAGCCGCGCAACAAGGCGCGCGACTGGCGAGCGCCGCCTGGCGCAAAATAGCCAGCGGCGCCGACGGCAACGACCCGCAAGCCCTGCTGCGCGGAGAAGCCGCCGGCACGGAACGGGCCGAATTGGCGATGGCGCTGGACTTCGAAGCAAAAATGGCCTTGCGCAACGACGATGCCGTGACAGCGGGGGCGCTCGCCAGCGAGGCGCTGCAAATTATTGTGCAGGTCGACGGCGCCCCTCAATGGTGGAAGGCCGACCTCATGACCACCTTGGGCGAAGTGAGCATCGCGCAAGGCCGCCTGTCAGCCGCGGAAACCTATTTCAATTCCGCCCTCGCGATCCGCCGACTGGTGTCTGGCGATGGGGCGCCGACCCTGCCCATTCTCGCCGCCCTCGGCAGGGCCTACCAGACAGAGGGCATGAACTCATCGGCAATCATCACCTTTCGCAGCGCTTTCCAGATCGCCAAGTCGCTGCCGCAGTCCGCCGAAGTCATGAGCAAGGAGCAACTGATTCCGTTTGGCGCGGCGATCACCGAGTATGCCGAAACCCTGAAGGACGAGCCTGCCAGACAGGGGCTCTACGCGGAGGCATTCGATGCCTTCCAGCTGGTGCGCTCAGGCTTCATTGACAAGACGATCGCCAAGGCGCAGGCGCGCCTTGCCACCGATGACCCGAAGATCGCCGCACTGGTCGAAGAACTGCAAAGCGCACAGCGCCAGGTCTATGTTGCGCGCGCTGAGCTGGCCGCCGAACAGGCGCTCCCCGATCAGGAACGCAGCGCCATCGCCGAAACCCGGCTACAACAAACGATGAGGGAGAACTGGCAGCGCGCCAGCGCGCTCAATCAGCAGCTGGCCGGGCAATTTCCCGCTTACCACCAGCTTGCCAACCCGCGCCCCTTGCAGCTCACCGAATTGCGCCGGCGCCTCAGTGATCGCGAAGCGCTAGTCTCATTTATCGTGGGCAAGAAGCAATCCTTCATCCAGATCACCCGCCGTCAGGGCAACTACATAGCAAAAATAAGCGAAGGCGAGGCGGCTCTGGGCGAGACCGTCAAGGCACTGCGCGGTGCGCTGGAAATCCAGGGCGGATCGGTCAACGAATTTGACCTGCAGCGCGCCCATGCCCTCTACCGCAGCCTTTTTGGCCGCCTTGAGCAACATCTGCAAGGGGTTGATCACCTCATCGTCGCCGCCTCGGGACCGCTTGCCAGCCTGCCTTCGGCCTGCTCGTGACCGCCGCGCCGAAGAGCAAAAACTACGCCGAAGCACTCTGGTTGGGACAGAAATTCTCGCTCTCGCATACCCCTTCCATTCAGGCTTTTTATGCGCTGCGCAATGCCACCGCC